>NZ_PIRF01000007.1 GCF_003049705.1 Campylobacter concisus
ACAGCATAAGTTTCATCAAATTTATTTGTGAAATACTTATGAAGTATTAGTTCATAAGATCTTTTTTGGTGTTCGTAAGATGAGCTATAGGCACTATCTACTAAAAATTTAAGTCCAGCTCTTGTTATATTAGATACTGTTGCCTTTCCAGCATTTTTTACAAATTCTGTACCTATTCTTAATGTTATAAGTTTTTTTGTGATATCTTTATAGTCTTTTGCTAATTTTTCTTGATGTTTTAGTTGATCTCTACCTTTTGCTTTTGCCTTTCGATCAAAATATGAAAAAAGGTAATCATTGCTTATTAGCTTTTGCATCCTAAAAAATTCACGCCTACTTAGAAGGTTAAAATTTTTTTTATCACTTGCACTAATTAACTTAAAAATAGGCTTTTCTTTTATTAGCGTAGCCAATCTAAGCTCTCCACCTGTTGCCATAAATATACCTTTGGCAACATTAAGAGGAGTAGCGTCTTTGCCTACATAAAACATTGTCCTTATGACGCTTTTCCATACAGTCTCACCGCATTTATCTATAAAAAAACCATAAAATGGAAATATATCGGATAATATATCGTTCATTATAGACTTTAATGAAAAATCTATCATATCCTTATACTCATCGTCATTTATCTGCTTTATATATTTTTTAAATTTCTCATCCTCTATACTACTCGTATCTATATTATTAGGATTACTAAGTTTCTTTTCAAGTTCTTTATATTCTTCGTCACTTAAAGAATTTTCTTTTTTGAATTTACTTGCAAATTCCTCATCGCTCATATCATATATGTCTAGAGTTGTTGGTTCTTCAAGTATCTTTTTTAACTCACTATATGTATCATCATCTAATATATGATCGTCATCAGCCACATGACTTTTTTCTATTGAGTCCACTATCTCCTCTATGCAGATGGCATCCTTTTGTCCTGCTTTCGCCTCTTTTTCTTTTTTAAAGAAATATATGGGTATTTTTGTTTCATCTTCTTTTAGATAATAGGTGTTTTTGGATAAAACTAGAAATGTTTCGCCATATAAATTTATGGCCTCACTCCCAAGATAAGACTCTGGTTTGATTAAGGAATTATCAAATATTTGTCTTAATATAAAATATCCCATCACTAATAAGAATACTTTTGTGGCTGGATAATAGTATTCTGTTTCTATTATAAATGCGCCATTAGACTCCTCTGACAATAATTGCATCATGCCTCTATCATCGATTGGTATTGAAGTTGGCTTACCTAAAGCATAAATAATACGATCTTGTTCCGTATTTGAATTCAAATTTAAAAAGAAGATTTTGAATTCCTCTATGTTTGCCTCTAAAAATTCTTCTTCTCTTTTAATTATCTCTTCCATGTCTTTGGCATTTTTAAAGTACTTATCTATATGACTTAAATAGGTATTGGCTTGCGTAAATTTAATGAAACATTCCGAGCCATTAAAAATTTCTTTGCCCATTGGTTTGTTAAATATAAAATTGTCTGAAATATAACTTTCAAATTTCTTGATTTTCTCTCTGCTAACCCTTGTAAATGGGCTTAGACTTAATAAATATAGGTCTTCATCATTTTGAGCATCTACTTGTATGGAGTACTGACTATAGTCTTTCGTGGCTTTTAGCTGCTTAGGGTCAGTCACTTTCTTGTTATCCACCCTATTTAGACTGTCCATTATCTTATAGTTTAATACGTTTTGCAAAAGGTGCTCATTTAGTTTTGCATTTTCTCTCATAGGGGCATTTGAAATAATGAGATAGTTTTTAGAGGTACCGCTACTGTTATTTGTATTGTGAGTATCGTCCTTTGTAGTTAAGGATTTATCCCTTAAAAGATTCGCAAATTTTAAAGAATTGAAAAATGGATACTGCATATAGACAAAATTTGCTCTATTTGCGATCACACACTCTTCTATCCTCTTAAGTAGACTCTCTTCAGCATTATCCTTATCATTTTTACATATTGATATATTATTTTTTTTATCTATATTTTCATATTTGCTTATCTTTGCTTCAAATAGGCTTTTTTCATCACCCTCTAATGAAAAATTAGAGCAAATTCCAATATACTCATCGTAATTACTTTTCGTCTTAGTGGCTGTTATATCAAACCCTGAAAAATCTATAAATGCCCCACTATTTTGATCATCATTTGTAAAAACCAGAATATTGTTAAACGATACTGTATTTAATAACCCTAATGTAAAACCAAACTTAGTAGCTAGTAAGCTCATAACCGGACTAGAAAAGGCATAAAATCCTCTTTTTTGAAGAAATTCACCTATATTTTTAGTGGCAGAAAGTGCATCTGGCACGGCAAGCAGTAGTGTTAGTGGCTTAAATGTAGCCCTTAAATCAGTTATATCAATAAGACTAAAAAAGAATTTAACTATCTCTTTTGCCATATAAATCTTGCCATCCTCTGAAGCCTTTTTAAGGTTCTCTTTGATTTCCTCAAAACCGTCTTTGATTGCTTCTATACTCTCTTCTTCTTTATCAAAATTTTCATGATTTAATATTATGGTTGCTTTTTTTATTAGCTCATCCCTTAGCCTATCCGATAAGGAGTTAATGTTTCGATCTATTTTTTTATAGTTGCTAACTAGTTCACTAGATGCTTCTTCAAAATTTTTAACCATATTGCCTTGTTCTCTAAAAATATTTGCAAGATTTACTAGTTCTTTAGTAAACTCTTCAATGATATCCTTTTCTTGACTAAGCACCTCCAATTTCATACTACTGTTTGCGACTTTTATTTCATCGGTTCTTTCAAAACCACGCTCATTCTTAAATAAACTAAACTTATCAAAATATTTATAAGTCTTTATGCTAACATTTTTGCCCGCCTTTTTTTGATCATATAGCCTTGTAAATATCTTATTATATAAGGCATCTCCGTTTAATATATTTGTATTATAAAAATGGTTTAAATCACGGCAATAAAAGGTTATATTTTTATATCCTTCTCCATTTACGCCGACCTCAAAAAGTAGTTCTTCTATGCTTCTAATAATTTTTGTATTATCTAATCTCAAGAACGATCCCTCTCTTTAAATTTATCAACTAACAAGCATTACAAAGCTAGTTGTGTTTATATCATTTGTATAGCCACTATCTAGCCCTTTAGCTATCTCAAGCTCTATGCTTTTAGCTCCAGTTGGAGACATAAAAACATAAGTGTAAGTATGTCTATTCTTTTCTATATTAGAACTATTAAATTCATCTAAACTGGCAAAAAAGCCTACCCCACTTTCCGGGCTATTTGCCTTTTTGTAGTTCTCTTTATCAAGAGAGCTAAAATTCTTTGGAACTACAAATATCAAATTCAGCTTATCCACTCCATATCTTAGTTTAAATTCTTTGATGTCATAACGCTTATCATCATAATTATCCGCTAAAAGAGCCTTTAAATTCTTATCCTCTACGTCTCTTCCCTCGTCTAAATTGAGTTTGATCTTGCTGAAGCCATTTTTATCTTCAAATTTTTTATCAAATAGATAATAGGTAGTTACCAAAAGATTATCTATTTGAGAGGCAAAAGCTTTTATATGAAGTCTAATCAATGGCTTGTTTAAATTTGGATTTTGTACGGCAAGGTTATTATTCTCAAACATAGGATTACCTAAACTATGCTCTAGTTTTAGTTTATTCTCTTTTTTTATACACCTTAGCGAAGAGCCAGTGTTGCTTAGGCAGTTTGGCACTAGATCCTGCATTACAGCGTAGTGATCATTCATGCTTTTTAGACTAAGTGCCGATCTTGGCACATAAGCTACTATGACGCATGGGATCCTAGCTGAGCAGCCTACTATCGGCGAGTTTATAAAATCAACATCAAGTATCACGCCTTGATCGTCTGATCTTATGCTCCTACCTGCCCTACTTTTTAAGATCACATGACCGCCATGTGGGCAAATGATAGTGTCATCCTCTATGATAGGGCATGAAGTCGCAGTAGATGAAATTTCTTTAGATTGATTATCTTTTTGTAAATTTTGCCTTTGATTTAAATTTGAAAGAGCCTCTTTAGTCTTTTTGCTCATTGGTTTTAGATCGATATTTAGACTCTTATTTAATAGTGAATAATTTAATATATTTGCTTGAGAATTTCTATAAGCAACATTTAGCCTTCCTATATCTTTATCCTCATCTCTTGGCTGATGAGTAAAATTTAGAGGTATATTCTCATCACTGTTATATTTTTCGTCTTTAAAATAAAGTGGATAATCCTCCTCTTCATTGGCTTTAGATAAAAGAGCAGAGTTTAGATATATTCTTTGATTCATATTTTTGCTATCTAGCTTAAATATCTCCTTTAATACCTCAACATCGACTATACTTTTATCTACTGCACTTACACTAAGGGTATCGTTGTTTTTATAAAAGATACTTCCTACGCTCTCATTCATAAGAGCTTTTATATCATCGGTTGCTACTTTATTGTTGTAAGCCACATCGTCGTTATTTTGAGCAGATTTATTATTAGCTATTACTATGGCTTCATCGCTAGAGCTTATGTCCTTAGAGTCTATGCTAGCTAAAAAATTTTCATTTTCTTTTAGCTTTGCTAGATCCGCATATTTTAGATTTATTATGCTCTTTAGCATATCTATTCTATCTTTTACGAAGATGCTAGCCTCCGCTATATCCACTCTATTATCTCGTAGTATCGTTATATTTTTATAGATGTTTTTACTATAAGAGAAATATTTACCAAGCTCATTTACATCTATCTTTTTTTCAAATACAAATAAATTCAAAGCACAAATAGCCACTAGCATATCTATATCACCAGCTCTAGCATCACTTACTATCTTTGTCGCATCTAGTTTATCTAGATCATCTATATCTAGTATCTTTACTAGATGTGCTTCTTTGTTGCTATTTTTATCTATGTTGCTGCCTAAATTTTCTATTATATACCCGACCATATCTTGCTTAAAATTTTCATCACTAAATTTGCCATATTCATAAAAGAGATTTAAATAAGCATAAAAAATATATAAAGGCGTATCTAGCATAGAAGCATCGCTTATATCATCTATATTTACATCCAAATTTAACTTCGATCTTATGCATTTTAGTTTAAATTTAAGCGACTGGATATATTCATTTAGATAATCAAGTGCTTCAGCTATATCTTTGCCTTCTATTTTTGCTTCATTTTCTTTGTTTTCTAAAAGATAGCACAACATATATAAAACCAAAACGCTCTCTTTTAAAAAGTGAGATCTAATTAATATATTCACCAAGTGTCTATTCTCGGTATTTTCATACTTTACTTCGCCAGTTGTATCTATGCCTAGCTTATAGCCTAGATCAGATATGACCGAAAAGGTAGGTTCTATCAAAACAGCTACATCTTTCGAAAAGCTATCTTCATCTCTATTGATACTTTGTTTAACGCTCTCTACGTGATGTATCTCTATGTCTATATCTTTTTCTTTGCTAGCTTTATTTATATTAGAGCTCACCTTTTTATCTGCAAGAGTCTTTTGAGCTTGTTTATTATTTTTAACTACATCTACGTATTCATCTACACTGCTCTTATCATCTTTAAAGCCAAACATACCTTTTATCTTGTTAAAAACTGAGCCTACCATCTTTCCTATAAAGCCATCTTTGTCTATGACTCTTGCTATCCATCTTGCACCTTTTGCTATGGCTTTAGCCACAAAGCTAAGAAGCCTTAAGCTCCAAGTAAAAGCTGAAGCTAATATACCACCATAAATTCCTGGAGCGTTATAAGTATAAAGTTCTTTTACTCCGCTATCTTTAAAGGTTACTGCATATATTTGAGCTAGATGACCTCCTAATGAGTGACCTGATAGGATGATATCTTTGGCAGTGTTATCTAAACCACTTAAGTTTTGACTATGAGAATTTATTGCTTCTTGCATAGAAGACTGAAGTGATTTTAAGGCAGATATTTGCATAAGCGCTCTTGATGTGATAGCCATAAAGGCATCATCTAAGAGATCGTTTATTTTCATCTCTGTTCCTCTAAAGCCTATGATATAGTTTGACTTAAGCGTGTCATAAAATATAGTTGAGCTAAAACCTGACTTTTGATTAGGTATGTGCTTTACTAGCTCATAGCGATTGACAAATAGTTTTGTGCGAGGAGAGAGGGATTCAGGGGCGTAGAAAATTTTAGGATTAGCTTTATTACCATTTTTATCAGTTGGAGTTGTAATAAATCTTTTAACATTATTTTCTAATTTTTTTGGTTTTTCATTTTCTTCACCATTGGGATCTCTTACAAATTTATCTGCCATAAATCTAGCTTCAATACAAAGAGCATAAGCAGTAGGCTCACCAAATTTTTTACCGTTGTTCTTTGCTTTCTCAGAAAGCTCCTCTATTGTGTCTCCCTTGGTAATATCATCCGCATATCTCCAAATAGGCTTTTTCTTTTCATCTTCTCTATAAGAATTTACAATGTTTTCAGGGACATTATCTTTACCAAATTTATCATAAAGCTCATCAAGTCCATTTCTTTCATTCTCAAATACATTATGAAGCATTGCATAACTTGCATCAGCTATATCAATATAGTCCTTAAAGCAATTTATTAGCTCTTTATTTGATTTTTTAGTTTGCACTTACTTGTCCTTGTTTGCTTTTATGAATTTGTTGTTTATTAGAATGAATTTGTTTCCACCTGGTATAAAAATTCTCTCTTCATCTTTAAATCTAATTCCCATTCCCTCATCACCAAATAGTCCATATTTAGTTTTATAGTATGTATAAGACATTGATAATTCAATAGGTACTATTTGATTATTATCTTCATAGAAGCCTACTAATATTGGTCTATTTGGTGACTTTTTATAGTTATCATTGCCCATAAGCTCTTTTATTTTACTTATATACTTTTCAGGGATTTCTGCTTTTTTACCAGTATCTCTTTCATAATCTAGCCAACTAGTATAATATTTTTTACCATTTGAGAGGGTTTGAGGGAATTTTTGATCCATGATTTCTAGGTCAGATCTTTTAAAATTTCTTTTATTATTTTTAAAGAAATCATCCATATAATCGCTTCTTTCTTTTTCTCTTCTCTCTATCTCTTTCTCAAATTTCTCATCATATATATATACTCCACCATATTGTTTGGCTAAGTTTTCTAGTTCAGAGTTACTTATCTTTTTATTTGCTTGATTAGCTGAGCAAGCTATTAAAAATATACTTGTTAGAAGTAAGAGTGTTATAGCTAGAAATTTCATTGGTTATCCTTTTATGTTTGAAATTTTAGTTTGGATATTTTATTGTTATTGTATTTATAATATTATTAATTTATTATGTGCTGTTTGGGGTTTATTAAAATTTACTTCATTTATCATAAAGCTCATCAAGTCCATTTCTTTCATTCTCAAATACATTATGAAGCATTGCATAACTTGCATCAGCTATATCAATATAGTCCTTAAAGCAATTTATTAGCTCTTTATTTGATTTTTTAGTTTGCACTTACTTGTCCTTGTTTGCTTTTATGAATTTGTTGTTTGTTAGAATGAATTTGTTTCCACCGCTTATATTTACATATCTATTTTGTTTAAAGCTAAATCCTCTTCCTTCGTCACCAAATAGTCCATAGTCTGTTTTTACAATATAGTAATCAACTGTCATATCTATTACTTCAATATTGCCTTCTTGATCTATACAAAAATAACCTAGATCAAAACCTGGTTTATATTTGTTGTAATTATCTATACCTATAAAATTTATAACCTTTTCTTTATATTCTGCTGGAATCTTTATCTTCTTTTTGGTTTGGTTTTCATAATCTGTTGAATTTTCATAATATCTTTTACTATTTGAGAGGGTTTGATCCATTTTTGGATTATCGTAAAACTCTGTTTTTAAAATTTCTCTCATTTTTTGATTTCTTTCATTTTTATTAGGTATTGTCTTTATTCTCTCTAAAATTTCTTTTCTTTTATTATCTCTTATTTGTTCTTGTCTCTCTATCTCATCAACAAATTTTTGATTAAATATATATACTCCACCATATTGTTTGGCTAAGTTTTCTAGTTCAGAGTTACTTATCTTTTTATTTGCTTGATTAGCTGAGCAAGCTATTAAAAATATACTTGTTAGAAGTAGTAATATAAATGCGGTAAATTTCATAAATAAATTTTTAAAATAAATAATCAAAAATCTAAGAATTTTACATAATGAAGTCAAGGAGTTCATCTAAGGATTTTGTCCTTAGATGAAAGATTAAGATTTTTTGATCGCTCTAATAGGAATAACAAATATTGCTGCGATCACATAAAAGGCAATACAAAAAACAGCCGCCATCATAAATATCTCGCCGATATCATAAAAGCTTGACTCAAGCCTAAATGTATCAACGTAATTTATTGCAAACCATAATGCTACGCCAAGAGCGATAGCAAAAACGAAA
The DNA here is from genome assembly GCF_003049705.1 of Campylobacter concisus. NCBI lineage: Bacteria > Pseudomonadati > Campylobacterota > Epsilonproteobacteria > Campylobacterales > Campylobacteraceae > Campylobacter > Campylobacter concisus. The sequence continues at coordinate 8,414 of NZ_PIRF01000007.1, forward strand.
AAACCCCAAGAAAACAAGAAATTTAATATCTTAGTTCCCAATTTCTCTCCTTTTTAATTATTTTTCCAACTTAAAGCCGCCACCAAAAGCTCTATAAACTTCGACTACACTATCAACCTCATCAAGCTTTGCCGAGACATCTTGTAATTTTGCTTGAAGCAAATTTCTCTCCGCATCAAGAAGCTCTAAATGTCCAATGTAGCCAGCATCATATTGCTCTTTAGCAAGCGAGTAAATTCTTTGTTGGGATTTTAGCAAATTTTTCACTTGTTCCAAAGAAATTTTTGCATTTTGCCTTGAAATAAGCGCATCTCTTACTTCACCAAGAGCCGATTTTACCGCTGCTTCATAATTAACAGCGGCAATTTGTTCATTTGTTTTAGCCACTGCTACATTATTTTTTGTCCTACCAAAATCAAAAATTTTCTGTGCTAAAGAGCCGCCTATGCTCCATGTATTGGCATTTCCAACAAAGATATTTTCAAAATCAATACTTGAAAAGCCAAAAAGCCCAGTAAGTGAAATCGTAGGAAAATACTCGGCCTTTGCCGCACCGACAAGTGCATTTGTAGATTTTAGATCAGCCAGTGCCTTTGCCACATCGCTTCTTCTTAGCAAAATTTCAGAGCTAATGCCAGCACTTATCTCTGGAGAAGCTGGTAAATTTTGTGAGCTAGCAATAGCTCCACCTAAAATTTCATTATTACTTTTACCAGTCAAGATGGCTAGTGAAGTGATAGCTTTTGACTTTGCATTTAATATAGAAGTAAGATTGGTCTTAGCGCTTTCTACTGCTGCCTTACTTTGCAAATAAGTCATCTCATTTATGCTTCCAAGATCAAGCTGTGTTTTGCGAAGCACTAGCGTGTCTTCATAGGTTTTTAAAGTCTCTCTTAGCACAGCTTCTTGCATATTTAATGAAACTAACGCAAAGTAGCTTTTTGCAACACTTGAGCTGATACTTAGCCTCGCGCTATCGTAGTCAAATTTGGTTGCATTTAGGCTTTCTTCAGCTGCTGCTACATTATTTCTTACTCTACCCCAAAGGTCTATCTCGTAGTTTAGCCCTAAATTTATATCTGATTTTCTATAACGAGTTTGTGGTTGCTTAGTATATGTTTCGCCACTACTTTTTGCTTTTTCGTAGCCTATATTTAAATTTATACCAGGAAGCAAATCTGCCTCAGCTACGCCAAGGCTTGCTTTTGCTTTCTCTAAATTTAAATAAGCAACACGTAAATTTGTATTTTTATCGAGTGCATTTTCTACTAGAGAATTTAAATTTTCATCTTTAAATTCTCTCCACCAAAGATCTCTTATATCACTTGTCTCATAAGTGTAAGTAGATGTGAAATTTGTATCTACATTTGGCATATCTGGACGAAATGAGCAACCAGCTAAAAACGCCGCCATTATAAGTATAAACGCCTTATTTTTCATCTTTTTTTGCTCCCTTTTTCCAGTATTTTTCATTTAAATTTTCAAGCAAATAATAAAACATTGGCACGAAAAATATAGCTATCGTCGTAGAAGCGATCATACCACCAACCACGCCAGTTCCTAGTGAGTGGCGAGAAGCTGCACCAGCACCTGCGCTTATAACCATAGGAAATACGCCAAGTGTAAATGCGATTGAAGTCATTACTATAGGTCTAAAACGAAGTTTTGCCGCATTTATCGCTGAGTCAAAGATACTCTTACCACTATCACGCTCTTGCATAGCAAATTCTACGATCAAAATGGCGTTTTTAGCCGCTAGACCGATAAGCAACAAGAGTCCGATCTCAAAGTAGATGTCGTTTGTTAGGCCTCTTATCCAAACAGCTAGCAACGAGCCAAATACCGCAAATGGCACGGCTGTGATAACCGCAAGCGGAATGAGCCATCTTTCGTACTGAGCTGCAAGGATCAAAAAGACAAAAATCATACCAAAGATAAAAGCAACCGTGCCTGTTCCTTGAGAATTTACCTCTTGATACGCCGTTCCCGCCCAGCTTATAGCGTAGTCCTCGCTACTTAGCGTGTCATTTACGACCTCTTGGATCGCTCTGATCGCATCACCTGATGTATAGCCAGGTTTTGGATCGCCCATGATCTTAGCTGATGGAAAGAGGTTAAATCTATCAACGATATCAGGTCCAATCGTTCTTGTAAGTGTTGCTACTGAATTTAGTGGCACCATGCCGCCATCGTTTGAGCGGACGAAAATTTTTCTTAGATCTTCAGGATTATTTCTAAAACTTTCCTCAGCTCTTGCATATACTCGGTAAGATTTACCAGCAAGATTGAAGTCATTTATGTAGTAAGAGCCAAAAGTAGCCGCTATTGTGCTAAAAATTTCGCTCTCACTTACGCCAAATAATTTAGCTTTTTCTTTATCAACTGTTATCTTAAACTGACGATAATTTGTCTCAAGCGTAGTTCTGACATTTGTTAGTTCAGGCCTTGCATTGGCTATTGCTGATACTTTTCTAGCATCTGCTTCTATCTCGTTGTAACTCTTACCGCTTTTATTTTGTAGATACATCTCAAAGCCACCAGTCATTGATAGACCCATAATAGGCGGTAAATTTACAACGAATGTCATTGAGTTTTTTGAGCTCCAAAGCATACCGTTAAACTGGCCAGCTAATGTATCAGCTCCATTGTTAGCGCCTTTTCTCTCACTCCAATCTTTTAGCTTTATAAAGCTAACGGCTGAATTTTCCCTAAGCGAGCTAGCTAGTATGTCATAACCTGCAAAAGCCATAGTGAACTCAACATTTGGATTGCTTAAAATGGCGTTGCTAATTGAGACTACTTCTTCTTTTGTCTTTAGCATATTTGTTGAAGGTGGAAGTGAGGTGATAACCATTAAAGCACCCTTGTCTTCTGAAGGCACAAGTCCTTTTGGCACAGCATCAAATAGCTTATAAGTGGCAAATCCTAAAATACCAATTACAATAAAGCTAATAATAATGTGCCTTAAAATTTTAGCCACTCCGGCCGTAAAGAGTCTGGTGCTAAAGTCAAAGAAGTCGTTAAATTTCTGAACTATCCAAAATGGCTTGCTCTCTTGTTTCTTAAGCATAACCGCACAAAGTGCTGGCGTAAGAGTAAGAGCGACAAAGCCTGAGATACAAACAGAAACAACAAGTGTCAACGCAAATTGCTTTTGTATAACGCCAACAAAACCCTCCATGAAAGAGACTGGTACGAAAACCGCACAAAGTACGAGCACGATAGAGATAACTGGAGTTTGTACCTCCTCCATCGCCTTAAAAGTCGCGTCTTTTACGCTGATCTCTTTATCTTCATGTAAAATTCTCTCGACATTTTCTATGACGATAATAGCGTCATCTACGACGATACCGATGGCTAGGATCAGGGCAAAAAGCGTGATCAAATTTATACTAAAGCCCATCACATAAAGTCCACCAAATGTACCTATTATAGAGACTGGTACAGCAAGCATCGGAATGATAGTCGCCTGAAAACTTTTTAAGAAAAAGTACATTACGATTAAGACAAGTATCATCGCTTCAATGAAAGTTTTTATAACCTCATCAATTGAAACATCTATAAATTCTGTTGGATTGTAAGCTATGGTGTGCTCTAGGCCAACAGGATAAGTTTTCTTTAGCTCGTTAAGCTTTTCTTTTACAGCATTTGCGGTAGCAAGAGCATTCGCATCGTTTTGTAAAAATAGCAAAAGAGGAATAGCCGGTTTGCCGTTTAACATCGCATCGTTAGCATAGCTAGCTGCTCCAAGCTCTATGGTAGCTACATCTTTTAGCTTCAACACTGATCCATCGGAACTTTTAATTATTATATCGCCAAACTGGGCTGCATTTTTAAGACGTCCATCGGTACGAACAGAATAGACATAAGGATTACCACCATCCGATGGCTGTTCGCCTATCTTGCCAGCAGCGTATTGTGAGTTTTGAATTTTTACTTGAGAAATGACGTCGCTTGGAGTTAGTTTAAAATGAGCTAGTCTATCTGGCTTTAGCCAAATTCTCATAGAATACTCTTTAGTACCTATCAATACTGTATCACCGATACCACTAACCCTTTTTATCTCATCAGCAATATTTAAATTTACATAGTTATATAGCTCTATCAAATCCATATTTGGATTTGTAAAGCCAACTACTTGAAGGATCGAGCCACTTCTTTCACGCACCGTTACACCCATGCTTTGCACTTCTTGAGGCAATCTTGAAAGAGCTGCTTGTACGCGGTTATTTACATCGATCGTAGCTTGTTTTGACGATGAGCCGATCTTAAAATATACACTTATATTCATCGTACCAGCAGAGCTTGAGGTGCTTTGCATATATAGCATATTTTCAACGCCGTTTATCTGATCTTCGATCGCACTTGCGACTGAGTCGGCGATAGTCTGTGCATCAGCACCGCTATATGTCGCACTTACAGAGACAGTAGGTGGAGTAAGACTTGGATACTCCTCTATAGGAAGCCCCTTGATACCCATAAGACCTGCTATAACTATGATGATAGATATAACAGTTGCAAATATCGGGCGGTTTATGAAAAATCTTGAAAACATCTATCTGCCTTTACTTGCTACTTGTAGCATTTACATCTTTGCCGTTTATAAATTCCGCACTTAGGTCTTTATCAGTTTCAACTGGTGCACCAACTCCGATTTTAATGAAGTTATTAACGATTATCTTATCGCCATCTTCAAGACCTTCAGTTATTGCTACCATATTTTTTGTTTGATATCCTGTTTTTACATTTTTTTGACTTACTTTGCCATCTTTTACGACTAAAACATAAGAGTTTGTAGCGCTTTGTTGAAGGGCAACTTGTGGGATGTTAAAGGCATTTTTTTGAACAAAGCCGCTCATCTTTATATGACCAAACGCGCCTGGTAAAATTTTACCCTCGCTGTTATCAAAGCTAGCCTTTGCCAAAACGCTGCCAGTTGCGGTATTTACAACACTATCTATAAAATTTACTTTACCATTAAAATTTTCGCCATTGACACTTAACACAGCGTCACTATTTAGCTGTTGCCACGAGCCGTTATCCAAATTTGTCTTTCTAGTTAGATTATCCACATCAGCGATATAAAATTCTGCTTCAATAGGATTTATTTTTGTAAGTCTTACAAGCTTTGTTTGGTTTGCTATGACAAGCGAGCCAACATCTACTTGATTATCACCCACTACACCGTCAAATGGCGCTGTAATAGTCGTGTATCCTAGATCGATTTTTGCATTTTTTAAATTTGCTTTTGCGCTTACTAAATTCGCATTTGCAATGTCATAAGCTGCAACGGCTGCGTCGTAGTCTTTTTGAGATACTGCATTTTTCTTATAAAGGGTAGAAATTCTTTTAAACTCGGTCTCGGCATTTTTTAAATTTGCATTTGCTACGCCAACAGAAGCATCAAGTGAGTCAAAGCTAGCTTGATATTTTTCTGGATCTATCAAAAATAACTTATCGCCCGCTTTTACTTTACTTCCTGGTTTGAAAAACTGCTTTATGATAGTTCCGCCAACTTTTGGATAGATAATAACATCTTGACTACTTGCAACCGTTGCGGTGTAATCGAAACTGATAGGTATGTCTGTTTTTTGTGCGGTAAAAATATCCACATGAGATAGTGGCATCTGGCGACCTGTTGCTGCTTTATTCTCTTTATTTTCAAAACAACCACTTAGAAATAAAACTGCAACCGAAAGCACAAGAGCACTCTTAAAATTTGCCATAAAAACCTCTCTTAATTTTAAATTTTAATATCATATTTAGTTTTTATAATAATTGTTACAAAAATTTAAAGTTCTCGATTCTATTAGAAAACAAATAAAAAGTCAATTTTATTTTTTACTAACTCCATTCAAAAACAACTCAACACACAAGCCAATATGCTTTTTACGCTCTCTTTCACTAAGCTTTGGTTCTTCATTTATCAAAAGCGAATCATAGTAATAAGCTCCTATAACGCTTTGTATAAAGTACTTTGCAGCAAATTTGGCTGAAAATTTTGAATCAAGTTTGGCTTTTACCTCATCTCTTTCAAAGAAATTTATAAGCACAAGATCGATCTTTTTTAAAATTTGATCCAAAAACGTCTTACCAAGCTTGCCACCATTTTTAGAACCCTCACTCATCATTATTTTGCCAAGAGAGATGTGCCTTTTGCTACAAACGATAGAAAATATTATAGTTGCAAATTTGGTTAAAAACTCCTCCAAGCTGTGAGAAATTTTAAGATCTATCTTCTCATCGATCTCTTTTATAAGGCTATCTATCTCTTGCTCGATGATCGCCTCAAAAAGCCCCTCTTTGTTCTCAAAAAATGTATAAATGCTAGAAAGCGATCCGCCACTTATCGCTACTATGTCACTTAAACTTGTCTTTTCGTATCCTTTTTCTAAAAATAGCTCAAGTGCTGTTTTTACGATAAGTTTGTATCTTTTTTTACCCTTTTCTGAGATCGCCATATTGCTTCCTATTAAATTTTTGCCATTTTATCATCTTTTAGGATAGATAAAAGTACTTTGCCTTTGCACGCTGATAGCTGGCTCGTCAGTGGCATAGGCTTTTATATTTATATGTTTTAAAAGATCTTTATCGCTTAAATTTTCATTTTTTGATTTTAATGTGACGATTACTCGCTGTTTTGCGCCAGCTTTTAATATAAATGGCTTATTTGGACGAGAAATTTCTATATTCTTATCATCTACTTCAAAGTAAAAGGCATGCTCTTTATTTTGTGTATTTTGCACCAAAAATACGTAAGAATTTTCGACTTCATTTTTGTCTAAAATTTTATAAAGCTCACTTGTTCTATTTATGTTTAAAAGCATACTTTCTTTTTTGCCACTCATCAATACCCCAGCTGTTAAGACAATGCCCAAAATGACGAGATAAGCAACCGTTCTAAAGCGTAAAATTTTGACTCTTTTTTGCTCTTTTATAGAGTTTATACTTCTCCACTCAATAAGCGAGCTTTCATCAAAATGCTTCATCACTTTAGCACAAGCATCGCTACACTCTAGACAATTTATACATTCAAGCTGCATACCTTTTCTTATATCAATGTGCGTTGGGCATATCCTCACGCATGCCTCGCAGCCAGTACATAGCGCACCCTCTTCTTTTGGCTTTTTAAATTTCTCTTGTCCATTATAGATTATGCCACCTCTTTTTTGGTTGTAAATAACTTGGATAGTGTCGTTATCAAACATCACTGATTGCACCCTAGCGTAAGGACAGACATAGATACAAAAATTTTCTTTTAAAATGATGACATCATAAACTAACCAAATAGCTATAACAAGCCAAAATGCAAGCAAAACTCCATGTTCGCTTGGCTCTTTTAAATAAGCAAAAAAATCAAGCGGTGGTACAAAATACCATAAAAAATTTGCCGAAATAACAAGAGCTAAAACACACCAAATCCCTACTGCTAAAGCACGCTTTAAAATTTGTCCTTTTGGCTCATTTTGTTTATTTTGGATATTTTTCCTGATCTTTAAGATTTTAGTTTGCAAAAGGTCACGAAATATCGTTCTAAAAATAGTTTGCGGACAGCTCCAGCCGCACCAAACGCGCCCTGCAAGTGTCGTTAAGAAAAATATACTTAAGAACAAAATAATAAACAAAAATGGCAACAAGTAAAGCTCTTGCATATCAAATTTTGTAAAAAATAGATCAACTCTACTTTTGTCAAAACTTAGCAAAAATAGCTGCGCGTCATTTATCCTGATAAATGGCAAAACAAAGACAAATAGCGTGATACAGGCAAAAAAAATGTAACGCCTCTTGGCGTAGCTAAGATGAAAATCCTTTGACATAATAAGCCTTTTTTGAAATTTTATGATTATAAAGCTTATGGCATTAAAAGAGTTTTAAAAAAAAATAGTTAAAAGCTTAAATTTATGAAAATTAAACTATACTCACGGCTTATTTTAATCTGAAAGGTGGTGAGGACGTTGCCTGGTATTAAGGTACATCCTAACGAGTCATTTGACGAGGGTTACAGAAAGTTTAAGAAACAAACTGACCGTAACTTAGTAGTAACTGAAGCAAGAGCTAGACGCTTCTTTGAGCCTAAAACTGAGATCCGCAAAAAACAAAAAATTGCAGCTCGTAAGAAAATGCTTAAACGTCTTTATATGCTTAGACGCTACGAGTCAAGACTCTAAAACCAAGACAAAGAGGGCTTTGCTCTCTTTGTTTAACTCTTCTTTTAGCCTTATTTTTTTATAATCAAAGCAATTTTTTTATTTTATTTTAAACGGAAATCCGATGCAAAAACTAGCTGTAAATGAAGCTGCAGAAATTTTAGGCATAACAAAAGAAGCAGTCTATAATAGAATCCGCCGAGGCTCGTTAAAAACAGTCATCGAAAATGGTACTAAATTTGTCATCCTTGACGAGAAACCAAGTAGCGAAAAAGCCACAAAATCCGCTCCAAAAAGCACAAAAACTAAATCCCAAAATGATGAGTTTGTAAATTATTTGCTAAATGAGTTAAGCGAGTTAAAGAGCTTAAATTTAAACTTGCAAGCCGATAAAGATAGGCTTTTTAAAGAAAAAGAGCAGATGCTAATCGAGCGAAAAAATGAAATTTTGCAAATTTATAAAGATAGAGATGAAAAGCTCATGCAGTTTCTAAATGCTATGCAAAGGCCGCTTTTAGCACAAAAAAATGACGATATGCCAAATAATGAAGCGATAGAGGCCGAAATAGAAAATGAGTCAAAATGGATAAATTTAAGTGAATTTTTAAAGGAGCTAAATCTAAAGCCAAAGGCAACAAAAAAAATCAGTGAAAAGATAATAAAAGCGATACACCACTCAAAATTTATAAAATTTAAACGAGGTGTGATACTTGTTAGAAGACATAAAAATTTAAAAGAGTTGATAGGAGAGATATGAAACACATTAAAAAGATAGCTACTTATGCTGCGGTAGGCGGATTTGGTGCGATCGTTATGGCTGGCCTTGCTGGTTGTGGCAGTAACAATGGCGGTGATGAAAACGCACTAAATGAAGTTGCGCAAAAAAACGGCGCTTTTGTCATCATCGAAGAGAGTGCACCTGGCGTTTATAAAATTTTAGAAGAGTACCCAAGCACCGAAACTAGGGTCGTGCTAAAAGATATGAACGGCACTGAGCGTGTGCTAAGTAAAGATGAGATCGACAAACTTCTAGCGCAAGCAAACGCAAAGATCGATAACAACACTTCAAATTTGACAAGAACTAGCGACGCACAGCTAAGTAGCGGCGAACTAAGTCTTGGCGAGACGATCCTTGCTTCAGCAGCCGGCGCAATACTTGGTAGCTGGATAGGCAGCAAGCTCTTTGGCAATCAAAATTTCCAAGCAAATCGCCAAAGCACATATAAAAATCCAAGTGCCTACACAAGAAGCGTGGATAGCTTTAACAAGCAAAAGGTGGCAAATTCTGCTGCAAGAAGCAGTGGCGGAAAGAGTGGATTTTTCGGTGGTGGCTCAAAGTCAAGCTCTAGCTCATCAAGTTTTGGAGGCTAAAAATGGTAAATTTAAGAAAAATCACCCCGTTAAACAACGAATTTATGGAGAAAATAGGCTTTGCATGGCACACAGATAACGATAATAGCTCATATACCGCTGATGAGATCGTGCAAGTAAGCGAAAAAGAGGCAAATGCATACTACGAAGCGGCAAACGAGCTTTACGATATGTATGTAAATGCCGCTCAGCACGTGATCGACAACAACCTTTTTCACGAGATAGGCATACCATTTAACCTAGTAGATAGCATAAAAAACAGCTGGGAAAATGACGTTCATTGGCACCTTTATGGCAGGTTTGATCTAGCGGGCGGACTTGATGGTAAGCCTATAAAGCTCATTGAGTTTAACGCTGACACGCCAACGGCAGTCTTTGAGACGGCGATCATCCAGTGGGCGATGCTAAAGCTAAATCATATGGATGAAGCAGAGCAATTTAATAACCTTTACGAAGCTCTAAAACAAAATTTTAAACGCCTTATCACGCTTGGCGACGATAATGTAAATTTCGAAGATGTTTACGAGGGCTGGGGGATACTCTTTAGCTCAATTGCTGGCAGTATCGAGGACGAGCAAACCGTAAAATTACTACAATACATCGCAAAAGAAGCCGGCTTTAAAACCGACTTTGCCTACGTTGATGAGGTCGTTTTTAACGATGACGAGGGCATTTTTAAAGGCGATGAAAATTTTGAATACTGGTTTAAGCTTGTGCCTTGGGAGAGCATAGCGATCGATGAAGGCGAGCTAGCACTTATACTTTCAAATATCATCAAAAACCAAAAAGCCATCATCATAAATCCCGCCTACACGCTACTTTTCCAAAGCAAGGGAATTTTAAAAATTCTTTGGGATCTATATCCAAATCACCCGCTCTTACTTGAGACCTCAAACGGGCCGCTAAAGGGTAAAAAATATGTGAAAAAGCCAGTATTTGGAAGAGAGGGCGCAAACGTCTCAATACACGATGAAAACGGTGCGCAAATAGCAAGTAATGACGGCGAATACGACTCAAATAAAGCCATTTATCAAGAATTTTACGAGTTTAATCAAGACGAGAGAGGCGATAACTACCAAGCAGGCGTATTTTACGCTTATGAAGCGTGTGCGCTTGGATATAGAAAGGGCGGCAAAATTTTAGATAACTACTCTAAATTTGTAGGACATTTCATTAAGGACTAAAGATGAAAATCGTTTGTTTAGACGCGGCCACGCTGGGAGAGAACGTAGATCTTAGTGTTTTTAAGAAATTTGGCGAGTTTATCAGCTATCAAAAAACAAAAAGCGAAGAGATCGTGCCTCGTCTAAAGGGCGTTGATGTGGTCATCACAAACAAGGTCATCATCGACAAAGCCGTGATGGAGGCGACAAATTTAAAGCTCATTTGTATAAGCGCAACTGGTATGAATAATGTCGATCTAGAGCACGCAAAAGCTAAAAACATAGCTGTTAAAAACGTCGCTGGCTACTCAACCGCAAGCGTCGTGCAACACACGTTTGCGATGCTTTTTGAGCTAACAAATCACATCAAATTTTATGACGAATACGTTAAAAGCGGAGAGTGGGTGAAGAGTGAAATTTTTACCTATCTTGGCGCAGATATCAGCGAGATCGCTGGCAAAGAATTTGGCATCATCGGACTTGGCGAGATAGGTCGTGGCGTGGCGGCAGTGGCGCGTGCATTTGGCGCAAATGTGAGCTACTACTCGACAAGCGGAGCAAATAAAAATAGCGAATTTAAGCAAAAAAGTTTAGAGGAGCTACTAAGAAGTAGCGACATCATCAGCATCCATGCACCACTAAATGAAAAGACTAGAAATTTACTTGGCGCAAACGAGATAAATTTACTAAAAGATGATGCGATAGTGCTAAATTTAGGACGTGGTGGTATAGTGGATGAAGCGGCGATGGCAAAGGCGATAAATGAGAGAAATTTACGCTTTGGCACCGATGTTTTAGAAAGCGAGCCAATGAGCAAAAATAGCCCATTTTTAAATGTAAAAAACAAAGAAAATCTACTCATCACACCGCACGTAGCATGGGGCAGCCTGGAAGCTAGAAAGACACTCATAACAAAGATCGTCGCAAACATCGAAAATTTCATCAATGAGAGCAAGTAATGGGCTATGATATAAGCTATCACGCCATTAGCGAAGATGAAATTTCAAAGTGGTATTTTGAAGCACTTGAGCTTGCAAGGGCTGGTAAATTTGACGAGGTTTTAGCACTTGCTAGCAAGGCTGGCGTAGAGGAATTTTACGCGCAAAAGTACAAAGATACACTAAGTGCTGCACTGCAGTATAAAGACGATGAAATTTTTAACAAAACTCATGGCTTTTGTATCGCTGTTACTCAAGGATTTTTTAGAAAATATTTCTACACTCGGGGCACAGCACTAAGCTCTTTGGCCCGACAAAATGAGAAATTTAAAAACTATATCAGCAACTGGCGAGAAATTTTACCAAGCGAGTTTTTGGATAAATTTAGTGGCGAAATTTACAATGAGATCACCGAAAACTACTGCTGTGGCGCTTATGTAAACGCTAAAAACGTAGCTAAACTAAAGGCTGACTATGAAGCAGGTGGCGAGATAAAAGAGGCAATTGATGGCTTTTACGCTCAAAATTTACCTGCATTTTTAGATGCGCTAAACTACGCATGCGAGCTAGAAATAGGCCTGCTCGAGGCCACTGAGGTCGTGGAGCCAAATCCACTTGATCTAAACAAATCAAGCTCATATTCAAATCTCTTTAACTGCGATCCAAAGGGTGCTATTATCTACGCACAGATCGCAGTGCAGCAGATTGGCGAGGCGATAAATCAAGAAGAGACTGGCAAAAAGTCGATTTTTGAGAAGATCAAAGGGCTATTTAAATAAATTTGAAAGGATAAAAATGGCAACCGAACATAGCTTTGATATAAGTGCCGAGGTCGATATGATGGAGGTTAAAAACGCTCTTGAGACAGCTAAAAAAGAGATCGCTGCGAGATATGATTTTAAGGGGCTTGCGGCCGAAGTCGAGCTAAATGAAAAAGAGAAATTTATCACGCTTCTTAGCTCAAGCGATAACAAGATCGATGCGCTAAAAGACATTGTGATCTCAAAGCTCATCAAGCGCAACATACCACCAGTAGCGATCACAGAGACAAAAAGAGAGCTGGCAAGTGGCGGAAATTTAAAGGCGACGCTAAAGCTAAACGACACGCTTGATGGCGAAAACTCAAAAAAGATCACCAAAGCGATCAAAGACTCAAAGATCAAGGTGAGCGCACAGATCAGGGGCGAGGAGATCAGAGTGACAAGTAAGAGCATAGATGATCTGCAGGAGTGTATAAAGCTGGTGAGGGGGTTAAATTTAGAACTTCCGATCAGTTTTAAAAACCTAAAATAGCGCACATTTTCGCTTCATTATGCGTTGTTGATTCAAATTTTTGCTCGGTCATTACCCGCTCGGTAACTTCCATCACAAAAATTTAAATCGCCTAGCCTAATTTTGCGAAATAGTTGCGTGACTTTTATATTTAAAATTTTATAGGATTTTGGGCTAAATCATGCGAAATTTCGCATAATTTTTGTATTTAAAATTTGTCGAATTTATGGGTGAAATTTACCTTATCATTTTGCATTCAATTTTGATCTATCTAAAAAAGAAGGACAAAAAATGAGCTTTTTTAAGAAAATTCTCGGTAAACAAATCGATCTTGGCAAGCAAATGCCGATCTATTTTGTAAGTAGCGACGAAGACTATATGCAGCATGCGTTTGAGCAGGCCAAAGAGAGCTTTAGATATTTTTGGCGTGAGGTTTACTGGGAGCGCCGCAGGATCGTACCTATGCTTGACTATGCAATGGTAAAAATTTGCTTCTTAGATGTCGTAAATGGCGAAGAAGTTGGCGAGCACATGTGGATAGACGATGTGGAATTTGACGGCGAAACGATATATGGAACACTCGTAAACGAGCCTGACGCCGTGCAAAACGTTAAAGTAGGCGATCAAGTAAGCGTGAAGATAGATGAGATGAGCGACTGGCTATTTGCGATAGATGGACGCGCATACGGCGGATTTAGCGTGCAGGCGATGCGTTCACGCATGCAAAAGAAAGAGCTAAAAGAGCACGATAAAGCGTGGGGGCTTGATTTTGGCGATTTTAACGATATTTTGGTAGTTTACGAGCAAAAGGAGCACCCTGAAAATTTGATAGAGCATCCGATGAGCAAAAATACGCATGAACAGGTGGAGCAGTACATAAAAGAGTATCCAAGTATGGTCACGGACGCCGATGAATTTGGCTATACGCAGCTTCACCACGAGGCGATCGCAGGAAATTTAAATCTTGTAAATCTTTTACTAGAAAACGGCGCTGATAAAAACGCCCACACAAAAAGTGGCAAAACGGCTGCTGAATTTGCCAAGCAAATGGGTTGGGAGCAAATCGTAAAGGTGCTTAGCTAGTTAAATTTGTAAATTAGACTAGGATACATTAAATACAAAGACTGGGGAATAAATTCTTTAAGTTTTGGGATTAAAATTTGATCGATACGTGAAATTTGAGAATTCAAAAAATTAAAATTTATAGGCCAAATTTATCTGGCTAAGCTAAAAATTTCTTTAACACAAGGCTAAATTTATTAAAAGTTAGCTATCCTAACACATAAATTTAAAACCAAACTTATTTAAGGCGATTAGTTATGATCTTTAAAAATATTGTCGAGAATTTTGCCGTAAATTACGCTCATAATTCTATTCAAAGATCACTATATAATGAATTTAATATAGACATTTTAACCACAACCTACACCAAAACTCCCAAAAAAGACAAAAAGTATATGCTCTACGCGCATGTACCATTTTGTCACACATTCTGCCCATATTGCTCGTTTCATAAGTACCACTATGAACAAGAGCTTGCAAAAATTTACTTTGAAAATTTACGTGAGGAGATGAGGCAGGTTAAAGAGGCTGGATTTGACTTTGATTCACTTTATGTTGGTGGTGGCACGACGCTTATAAATGAGCCTGAGCTTGAGAAAACGCTTAAGCTTGCAAAAGAGCTTTTTAGTATAGATGAAATTTCGGCAGAAAGCGATCCAAATCATATCTCACCCGAGAGTTTAGCTAGATTTGATGGATTAATTGATCGACTAAGCGTTGGCGTACAAAGCTTTGATGATGAAACGTTAAAAAGAGTTGGCAGATACGAAAAATTCGGCTCAGCCAAGGAGGTAAAAAGAAAGCTTGAGCTTGCTCTTGGTAAGATCCCAGTCATTAGCCTGGATCTCATCTTTAACCTGCCAAATCAAACAAAAGAGCAGCTCATAAACGACATAAATACTGCAAAATCGATTTCTCCGCAGCAGATCACCTTCTATCCACTTATGAAATCAGAGCTAACAAGAGAGAATATAGCTCGCTCGCTTGGCGTTTCAAACGTAGATAATGAGCGTGAATTTTATGAGATAATCACTGAAGAATTTAGCAAAAGCAACTACAAACAAAGCAATGCTTGGGCGTTTTCAAATGAAAAAAATGCCGATCTTCGCGACGAATATGTAGGCTCAAATTTAGAGTACGTGGGCGTTGGTAGCGGAGCATTTAGCTTTCTTAATGGTGAGCTTGTAATAAATGCGTTTAATCTACTTGAATACGGCAAAAGGATAAAAAATAGGCAAAGCCCAGTCATCGCAAAATGTGGTTTTAGCAAGAAAGAGAGACTTAAATACACGTTTTTAACAAGGCTTTTTGATGGCGGAGTTGATATTAAAAGATATAACGATGAAAATAACACAAACATTAACAAGGCCTTATTTATGGAGCTTAGCTTACTTAAGCTTGTAAATGCGATATACGAAGAAAATGGCATTATTAAGCCGACATTTTTTGGCAAATATATTTGCATCGTGCTTATGCGTGATTTTTACGCTGGCATGGACAAAGTGCGTGCGATATTTAAAGATGACGCTAAGATAAAACGAAGCAAGGTGCTTCGTATAATGAGCGAAAATACTGAACAAAAGTATGAGCCAAATATCATTCAGCCACGAGCTGCAATGTAATGCTTGCAAATTTAATCAAAAAAAATATCTACCAAATTTCTAAAATAGTGTTATTAACGCTCATATTTAGCGGACTTGGTGTCTGGACCCTTTCATTTATAAACAATGAGCTTGTAAGTTTAAAAGAATTTGACGCCTTTATAGCGGTTAAATTTATAGTGGTTTTGCTCTTATTTTTTGTAAGCGCCATCGCAGCAAATATATCGCTTACAAATTTTGGGCATAAATTTATCTACGAGCTAAGATATCAAAGTGTAAAACAAATTTTAGACACACCAAATAGCGTGATAAACGAGATCGGCAAGGCAAAGATCATAGCTAGTCTAAACAATGACATAAAAACGATCACATTTGCCTTTATGAGCGCTACTGGCTTTATACAAAGCCTAGTTTTTATCGTCTGCGCTAGCATCTACCTTTGTGTAATCGCTCCAAAAATTTTTATCTTTTTGTCCATTTGGATCGGTGCGACTCTTTTTATAAATACACTTTTTATGAAAAAAATTCATCTTTATTTTAAGCATTCTAGAGTTCAAGATGACGCACTACAAAAGCACTACGACGATATCGTAGAGGGGCATAGAGAGCTTAGTTTAAACAGGGCAAGGGCAAGTGTCTGCTTTGATGAGTTAAATTTTACAGGCGATAAAAAACGCCAAAATATGGTAAAGGCCGATATTTATCACGCATTAAGTGATAATTTTACAAACGTAATGCTCCTTGGTGCGGTCGGACTTTGCGTATTTTTGTGCGTGGCATTTGGCTGGGCGAGCCTGCAAACGGCACTTAGTATAAGCCTAACGATACTATTTTTAAGAGGCTCTTTTATGAGTATGGTTGGCTCCATACCAGCCGCACTTAGCGCAAAGGTGAGCTTAGAGAAGATCATGAGCTTAAATTTAAATGAATTTAAAGAAGGCTTTAAATTTGATGATAGTCTAAGCGATGAGTGGCAAAATATCGGACTAAAGGATATAAATTTCAACTACAACCACGGCAAATTTAGCCTAAATGATGTAAATCTAGAGATCAAACGTGGCGAGATAACATTTATCATCGGTAAAAATGGCAGTGGAAAAAGTACGCTTATAAATTTACTTTGCGGCCTTATCCGCCCAAGTAGTGGCGAAATTTACCTTGATAGCACAAAGATAGATGAATCAAATTTACAAAGCTATCAGGCAAAGATAAGTGCTATTTTTGCTGATTTTTATCTATTTTCACAGACACTCTCTCATAATGGCTTTGCCAGCCAAAGCGATATAGACGAGCTTTTAGCCCTGCTTGAGATCGATAAAAAAGTAAGCGTGGTTGATAATAAGCTTAGTACCACGCAGCTCTCAACTGGTCAGAGAAAGCGTCTAAGCCTACTAATAGCCATCTTAGAGCACAGGTCTATCCTCATCCTTGATGAGTGGGCGGCCGATCAAGATCCGCTATTTAAGCGTAAATTTTACAAAGAAATTTTGCCGTTTTTGCAAAGCAAGGGCATCAGCATCATCGCCGTAAGCCATGACGATAGCTACTTTGACATGGCGACTAGGATCATTTTGGTAAAAGATGGCTTTGTAAAAGAGCTTGATGAGAGCGAGCGAATAAGCGCTGCAAAAGATGCGGTTGAGAAGATAAAATAAGCGAAATTTTTACACAAAATCACAATAGTTCCCCTAGTCTTGAGCCATTTCAAGGTCAAATAAATTTAATTTTAGTAGAATCTTGAAAATTAAAAGAAGGCAAAGTATGTCACATTCAGAGCTTGAAAGCACCTATTTTGGTGCATTTATCATACTTTTACTAGCGACTTGTTCATTTGGCTTGATAACATTCTTATCCTCAAAAATAAGCAAAAAACTAGCCAATCGAAACACACAGCGACTAAAGCTTGGCTTTTACGAGTGTGGCCCAACCACAGTAAAACAACCAAACAAGATAAATATCCACTATTTTTTTTATGGAATTTTATTTATTTTATTTGACGTTGAGGTTATTTTTATGTATCCATGGGCGGTGGATTTTAGACTACTTGGAGTATTTGGATTTATCGAAATGCTGCTTTTTGTGGCGATTTTACTTATCGGCTTTGCTTATGCTTGGCAAAAAGGAGTCTTTAAATGGCAAAGCATCAGATAAACTACGCTGCAAATGGCGGCTTACCAGTCGTTTTAACAACCGTTGATAAGCTAGTTCAATGGGGCAGGAGCAATTCGCTTTGGGCACTTAGCTACGGGCTTGCTTGCTGTGCAATAGAGATGATGGCAAGTGGCGCTAGCAGATATGACTTTGATAGATTTGGCACTATATTTCGCGCCAGTCCAAGACACTCAGAGGTGATGATCATAGCTGGCACGCTAACTAAAAAACATGCTGAGTTTACAAGGCGTCTTTACGACCAGATGCCTGAGCCAAAGTGGGTCATCTCGATGGGTAGCTGCGCAAACACTGGCGGCATGTTTAACACTTATTCAACCGTTCAAGGTGTCGATCGCATAATACCAGTTGATATCTACATCCCAGGCTGTGCCCCACGTCCAGAGACACTTCAATACGCGCTTATGATGCTTCAAAAAAAGATAAGAAAACAAAGTGCATTTAGGGCGCAAAAGCCAAGGAAGCTTGAGATATGAGAGAGTATAAGCCAAAGAATGATCTGCAAAAAAAGCAGTATTACAAAGAGAAATTTTACATAGAAAAGCAGACGCCAAAAGATGAAGTAAAAGATTCTAAATTTGATGAAGAACTCGCTATTTTAGAGCAAAGTGGAGTAGAAATTTTATCTAGCTATGTGGAGTTTGATCAGCTTGTAATTTATGTAAATTCTAGTGAAAATTTTAAAGCTCTTGAAATATTAAAATCTTTTGGTTACGAACAGCTTAGCGAGCTCGCAGCGCTTGATTTCATAAATCAAAAAGGTGGATACGAAGTCTTTTATCAGCTTCTTAGCATGAGTAAAAATAGACGCGCTCGCGTAAAATGCTTTGTAAAAAAAGATGAAATGCTAAAAAGCGTTTGCGAGCTTTATAAAAGCGCGAACTGGGCTGAGCGCGAGATGTATGATCTAAGCGGCGTTCTCATTAAAGATCATCCAAATTTAAAGCGCCTCATCATGCCTGATGACTGGCACTCGCACCCGCTCTTAAAGAGCTATCCGCTAACTGGCGACGAGGCTGCCAAATGGTACGAGGTGGATAAAATTTTTGGAAGCGAGTTTAGAGAGCAAATCGGCGAAGAGAACCGCGATCCAGCTTATATTGAAGAGAAAGATACCTTTGGATTTTCAAGAGTATTTAGCGAGGAGTACGAGTATCAAGAAGATGGCGGCGTAAAATTTGTCAAAAAGGCTAAATTTAGTCAGAGCCAGATAGTAAAGGAAAGACCTTGAGCCAGTCACCAAACCGCTTAAAACCATTTTTTGAAAATTTAGAATTTGAGCAAAATGACGGCAAGATGATACTAAATTTTGGCCCACAGCACCCAAGCGCACATGGTCAGTTAAAGCTTGTGCTTGGGCTTGATGGCGAAAAGGTCGTGCGTGCCATGCCAGAGGTTGGCTTCATGCACCGAGGCGTTGAAAAAATGGCTGAAAATATGACCTATCAGGAATTTATCCCAGTGACTGATAGGGTTGATTACATCGCCTCAAGTGCGAATAACTACGCATTTTGCGCGGCTGTGGAGAAGCTTTGCGGTATCGAAGTTCCTCGCCGTGCGCAGATCATTAGAGTGATGCTTTTGGAGCTAAACCGCATCAGTTCACACCTTTTATTTTTAGCTACGCATGCCCTTGACGTGGGGGCGATGAGCGTCTTTTTATACGCATTTAGAGAGCGTGAATACGTCCTTGATCTAATAGAAAAATGCTGCGGCGCAAGGCTAACACATAGCTCGATAAGGATCGGTGGTGTGCCGCTTGATCTGCCTGATGGCTGGTGCGAGGAGCTGCTTAAATTTTGCGAGAAATTTCCAAGCGACATCACGCTTTATGAAGATCTGCTAAGTGAAAATAGAATTTGGCAAGCAAGACTTGTTGATGTGGGCGTAATTAGCAAAGAGCTAGCCCTTAGTAGCGGCTGCTCTGGCGTCATGCTAAGAGCAAGCGGGATCGCACGTGATATAAGAAAAGAAGAGTCTTATCTCATCTACGACGAGTTAGAATTTGACGTGCCTTACGCCACCAAGGGCGACTGCTACGCGAGATATCTACTTTATATGAAAGAGATGCGCGAGTGTGTGAAAATTTTAAAGCAGTGCGTTAGCAAGTATCAGACAAGTAGCCCCGCTATCATCGCCGACGCGCCAGAGTATGTGAGCGCCTCAAAAGAGCAGATAATGAGCCAAAACTACTCTTTGATGCAGCATTTTGTGCTGATAACTCAGGGGCTAAAGCCTCCAAAAGGTGAAATTTATTTTGCTAGCGAATCGCCAAAGGGCGAGCTTGGAATTTATATAAACTCAGATGGTAGTGCAAGCCCATATCGCCTAAAAATTCGTACACCTAGCTTTTGGCACTGCGCCATTTACGAAGATTTATTAGTAGGTCAGTACGTCGCTGATGTCGCTACGATAATTGGTAGCACAAATATCATCTTAGGCGAGGTCGATAGATGAGAAGGGTCGATCTTAGGCACTTAAAGAGTGAGTTTTTGAGCACTCTTGGACAGCAGATAAAGGCTAGCGAGGCTGGCGAAGTGATTATATTTTTATTTGAGATAGGCGATTTTAGCGGCGTGGCAAAGGCTATAAATTTAGCCTATAATCTAAACTGCGAAGTGATGAACTCGCTTAAATTTAACCAAGTTGATTGGGTATTAACCATAAAAAAGGGCAAGATATGAGATTTAATGATTTAATAGCAGGCAAAAGCTTAAGCATTGCAAATTTACTAAGCTTGAGTGATAAAAATTTAGCAAAAAAGATAAAAGAGCACGAGTTTAAATACATTTCTTGCATCGAAGATAGCGAGCTTGGCGGCGAAAATTTAATCCGCTGCGAAATAGGCTCAATAAGCTACGTCTTAGCTCTTCTTTGCAAATACGCAAATTTATCTTGCGATGAGTTTTTTAGCGAGCTTGATGATGGACTGATAAGCGGCGAGTGCAATGTTGGTGAAGAGGAATTTGAAGAGCTTGGCGAGTGGATAAAGGACGTTAAAAACATCGTTATTGATGATTCATTTTTTACTCATCCAGATAAAGATGCGATCTTTTGGTTACTTGAAATTTTAGGCAAAGATGTCGTTTTGGCTGGTGATTACAGGAAAGAATTTAATGATTATCACAAAATAGACGAGCTAAAAGAGCTTGAAAATTTTGACGGAGCGGTCGTTTATCTAAACAAAAATGCAAGTGATGAGATCGTAGGTGGCGTGCAATTTGGCATCGTAGCAAAGGCAAAAGATGGCGATATGCTAGAGCTTAAAGCAAAAGATTTTAGCGTGAAGGCAAAATTTAAACTAGACCATTCGTTAAAAGGCACAGTTGCGATACTTGGCGCAAAAGAATTTGATGGATACGCATTTAAGCAAGTAGTAGTTAGTAAATGAAAATAAGCATAAATGATCAAATTTTAGAAGCAGATGAGGGCGAGAGCATCCTAAATATTGCAAGGGCAAATGGAATTTATATCCCAGCTCTTTGCTATCTTAGCGGCTGCTCACCAACTCTTGCTTGTAGGCTTTGCATGGTCGAGGCAAACGGCAAAATAGTTTATAGCTGCAATGCCAAAGCAAAAGAGGATATGCAAATTTATACAAACACGCCAGAAATCGCTGCCGAGCGAAATGCGATCATGCAGACTTACTGCGTAAATCATCCGATTCAATGTGGTGTTTGTGACAAAAGTGGCGAATGTGAACTACAAAATTTAACCACACATCTAAAAGTTAATGAGCAAAAATTTGCCATCGCCGATACGCATAAACCGCATAAAAAATGGGGGCTAATCAACTATGATCCAGCTCTTTGCATAGTCTGCGAAAGATGTGTCACTGTTTGTAAGGATAGGATCGGAGAGAGTGCACTAAAGACCGTACCAAGGGGCGTTGAAGTGCCAAAAGAGCTAAAAGAGAGTATGCCAAAAGATGCCTATGCTGTTTTTAGCAAAATGCAAAAAAGCTTAATAGGCCCAAGCGTGGGCGAGAGTCTTGACTGCTCATTTTGCGGTGAGTGTATTAGCGTTTGCCCTACTGGAGCGCTTATTAGTTCGCATTTTCAATATAGCACAAATATCTGGGAGCTAAACCCTATCCCAGCAGCAAATCCACATCAAAGCGACTGTGAGCTAATTTACTATGACGTAAAAGAAAAGAGCACTAGCGATAGAAGTAAGCAAATTTACCGCGTCAGCAATGATTTTACATTTGGCGAAATAAGTGGAGCAGCTAGGTTTGGCTATGACTTTCACAACGAGCTTGCCTGTAAAAATGAAGAAAAATTTGAAGAGATTGTTTTAAATATTAAAAATGGCGCGATCAAAAATATAAAATTTAATAGCTTCATCACGAACGAAGAGGCCCTTATTTTAGAGCGTTTAAGAGAGAAATTTGATCTAAATTTAATAAACAATGAAGCGCTAAATTATCAAAAATTTTTAAATAAATTTAGCGAATTTAGCGGGCTTAGCTCGTATAACGCAGACTATGAAGATATTAAAAATAGCGATTTTATCATCACTGCTGGCAGTTTCTTAAGACACGAAAGCCCAGTGACAAGCTTTAAGTTAAATAATGCTTTAAAAATGAATAAAGCAGCTGGAATTTACTTTCATCACATAGCTGATGAGATCGTTAAAAAATATTCTAAAAATTTTATCTATGCAACGCATGAAGCTGGAAAATTAGAGCAAATTTTACTTTTTATACTTAAAAACTGGGGTGAAAATTTACCTAGCGCACTTACATCAAAACTTGAAAATTTTGATAAAAATTTTGGCTTAGATGTACCAGCTTTAAGCGAGGGCAAAAGCAAATTTACGCTCATTTTAGGAAGCGATTTTTACACGGATGAAAATGCGAATTTACTAGCAGCACTTACTGGAGTGATCGCAAGAGCTACGCCTTTTCGTGTGATGCTAATACCACCACGCACAAACTCACTTGGCGTTGCTAAAATTTGCACTCTTACAAGCGAGAAAAAGCCTGGCAAGACGCTTGGCTATAACGAAAATGGTGATTATAAATTTAGCATTTTTGAAGGCGATATCGATGCTAGCGCACTAAATCAGCAAGAAGGCACATTTACAAGCATAAATAATGCCTTAGTGCCAACAAATGTGGCGATACCGCACAAAGGTTATTTTCTAAACGATATCGCAAACGCACTTGGGCTAATGGCTAAAGATACGATTGATTACACGCCAAATTTACCAAAAGAAAAGGGTTATAAAGGCATTAAATTTGATGATTTAGAAAATTTTTACGCAAACGACGGCACAAGTCACAGAGGCTACAAGCTTGAAATTTCAAATTTTATACCAAATGATGATATAGAGCCACTTTTAAAAGATAGCAAGAGTATAAATTCAAAAGACGATGAGGGACTTATAAATCTTGCAAATCCTATAAATTTGCCATCATTTTTTGCAAACTATGCCACACAAACAGCCAAAAGAGCGAAGCTTTATGCAAGTAGCGAATTTATGGCTAAATTTGAAATTTCACAAAATGAAGCGATTATTTTAGAAAAAGATGGGCATAAGCTTGCCATCTGCGTGGAGCTTGATAGTGAGCTTGGCGGAGTTGGTGCATATTTAGGTGATTATGACGATAAGCTTGATGTGGAGGTTATATTTAATGGCAAAAGCTACGCCGCAGTTAAAATCGTAAAGGCAAAAGATGAGTGAAACACTATTTTTTGTGCTAAGCACTATCGTTAAAGCAGTCGTCATCTTAGCCGTCATGGCAAGCCTTGCAGGACTAGCAACTTACGCTGAGAGAAAGGTATTAGCCTACATGCAGCGCCGCGTAGGACCTGATATGGTGGGACCTGCTGGAATTTTACAGATAGTAGCTGACATGATAAAACTCTTTACAAAAGAGGACATCGTACCAGCAAATACGAATAAATTTATCTTTTTAATAGCTCCACTAATATCAGCTATTGCTGCATTTGCAGCACTTGCACCTGTGCCGTTTTTGCCTGAGTTTGAAATTTTTGGACATACATTACGTCCGATTCTCTCAGATATAAATGTTGGTATTTTATACATCGCTGGTGTTGCTTCGGTTTGCGTCTTCTCTCCACTTGCAGCAGGTCTTGCTAGCTATAATAAATTTGCACTAATTAGCGCAGCTCGCGCAGTAGTCTCACTTCTTAGTTTCGAAATAGTCGCTGGCATGGCTCTTTTAAGCGTCGTAATGGTAACTAGCTCACTCTCACTTGTGGATATAAACAACTATCAAAAAGGAATTTTTGGCTGGCTTATATTCAAGCAGCCCCTTGCCTTTTTACTCTTTTTAATAGCAAGCTTCGTGGAGTGCAACAGAACTCCATTTTGCTTAACAGAAAACGAAACAGAGATAGTAGCAGGCTATGGCACCGAGTATAGCGGCATGAGATGGGCGATGTTTTTCATCGGCGAATACACAAATATGATCGCTGCTAGCATCATCATTACGATTTTATTTTTAGGCGGATTTAACGAATTTTTATTTATCCCAGGTGCTTTGATGATCATCTTAAAATCAAGCATTGTCTTTTTCTTTTTTCTTTGGGTAAGGGCTTCATGGGCACATTTAAGAGTTGATCAGTTAAGTGCATTTTGCTGGAAAATTTTGCTTCCGCTTGGAATTTTAAATATCGTAATCACTGGCTTTATGCTACTAATCTAAGGCGAAAAATGAGTGAGAAAAAATATATTTTAATAGATGAAAAGTTAAAGCCAAAGAGTGCGTTTGATAAATTTAAGCACTTCATCGCTATCACATTTAAGCCTGATCTTTTGATCGGACTAAAAGTCACGATAAAGCAGATGCTCTTTAGCAAGTCACATACTTTAAAATACCCTATGCAAAAGATGGAGCTAAATGCTAGATATAGGGGCATTCACAAGCTTTTAAAATTTGTTGAAAGTGAAAATGAACGTTGCATTGGATGCGGGCTATGTGAGAAAATT
Organism: Campylobacter concisus; assembly: GCF_003049705.1. Classification (NCBI taxonomy): domain Bacteria; kingdom Pseudomonadati; phylum Campylobacterota; class Epsilonproteobacteria; order Campylobacterales; family Campylobacteraceae; genus Campylobacter; species Campylobacter concisus. The sequence continues at coordinate 33,097 of NZ_PIRF01000007.1, forward strand.
TGCGTTAGCAACTGCATTTCGATGAAAACTTCACTTGGCGAAGATGGCCGCAAAAAGGTCGCAAGCTACTCGATAAATTTAAGTAGATGCGTGTATTGTGGATTTTGCGCTGATGTTTGCCCTGAGCTTGCGATAGTCTGCGGGCAAGAGTACGAAGTTGCTAGCGAGAGCAGGATTATATTTGGCACAAAAGATGAGTTTTTGACAAAAGATAAATTTTTAAAAGATCAAAGCGAGTTTGAAGGATACGGAGCGCTTCCTAAAAATGCTGATAGCTTAATCAAAAAGACACCAAATGCATTTATAAGCGAAAATGAAAATGAGACAAAAAGTGATGAGTAGTATAAATTTTAAAAGGGCAAAAGATGTATGAGAGCTTTGCATTTTATCTTTTTAGCGCCTTGGTTTTAGCTAGTTTTTCTTTTAGTGTATTTTGTAAAAACGCACTAAATGCAGTCTCTGCGCTAGCTGCTGGCATGGTTTTTATCTCGGCTATATTTTTCTTACTTGGAGCAGAATTTCTAGGCGTAGTGCAGATCATCGTATACACAGGTGCTGTGGTCGTTTTATATGCATTTGCGATGATGTTTTTTGATAGCAGTAAAGAGTGCGAGCCAAAAAGTAGCAAAAAAGCAAAGATCACTATCTATTTTTTAAGTAGCTTTATAGCGCTTCTTTTGATATTTATATTTTTAGCTCCTATTTATGGTGCAAAATTTGATGGATTAAGTCCCATTACTAGCGAGCTTGGCAACATCGAAGCGGTTGGAATTTTGCTCTTTAGCAAGTATCTGCTAGCCTTTGAGATGTGCGCCATCATGTTACTTGTGGCGATGGTGGCTGGCATCATCTTGATACATAAAGATATGAACGCGCAAAGCAGCCTTGAGGAGATGCTATGATAGGGCTTACTCACTACCTCATCCTTGCAAGTCTGGTCTTTGTCATAGGGCTAATTGGCATAATGCGAAGAAGAAATTTGATCATGCTATTTTTCTCAAGTGAAATTTTACTAAACTCGGCAAATATCGCACTTGCTGCCATTTCAAAATACCACTTTGATCTAACCGGGCAAATAGTTGCATTTTTTATAGTTGCTATCGCTGCTAGCGAGGTCGCTGTGGGGCTTGGCCTGCTCGTGCTTTGGTATAAAAAGACTGGCAGCATTAGCCTAGATTCGATGACAAATATGAAAGGCTAAGAGATGACTTTATTTTGCATTTCACTATTTTTCCCGCTTCTTAGTTTTATCGTTTCTGGACTTTTTTCACATAGTAGTAAAAATTTTTTACTTGGTATCTTTTGCTCACTTTTAATGATAATTAGCACAACCGCTTCACTCATGCTAACAGCTAGCCTTGGCATAGATGAACCGCTAAATTTATCACTAAAAGAATTTATAAATTTTGGCGGTCTGGGTTTAAATTTTGGCTTCTATCTTGACGCCATTAGCCTTGTTATGCTTAGCACTGTTGGCGTGGTCGCAAGCATCGTGCATATCTACTCAGTTGGCTATATGAAAGATGATGCGAGCTTTAACCGCTTTTTTAGTTATCTTGGGCTCTTTGTCTTTTGTATGAACGTCCTTGTCTCAAGCGATAACTTTATAGGGCTCTTTATCGGCTGGGAGGGTGTTGGACTTTGCTCTTGGCTACTCATTGGCTTTTGGTATAAAAAGCCTAGTGCAAACGTCGCTGCAAACGAAGCATTTATAATGAATAGGGTTGCTGATCTGGCCATGCTTATTGGTATTTTTTATATATTTTATAGCTTTGGCTCACTTAAATTTAGTGAGGTTTTTAACGCTAGAAGCGACTTTTCTGGGCTAAATTTAGGCATCATTGCAACACTTCTTTTTATAGGCGCCATGGGTAAAAGCGCTCAGTTTCCATTTCACACCTGGCTTGCAAACGCCATGGAGGGGCCAACTCCGGTCTCTGCACTCATTCACGCAGCGACCATGGTAACAGCTGGCGTCTATCTAGTCATACGTGCAAATTTTATCTTTATAAACGCGCCTGAAATGTCGCACTTTATCGCTTACCTTGGCACATTTGTAGCGATATTTGCAGCTAGCATTGCGCTTGTGCATAACGACCTTAAAAAGATTATCGCCTACTCGACACTTTCGCAGCTTGGATATATGTTTGTAGCAGCTGGACTTGGCGCTTATAAGATCGCACTTTTTCACCTTGTCACGCACGCATTTTTCAAGTCGCTTCTATTTTTATGCGCTGGCAACGTTATGCACGCGATGAATGACGAGCTAAATATCAAAAAAATGGGCGGACTTTATAAATTTATGAAGCCAACTGCGCTCCTTTCTATCATCGCAAGCTGCGCGCTGGCAGGATTTTATCCATTTGCTGGCTTTTTCTCTAAAGATAAAATTTTAGAGGTTGCCTTTAGTGAAAATAAATTTTTATGGATCATTTTACTCTTTGGTGCGGTGCTTACGGCATTTTATAGCTTTAGGCTTGTTATGCTCGTCTTTTTTACAAAGCCAAAGAGCGAGAAACACGTGCATGAAGCTAAAAACTATATGCTAGCTGGCATGGGCGTACTTGGAATTCTCTCAGTCATAAGTGGCTTTTTTTGGAGCAACTTTAGTGAGTTTTTAGAAAAAAGTTTAAAAGATTTTCCACTAAATTTATCTCACGGTAGTGAAATTTTCTTGCTCGTTTTAACACTTAGCCTAGTGCTAGCAAGTGCTGGCTTTGCTATATTTGCCTATAAAAGAGAAATTTTTAAAGAGAATATTTGCGAGAGCAGAGCTTATAAGATTTTACAAAATGCCTACTTTATCCCAAAATTTTATGAGAAATTTTTTATAAATGGCTACGCTTTTATCTCTCAAATTTGTAAGAAATTTGACGAGATAATAATCGATCGTAGTGTCGATCTAGTCGCAATGGTGCTAAATAAATTTGCATATCTTGCAAATAAAATGCAAAGTGGCGATCTAAGCATCATGCTTAGGTTTATGGTCGCAGGATTTGTCTTGCTTTTAAGCTTTATATTTTTATTAAACGGAGCCAAATAATGCTAAGTGTCATCATATTTTTCCCAGCAATAAGCGCAATACTTGGCTTTTTGATAGAAAATAAAAGCATAAAATTTTATGGAGCAAGCATCGCTTTAATCGAGCTTTTGCTAACGCTTTTTATTTGTTTTAATGTTGATTTTAAAGGCTACTACTTTGTTTTAACGCATCAAGTCCCACTCATACCGAGCCTAAATATCAGCTATTTTGTGGGCATCGACACCATCTCTCTTGTGCTTATAGTCCTTAGCGCATTTATGAGTTTCATCTCTATCGCAGCCCTTAGCGATGATGGAAATTTAAAGCACCTTGTTATTAGCGTGCTATTTTTAGAGAGCACGATGATGGGCGTCTTTAGCGCGCTTGATATGATCTTGTTTTATAGCTTTTGGGAGCTTAGTCTCATACCGCTTCTTTATATCATCGGCGCATTTGGTAGCAAAAATAGAATTTACGCTGCGATTAAATTTTTCATCTACACATTTTTAGGCTCTGTCTTTATGCTAGTAGCGATAATTTTTATCGGCTATCTGTGCTATCAAAAAAGCGGCGTCTTTAGCTTTAACTTGCTTGATTGGTACAAGCTTGGTATTGGTCAAAATGCTCAAATTTGGCTATTTTTAGCATTTTTCTTTGCTTTTGGCGTGAAAACTCCGCTATTTCCATTTCACACGTGGCTACCTTACGCGCACGGACAGGCTCCGACTATCGGCTCTGTGCTACTTGCTAGCGTACTTTTAAAGATGGGCACTTACGGCTTTGTGAGATTTTCGCTCCCACTTTTTCCAGATGCGAGCCTGCTTTTAAGCGGCTTTGTCTGCATTATAGCCATCATCATGATCATCTACGCAGCCCTTGTTGCCTATGCGCAAAGCGATATGAAGCAAGTGATCGCTTATAGCTCCATTTCACACATGGGTGTCATCATGCTTGGCATCTTTTCACTAAATTTAATAGGCCTTGGCGGCTCAATATTTTTAATGATAAGCCACGGCATCGTTAGTGGCGCGCTATTTTTGTTAGTTGGCGTAATCTATGAGAGGGCTCACACAAAAGAAATTTGCGAATTTGGCGGCCTTGCCAAGGTGATGCCAAAGTATGCGCTTATATTTTTTATAGCAACGCTTGCAAGTATCGGCCTGCCACTAACGATTGGCTTTGTGGGCGAGTTTTTGAGTCTACTTGGCGTATTTAAGCTAAACAAGCTCTTTGCGCTACTTGGTGGCTTTAGCATCATCGTGGGCGCTGTTTATATGCTAGTGCTTTATAAGAGGGTCTTTTTTGGCGAGTGCAAGGAGAAAAATTTAAGTCTAAAAGATCTAAATTTTAAAGAGTTAGCCGCTCTTGTGCCACTTTGCTTGCTCATAATCATTCTTGGCATCGCACCAAATTTGATCCTAAAGCCACTTGAGCCAAGCATGCAAAATATAATAAATAAAATGCAAACTAGAGCGTTAGATAGCGACACAAAGGATAAAATTTCATCTTTAAATGGTGGGAGCAAACTATGAACGAAATAGCCTTTTTAGATCTAAAAGAAATTTCTTTATCTTCGGTTGCTCCGATGCTTAGTATGATAATCTTTGCGCTTTTTATCTTAATCGTTGGCACCATAAAAAAAGACCTTTCAAGAAATTTCTACTGCGTATTTTGTATCATCGCAATATTTGTAAATTTGGGTCTAATACTTGATTTTAACGGTCTTAGCCTTAGCTTTTGGGATATGCTTTTAGTCGATGGCATTTCGGTCATCTCTCAAGTCATCATCCTAATCGCCTCAGCCCTTTTTATCCCACTCGCACTTAGTACAAAAGAGTATTTTGAGTACAAAATTTATGAGTATTACGCTCTATTTTTGTTTATGATCGCTGGATTTTTATTTATGGTGAGCTCAAATAACTTACTCATCATCTTTTTAGGCCTTGAGATCAGCTCGCTTTGCCTCTACACCCTAATCGCCCTTCATAATAAGGCAAAAAGCGTAGAAGCTGCCATTAAATACTTTGCTATGGGCTCGCTCTCGGCTGGCTTTTTGGCGATGGCGATAGCGATGTTTTATCTAGCTACAAACTCAATAGATATCGCTCGTATCGGCGTTGTCATAAAAGATCTTAGCCTAAATCAAAACTTAATCATCTTACTTGGCTGCGTTTTCATCGCCTCTGCCATTGGCTTTAAGCTCTCACTCATACCTTTTCACACATGGATACCAGACGTTTACGAGGGCTCAAATGCCCCACTTGCTGGCTATATGTCGATCGTACCAAAGGTGGCAGCTTTTATCGTCGCGTTAAGAATTTTTGCGATGCTTGAAGGCTCACAAATTTCATGGATAAAAGATATGCTCTACATCATCGCCGTGCTTACGATGAGCCTTGCAAACATCATGGCGCTAGTTCAAAAAGACGTAAAAAGGATGCTCGCCTTTAGCTCCATAGCTCACGCTGGTATCGTGCTTTGCGCGCTTGTGGCAAATTCTCACGAGGCAAATGTCGCCTTGTTTTTCTACTGGATCATGTTTTTGTTTGCAAATTTGGGCGCATTTTCTATGCTCTGGGTGGCAAGGTGCGACGATGTGGTCTGCTGGGACAAGCGCTTTAAGCACCCATTTGAGAAATTTTCAGGGCTTATAAAAATTTTACCAAGCTACGCTGTGATAATGGGAATTTTTATGATCGCCCTTGCTGGCATTCCGCCTTTTAGCGTCTTTTGGGGCAAGATGGTGCTTATCTCATCGCTCATAAAGTCTGATTACGTCGTGCTTAGCGTTATAATCATGATAAATTCTGCCATTGCGATTTATTACTATTTAAAGCTAATCGTCTTTATGTTTTTAAAAGAGCCGATCGTAAAAGATAAAAATCTCTACACTGCAAATATCTCTATGGCGCTAAAAGTAATTGTTGGCATTGCAGTAGCTGGAACGGCCTTTTCGTTTTTATTTTCTGGAGCGATTTTGGAATTTATTGAGCATTTTGTCTTTGCTTCAGGATTTTAGAAAATTTAACTATAATTGCGGCATGAAAAAGCTCTTAATTATTTTATTTTTTCCGCTTTATCTAACCGCTTTTAATCTTAGCCTAAATAGCGGCGCAAATGGTGATAAACCTTATAGCGTTCTTCAGCTAAGCGATGAGCAAGCATTTGAATGCGTGGAGCAAATTTTAGCTTACGACACCAAACGCTATGTCTGCATGCTTGATGATGAAATTTTGCCCAAAATTGAAGATACGACACTGCCATTAATGGATATAAAATATAAAAAGCAAGATGGCAAGCTTTTTATCGTCATAATGCCAAAAGCACCATCAAAACTGCTAAATATAAAAACTGAGCTTTATAACAGCCAAAACGTGCAAGATAGCCCAAAAACAACCATTTCAAAACACTTTAGCATAATTATAGATACTTCGCTCAGTGAAAATAGTAAGAGAAAGTCTGGGCTAAATTTTAAACCTGATTTTAAAGATATGCTAAATCCTAGTATCGGAGCGCTCGATCTTAACAAAGCGCCTATCGCTGGGCTTGATAGCAACGACATAGACATCTACATAAATATAAAAAGAGCTTACGAAAAGGGCGCTTATGAAAATGTAGTAAAAGATACTCAAACAGCGATAAAGAGGCATCCAAATAGCCTTTTTTCAAGTGAATTTTTACTATTTCGTCTAAGGGCTCTTGATAAAATTTTTGAGACAAAAAATGAGTTTGAAGAGATCGAGCCAAAAGATATCGTAAGTGAAGGTAGGGCTTGGATCAGAAAATTCCCATCTGATGAAAACTATCCAGAGGTGCTATATCTAATCGCTAGAGCCTACCTAAAAGATAGCATCGCAAGTGATGCAAAATATATGCTTGATATTTTAAACGAAGAGCATGCAAACTCAAAATTTACGAAACTTGCAGCGCTTGATTACGCTGATTATCTCTATAAAATAGGCAGACAAAAAGAGGCGCTAAAAGACTATGAAAAAGTGCTTTACTCCACAAACGACATCGACCTTGCAAGTAGAGCGGCACTAAGCCTAGCTGATGCAAATATCGATAAAGAAAAATTTGATGAAGCAAAGAAATTTATACTAAAAATCGCAAATGCGAATGAAAAATTTTTTATGAATAACCCAACAAAGTCGATGAATCTTGCAACTACATTTGCAAGTAAAGATATGCCTGATGTGGCTGCTAAAATTTATGAAATTTTGATAAATAATAGCGATAGGACGAAAGATTTTTATGAAGTTGCTTTAAAAAATTTAGCACTAAATCTAGCCAAAACAAAAGATGAAAAAAAAGCATACGAATACTTAAATAGATATGAGACAGAGTTTAAATATGGTAATTATATCGATGAAGTCACCAAGGCAAAAGATGGGTTATTCTTTGAAGAAAAAGATAAAAATGCTACTGCACTTCATGCTAGATATAAAGAGTTAATTGAAAAATATGCTGGGACAAATATTAGTCAAAAGGCTCTAATAAGCGAGCTTGAGCTGGATATTAAAGAGCGTAAATTCTCCGATGCACTATCTTACAAAACCATGGCAAAAGATGAAAATTTGAGTAAGGCAATGGAGCTGATAAATGAGGCTGCGCTAGAGCTTACAAAAGAGTATTTTATAAAAGATGATTGCACGGCTGTTATAAATTTACTTGAAAACTACGATATAAACAAAATCTCATTACCGCAATTTAAGCTCTTTAACTGCTATTACAGAACGGCCCGCTACAACGATGCACTTGAGCTGGCAAAAGCTCATGCAAAGGATGAAAATTTAGAAGATAGAGTCGAATGGCTGGTAAATTTGAGCAAAATTTTATATAAAAACAAAGACTATGAGCATGCGATCATTGCCGCAAATGACGCGCTTTCACTTGGCTCATCAGTCGAATACTCAGATCCAACACCATCTCTTTTTGACAGGTTTTACTCATTGCTTGCATTAAAACGCTTTACGGAGGCGATCTCAACCATTAGCGCTATTGAGCAGCTAAGAGGCCAAGACTTTAAGATTATCGAAGCATATACAGCTATAAGCGACTATGCGATGAAAAGTAATGACTACACCATAGCTACAACGTATGCCAAAAAAGCTCTTGAACTACAAACAAAAGCCAAGATAAATACATTTTCACCAAAGATAAATTTTAACTATTCAGAAGCTTCACTAAAGACAGATAACCTAGATGAGGCGCTTGACGAGACGAAATTTATACTAAATATGAAGCTTGAGCCAGAAGATCGCTTACATGCTTTAAATCTGATAAGCGAAATCTATATAAGGCAAAAACAGTTTAAGTTGGCTAGACCTTATTTAAATGAGTGCTCTGATTCAAATTTTGTAAGCCCGTATAAAGATGCTTGCAAAGCTAAGCTTGACATGATAGGCAAAAACTAAATACAAAAAGATAGCTTGTTTGCTAGTTTTATATTTGAGCTTAAATTTTAACCTTTATTTTTGCTATTTAAGTTGAGCTTTCTTTATAATTGCGTCTTTAATATTTTTACATTGCCACCAAATGCTCTTTATATTATAAAAGAGCTATATTTTATCGTAAGCTTTAATATATTTTTACGCATGGATCCTGGCTGGTATGATCTTAAAAATTTTAAGCACCTTTCTCACAAACAAGAGAATTGGCCATTTTATTACCAAATATAGCTGTTTTATGTTTTATAAGCTTAAAAATTAAAAATGCTTATAAGTTTTTTGTCCAATAGATCAAAGCAAAAATAATTTGCAATGCTCTGTAATCATGTTTCTATGATGTACTTTTATTATATTTATAAAGATTTTTTAGCTTACTACAAGCTAACTTCTAGAATTTATCGCTTAATACACACTCATTAAGCACAATATTATAAAAATTGATTTTTACGTTTTTAGTATCAATTTGCCAAGCAAATAAGTATACATTTTTAAGAAATTTCTATAAAAATTCTGCGTAACAAATTAAAAAATAAAAAGGATTAGAAAAATGGTGACCCATACGAGACTCGAACTCGTGTTACCAACGTGAGAGGCTGGTGTCCTAACCGCTAGACGAATGGGCCAAAATGGATGGTGCCCCGTGTAGGCCTCGAACCTACGACCCCATCATTAAGAGTGATATGCTCTACCAACTGAGCTAACGAGGCAAGATTAAATAGTAATAATAAATCTTAAAGTGTTATCTTAGAACTTATAATCTTAAAATTTAATTTGACACTCAATAATGGGTGCTTTATTAGACACAACCTTAACCTAAGGTTTAATGGATGGCGCAGCGGACGGGGCTCGAACCCGCGACCTCCGCCGTGACAGGGCGGCATTCTAACCAACTGAACTACCGCTGCACCTAAAATGGTGGTCGCTATAAGACTCGAACTTATGACATCCACCTTGTAAGGGTGGCGCTCTACCAACTGAGCTAAGCGACCTAAAATTTAAAAAACATCTGGCGACCCTTAGAGGATTTGAACCTCTGTTTCTACACAGAGAAAGTAGAGTCCTGAGCCACTAGACGAAAGGGTCATAAACCCAAAAATGGTGTCCTGCGTTGGATTCGAACCAACGGCCCCCTCATTAAAAGTGAGATGCTCTACCAACTGAGCTAGCAAGACATTTGCTTAAAAAAGAATTGAGATTATACAAAAAAACATTATCACATGTCAAGAAACAAGAAAAAGTATCCAGTACTTTACAATAAAGGCTAACTTTAATTTTTAATAATATAAGTTTATCTCAAATTATAAAAAAGAATGGTGCGGATGAAAGGACTTGAACCTTCACGCCGTGGGGCACCAGATCCTAAGTCTGGCGTGTCTGCCAATTTCACCACATCCGCACAACAATAATAAAGTGGTACGCCCATCAGGATTCGAACCTGAGGCCTACGGCTTAGAAGGCCGTTGCTCTATCCAGCTGAGCTATGAGCGCATAAAGTATTTTAAGTGGCGCGCCCGATAGGAGTCGAACCCATAACCTACAGATCCGAAGTCTGTCGCTCTATCCAATTGAGCTACGAGCGCCCAAAATGGGGTGAGTGATGGGAATCGAACCCACGACCCTCAGGACCACAATCTGATGCTCTAACCGACTGAGCTACACTCACCATTTAACATGGTCGGGGTGAAAGGATTCGAACCTTCGGCCCTCTGGTCCCAAACCAGATGCGCTAACCAGACTGCGCTACACCCCGCCTGAGTCGTGTTTGTAAGTTTATGCCACTACCTCATTAAAAAGTCGTATTCTAACTTGTTTTTTTTATAAAGTCAATTAAAAAACACTTAAATTAATAGAAATTATATATAAAAGATAATTCAATCAAAAATATTAATTAATACTTCGCCAAATACTTAATTTTTTACACACGCAAGCTTTTTATACTTCTCTATTTTACTACCTAGCTATAAAGTATGTCCTTTATTTCACGGATTTTTAAGTAGCTTGACACGAATATTTTACACTGATATTACAACAAAACAAACATCGATCTACTATCTATTATGCATTTTATGCTTATCAAAATTTTACCTTCAAATTTCAACAGATTTATCTTTTCGGGCTAAAATTTTTTGATTAACATTTTATCCATCATGTCATTAGCTTTTTCATCATCGTAAAAATATTATTTAGCTAACACTTTCTTTTTAGCATAAATATTTATACTTTCCACTGCCAATGAAAATGCCATCGCAAAATAGATATACCCCTTTGGAATATGAAATCTTAATCCTTCAGCAACGAGCGTCATGCCCACAAGCACCAAAAATGCAAGTGCTAAAATTTTTATAGTCGGGTTATTATCTACGAAATTAGAAATACCTTTTGACGCTATCATCATTACGCCAACTGCTAAAATAACAGCTATGATCATTATCTCTATATGCTCAGCCATTCCGACAGCTGTGATAACACTATCAAGTGAAAAAACAATATCCAAAACAGCTATCTCGCTTACGATAATCAAGAAATTTGCATGTGATTTTTTGCTATTTTTATACTCTTCGCTTTCACCAGAAACACTAGAATGTATTTCAAGGGTTGATTTTACAAGTAAAAATAGACCGCCTAGTATAAGCACCAAATCTCGGCCGCTTATGCTAAATTCTGCGATAGTAAAGAGTGGCTTTGTTAGCTTCATGATCCAAAACAATGAAAGTAAAAGTAAAATTCTAGTCACCATAGCTAGCCCTAAGCCAACAATCCTACCACTGCCGCGCTGCTCTGGAGGTAACTTACCTACCAAAATAGCGATAAATATAATGTTATCTATGCCTAAAACTATCTCTAAGCCAGTTAACGTAAGTAGCGATATCCACGCTTCTGGCGAACTAAACCATTCAAACATTTGCTTCCTTTGTTAAAATTTTTATTATGCTATCAGGCAAAATTTCATGCTCTATCGCATGGATTTTGCTCTCCCAATCCTCCAAGCTCATACCATCTTCTCTTTCAAACGCTCTTTGTGCGATGAGTTTACCTCCGTCAAGCTCCTCGCTCACATAATGCACGCTCACACCGCCTATCATCATGTCGCTCTCAAAGCTCTCCTTTATCGCATGCGCGCCCTTAAAAAGTGGCAGGATAGATGGGTGAAGGTTTATGGCTTTTATCTGCGCCGTAAAAACTGGCGTTAGTATCCTCATGAAGCCTGCAAGCACTGTTAGATCTGCCCCACTTTTTAAAATTTGCTCCACCAAAACAGCGTCAAATTCCTCACGGTTTTTAAATTTAGCGCTCTCTATGACGAGCGTTTCAAGTCCAAATTTCTTAGCTCGCTCGATGCCAAATGCACCAGGCTTGTTGCAGATACAAAGGCAAACTTCGATTTTTATGCCATTAAAAATTTGATTATGAACTTTTTTAAGTATCGCTTCTAAATTTGAGCCACTACCGCTAAAAAGCACGGCTATCTTTTTCGTAAGCATTTTACTCCTTTGATGATGTCTGTTGGCTCGAGCGCGTAGCTGTTTTTATCAAAATTTTTAAGACTAAGCGCGTGAGCTAAAGTGGCTGAGATAGCAGCACGAAGTGGCTCGTAGCCTTGAGCCAAAAGTGCTAGCACAAGACCGCTTAGCACGTCGCCACTGCCGCCTTTTGCAAGCGTGTTTTTGCCATAAGGCATGACGTAAATTTGCCCATCTTTGGCGATTATGGTGTTTGCCCCTTTTAGCACAAGCACAGCCTTAAATTTCTCGCTCCAAGCCCTCGCGTAAGCGTATCTGTTTTCTTGCAAAGTTTGCACATCTATATCGGCTATTTTGCAAATTTTTAAAAGCGAGCAAAACTCCTTTGGATGAGGCGTCAAGACGCAGTTTTTGCTTAGCAGGTCAAGCACTTTTGGGCTGTAAAAGATATCAGCGTCAAGCACAAGCTTTTTGCCTTTTAAATTTTGCACCTCAAGCTCTTCTACGCCCCTTTTGCCAAGCCCCATGCCAAGGGCTCCAGCGTTCATTTTTTCACTTATCTTGCTAGCTTGCATGATATGCGTTGGTAAATTTAAACCTTGCTCGCCTATCACGCTAACTAGCCCAGTCCCAAAGGCAAATGCTGCTTTTGCGCAAAGTCTGCTAGCTCCTATGTGCTCGCCAGATATGATAAATGCGTGGCCAAAGTCGCCCTTATTTACGCACTGATTTTTTCTATTTGGAAGCACAAGGTCGCACTTTTCAAGCAAGTGATAGTCGCTCTCACATTCGTAGTTTTGCGCGCTTATGCCAAGATCAGCGACCTTTATCTTGCCAACAAAGTCCTTTGCCGCGTCGCTATAAAGCCCAAGCTTTCTAGCTCCCATCGTGATTGTAGTATCTGCTTTTACGCAAGCACCTAGCACCTTGCCATCACTACTTAGTCCACTTGGCATATCGCAAGCGATGGTATAGACAGAGCTTTTGTTTATCTTTGAGATAAGCTCTATGTGCTTTTTGTCTAAATTTCTATTTAAACCAGAGCCAAAGAGCCCGTCTATGACGCACTTTGCGATATTTAAGTTACTTTCTACATCTTTGCTCTCTCGCACGCCAGCAAATTTAGCCCTTTCAAGCTGTTTGGTGGCTAGTGGCTTTAAGCTTTGGCTAGCTAGGATAAATTCACATTCAAACTCACCCTCAAGCATTCTTAACGCGCAAAGTACGTCTGCGCCATTATTTCCACCACCGCAAATGCCAAGCACCCTCTCGCCTTTTTTAAATTTCTTACGGATGAAATTTGCTATGCCAGCGGCAGCGTTTTCCATTAAAAGCTCTTCACTAAGGCCAAATTTCTTGCTCGCTCGCTCGTCTAAAATTCTTGTATCTAAATATAAATTTTTCATCTTTATGCCCTAAAACTAAGCGCCTCTAAGATGTGGGGCTTTAAAATTTGCTCACTCTCATCAAGGTCAGCGATACTTCTAGCCACTCTAAGTGTCCTTTTTATGCCTCTTTGAGAAAGATTGTACCTAGATGCTGCCTTTTGTAAAATTTCTCTTGCTTCATTATCTAATAGACAAAATTTTTCTACTTGTGCGTCATTTAGCTTGCCATTTAGCTCATCTTGATCGCGCTTTTTTTGAAAGATAAAGGCTTTTAAAACCATATCGCTCATCTGCTGTGAGCTCAAACTCGCCTTATCACTTGGCGAACTCTCGTCCATCGCTACTTTTAGGTCTATGCGGTCAAGCACTGGAGCTGAAATTCTTGATTTGTAGTTTTTTATCTCATTTTCACTGCATTGGCAATTTAGATTGCGAGAGAATAAATTTCCACAAGGACATGGATTTTGAGCGGCTACGAAGATAAACTTAGTCTCATAAGTCACTTTTGAATTCACTCTTGCGATGTGGATTTGATTGTCCTCTAGTGGCTCTCTTAGGCTTTCAATCACCTGCTTTGAAAAGTGTGGAAATTCGTCAAAAAATAGCACTCCACCATTTGCAAGTGCGATTTCGCCGATCTTTGCGACATTTGAGCCGCCACCAAATATTGAACTTTTAGTCGAGGTGTGATGTGGCGAGCGAAAAGCTCTAATACTTGTAAATTCGCTATCTTGAAGATTTAACGAGCGGTAAGCAGCTGATTTTAAAACCTCCTCTAGGCTTTGTGGCGCCATGATATAAACGAGACGTTTTGCGCACATGCTTTTGCCGCTACCTGGGCTGCCTTCAAATAAAATATTGTGCATGCCAACGGCTGCGATGACGCAGGCTCTTTTGGCTCTTTCTTGACCCAAAACGTCCTTAAAATCAAGCTCGAAATTTAAATTTGGAACATATCTTTTGCCAGAAATTTCTATCACATTTGAAAATAGCTCGTGTGTGGCGGTAAAACGTATGCTTTTTGCAAATTCTGCGTCATTAAAAAATCTAATCGCTTCCTCTAGAGCACTAACCGCATAAATCTCTAAATTTGGGATCATAGAAGCTTTTTGTGCTATCTCTTTTGGTACTAAGACTTTTACGTTTTTTACCTGCGTGCTTAAAAAAAGAAGGATCGAGAATAAATTTGCTGTGCTTTTTACGCTTCCATCAAGCCCAAGCTCGCCAAAGACAAAAATTTTCTCTAAGCTTTTTGCCTTTTGAAGAGCTATAAGAAGAGCAATAGCTAGGTCAAAATGTGAGCCACTTTTTGGCAGATCTGAAGGGGATAAATTTATGGTTATCTTTTGTGCTGGAAAAGAAAAATCAAGTGCTAGAAGTGCTGCTTTTACGCGTTCTGTACTCTCTTTGATGCTTGTGCTTGCAAGCCCAACAATACTAAAACCAGGAAGCCCGCGAGAGAAGATAGACTCAACGTCAATTATCTTTAGCCCATCGCCGTAAGTAGCACATCTTAAAGACTTCATGAAGCTTTTTCTTTTTTTTGCTTTTTGTATTCCTTATCAAATTTTTTGCGTTTATTAAAGCCGATTTTTTCTATAAAAAGATGTCCATCTAAATGATCATTTTCATGCTGGATAGCGATAGCTAAAAGCCCATCAGCCTTTAAGCTTTGCTCTTTGCCAAAGCGGTCTTGATATTTGATGGCCACAACTTCATTTCTTTTTACATCTTCATAATATCCGGGCACACTAAGGCAGCCCTCTTGATAGACACACTCACCCTCACGTAGTTCAAATTTTGGGTTTATGATTTCGATTAAATTTTCTTTATCTTGCACGCCCTCGTCATTGGCTAGATTTATAATAAAAATTCTTTTTGCGACACCTATCTGAATAGCAGCAAGGCCGATGCCCTCTTTCGCAATCATCGTATCATACATATCATCAAGTAGTTTGTGAAGTTCCTCATCAAAAATTTTAACCTCTTTTGAGACTTCATAAAGTTTTTTATTTGGATAAGATAAAACCTCTAAGATCAAGCCCAAACTCCTACTTATTCACCCAAAAATATAGGCTGCTCATCATCTTGTGTTAGTATTAGTTGATCTAACGAGTAAGAGATTAATTCTTCAGCACTTCTTGTTTTTGTTATCATGCTTGAAACCACTTGGATATCAAGCTTGCACTCTTCACCATCTATCTTCCAAGGTATAGATGAAAGCATATTTAAAATTCTGCTACCGGCTTGTCTTGTGCCATTTTCATCAGTATATTTCATAACCATAGCAAAACAGCCATCACCGTAATGAGCTACTATATCGCTTCTTCTAGAAGTTCTTAAAAGAAGCTGTGATATAGCTTTATACATATTGTTTCGCTCTTTTAAATTTTTAACACGATTTGTAAATCTATCTTTTGCTCTTACTAGTAAAAACGATGCGTTATAGCCATATCTTTTAACGGCTTCTACTTCACTTTGCACTGTGGCTACTAAAAATTTTTTATTATAAACGTCATATGTCGTATCATAAATCGACTGCTCTTCAATAGATTTAAGCATTTTAGCTACTTCGTCATAGCTTACTTTAATGACATCAAGATGCTTATCCATAAGGCTGTTTAATTTTATTAGGTCATGATTAAATGCGCTTAAAACATTTTGAAGAGCTAGGATATTTGTATTATTTTTGAGTGCATCCATACGCTTTTGCACTAGGCCTCTCATGATGCCTAAATTTTTATAGATTAGCACCACGGCTTGAAGCATACTTTTTATTTGGATAAATCCTTGCTTTATCTCTTTTTCAATAGAGATATTACCATTTGTAGGCACTGAAATTTCAGAATTTGCGACTATAATATCACCGATCTCTTTTCTAAATTCATCAGGCTGTCCATCAAGCATTTTCTCAAAATAAATAGAGTAATTATTTGGCGTAGATGGAACATTATCGTCGCTTAATTCATGCAAAACATTTTCTGAAAATCTGTAGATATCTACCTTTTCTTTTTCTAGAATATGTTTTACCTCAACCGCTTTTTTCTTAGGGTCTGGTGCATTATCTATCTTTATCACTTTGGGCCTTATTTAAAACTTTTCTCCAAAATTTTATCAACAAGTCCGTACTCTTTGGCTTCAGCTGAACTCATAAAGAAGTCGCGTTCAGTGTCTTTTACGATCTTACTTAGCTTTTGACCTGTATTTTTGGCCAAAATTCCATTTAAAATCTCTTTCATACGCAAAATTTCACGAGCCTGTATCTCGATATCAGTCGCTTGTCCTCTAGCACCGCCGAGTGGTTGGTGTATCATGATGCGAGAATTTGGCAACGCATATCTTTTACCTGGTGCACCACAGCTTAGCAAAAATGCACCCATACTAGCTGCTTGACCGATACATATCGTACAAACATCTGGCTTTATGTAGTTCATCGTGTCATAGATACTAAAGCCACTTGTTATCACGCCACCTGGCGAGTTTATGTACAGATAGATATCTTTATCCGGATCTTCAGCCTCTAAAAATAGAAGCTGAGCGACTATAGAAGCGGCCATGCCATCTTCTATCTCGCCACTTAGCATAACGATCCTGTCTTTTAAAAGACGGGAATATATATCATAGCTTCGCTCACCTCTACTAGTTCTTTCAACTACGACAGGAACGTAATAGCTCATTACTCGGCCTTCTCTTTTTTATTTGCTTTTTTTTCGTCTTTTTCTTTGTTGAAAAGCTCGCTAAATAGCTTCTCTTCGATCATTGACATCTTTATAGCTGGAAGCATGCCTTGGTTGCGGTACATCTCAAGGTGTGCTTTTGGATCTTGACCGCTTCTATACGCCTCAAAATAGATAGCTTGAACGACCTCTTGATCGCTTACTTTTACGCCTCTTACACGAGCTAGCTCATCGATAATGAAAGTTAAACGAACGCTATTTTCAGCGTCTTTTCTAAACTCATCACGTTTTTTAGAAAGAGCATCTTTGTCATCTCTAAATTTTTTCATATCATCTGGAGTAAATGAGCTCCATGCGTTTCTAAACTGCATATCGATCTCTTGCTCGACAATATTTTTTGGTACATCAAATTTAAATTTCTCAACTGCAGCTTCAGCAAATTTTGGTTTTAGCTCTTCGTTTATGAGTTTATAAATTTTCTCTTGGCGAATTTGCTCTTTTATGCGCTCATCAAGTAGCTCTTCAGTTGGTTTTTCTTCATTTGGAAGTAAAGTTTTTAGCATCTCTTCATCTAGTTTTTCAGGAATTTTTCTCTCTTGAATTTCATGAAGTTTGACTTTAAAAATAGCGTCTTTACCAGCTAAATGTGCAGCGCCATAGTTTTCTGGGAATTTAACCTCGATATCTTTTTCACCACCAGCTTTTATGCCTACCATACCATCTTCAAAGCCTGGGATAAATTGATTTGAACCGATCTCAAGCACATAGTTTTCGGCCTTGCCACCATCAAATGCAACGCCATCAACAAAGCCTTCAAAGTCAAATTTAGCAAAGTCGCCAACTTTTAGGCCTCTTTTGCCATCAATTTTTTCAAGTGGAGCTATCATTTTTAAAAGTTCGGTTTTTTTCTCATCGATATCTTTTTTCAAAACACGTGGGTTTGAAAACTCAGGTATTAAACTCTCATAGCCGCTCACATCGACACTTGGTTTAAATGAAACTGTTAGCTCAACGTCGATCTTGCCATCTTTTCTGTCAAATTTTGAAACGATAGGCTCGCCGATAAGGTCATCGTTTTTCTTGCCTGCTTGTTTTATAGCCTCATCAACAACATCTCTTAAGACATCTTGTTCAGCGTCGTTTGTTAGCTCTTTCTCGTAGCGTTTTAGCACAATAGCAACTGGCACATGGCCTTGTCTAAAGCCATCTACTTTCATAGTTTTTGCTGCTTTTTTTGCTAGTTTCTCTACGCTAGATTTTATAGCATCCGCACTTATAGTCGTGCTTGCTAAGGTATTTACGCTATCTAGAGCTTTTGTTTTGATTTCCATCTAATTCCTTTATGAATACAAATTTTTAGCCCAAAATATAGCAGAATTTTCCTTATTTCATTGTAAATTTGTAAATTTTTATAGATATAAAAGGCGTTTTAACGTAGAATCTGGCAATAAAATTATGGAGAAAATTTTATGCAAGAGAGTTTTGAAAATTCGGTTAAAAACATGCTAACGATAATAGGCGAAGATCCAAACAGAGAGGGACTTTTAAAAACTCCTGAGCGTGTTTATAAAGCTTTTAAATTTCTAACTAGCGGATACGAGCAAGACCCAAAAGAGGTACTTGGCGATGCACTTTTTACTAGCTCAAATAATGAAATGGTTCTCATGCGAAACATCGAATTTTACAGTCTTTGCGAGCACCATTTGTTGCCTATTATCGGCCGTGTGCATGTGGCGTACATCCCAAATGGCAAGGTCGTTGGCCTTAGTAAAATTCCACGCATGGTAAATATCTACGCAAGACGCTTGCAAATTCAAGAGCAGATGACTGAGCAGATCGCAAAAGCGCTTGAGGACGTAATCGCTCCAAAAGGCGTTGGAGTCGTCGTCGAGGCTAGACATATGTGCGTTGAGATGAGGGGTGTGCAAAAGATAAACTCAACTACGACGACCTCAGCACTTAGGGGCTGCTTTATCAAAAACGCGGACACAAGACGAGAATTTTTCTCGCTTATAAACTCTCCTAGGGAAACGCATTTTTGAGCTTAGAGCATATAAATTTAAAGCTTAAAGAGGGTATGAAACTCTCAAACACCTTTGGCATCATAACCAAAATCACAGCTACGACTATCGAGATCACTGGGCTTCGTCCAAGCATCGGAGACATCGTGCGAATAGTTGCAAAAGATAAGAGCAAAAATGGCCTTGGCATGGTTACGCAAATAAAGACAGATGGCGCTTATATCAGCCCATTTGGCTTTGTAGAGGGCTTTAGGATAGGCGACTTCGTCTATGAGAGCGATCAAGGTATGAGCATACCTGTGGGGCCAAATTTGCTAGGCCGCGTGGTCGATCCATTTATGAAGCCCATAGATGGTAAAGGCGCGATTGATACAACCGAGTACATGCCGATCATGAGAGCGCCGATAGATGCGATGAAAAGGGGGCTTATAAATGAGCCATTTAGCGTTGGTATAAAGACGATAGATGGACTGCTTACTTGCGGCAAGGGGCAAAAGCTGGGAATTTTTGCAGGTTCAGGTGTTGGCAAATCAACGCTCATGGGCATGATCGTAAAAAATACGCTAGCCCCCATAAAAGTAGTCGCTTTAATAGGCGAGCGTGGCCGTGAGGTGCCCGAATTTATCGAAAAAAACCTGGGCGGCGACTTAGAGGGCACGGTCATCATCGTAGCAACCAGTGATGATAGCTCACTCATGCGAAAATACGGCGCATTTTGTGCGATGAGCGTAGCTGAATACTTCAAACAACAAGGCAATGACGTGCTCTTCATCATGGATAGCGTCACACGTTTTGCGATGGCGCAGCGTGAGATCGGCCTTGCACTTGGCGAGCCACCGACCTCAAAAGGCTATCCACCAAGTTCGCTCACACTCTTGCCTCAGCTAATGGAGCGTGCTGGTAAAGAGGAGGGCAAGGGCAGCATCACGGCATTTTTCACAGTGCTCGTCGAAGGCGATGACATGAGCGATCCGATAGCTGACCAAAGCCGCTCTATCCTAGACGGCCACATAGTACTAAGCCGGGAGCTAACAGACTTTGGAATTTACCCACCTATCAATATCCAAAATTCGGCCTCGCGTGTTATGGGCGATGTGATCAGTAAAGAGCATAAGTTAAATGCGATGAAATTTAAGCGCCTCTACTCGCTTTTAAAAGAAAATGAGGTCTTGCTTCGCATCGGTGCTTATCAAAAGGGTAGCGACAAGGAGCTTGATCTTGCGATCTCAAAAAAAGAATTTATGGAGAGCTTCTTAAAACAAAGCTCGGAAGAAACCTTTGCGCTTGAAGAGGTCGAAGAGCTGCTTGATAAGATCAATCAGTAGATTTCTAAAATTTGCAAGCCTTTTGACAAATTTCGCTACTAAAATTTTTATAGCTTCTTAGGCCTTGCCAAAAATATAATCAATTTTTTATACTAATTGCTAAAGTGATCACGCATTACTTCTTTGCTTCGGATGTAAAAATTGCGCTCAAGGACCTATAAATTTCTATTTTCTCTTTTTTGATTTCAAAAAGTGCTACTACAAACATCGTGAAAGAGAATTTGAAATTTATGAGGCTTTTTATTTTAGACTTCGTGAGACGGCTATTTTGTGTTACGCAAAATAACAAAGTGTTAAGAAAGCTCTTTTTAAAGCACCAAACTTGCAAATATACATTCCAAGCAGCGGTCGCAGAGTGTGCAAATTCTAAAATTTGGGATTTTTTGACAAAAATTACTTATTTGCAAACTCTGCAGTAGTGAATTTGAGACAAGTGAGCAAGTTAAATTTATACTAAGTGATTATGCGCTGATATCTGTTTTGCTGTAAATTTTGGTAGCAATCATTGCGTAAATTTAACTATGAAAGCAAAATTTTACATTTAGATCGTAATCTCTGGCCCTTTAAACTTCGCCTCGCAACAAAAGCATATGCTATATGAGATAGTAAAATTTGGAAGAGATTAAGAGCTAAAACCTATTTTTTCTCATCAAAGCTTAAGTTTAGCTCACACTTTCCCTGACTTTGGCGGCGGCAAACGCATAAATTCTAATTAGATAAAAGCAGATTCCTCGCCAATGTCAGAGGCTCTTGTTTATTTATATTTGTTTAAATTTATACAAACAATAAAATCAAGAGAGAAGGCTTAAGAGCCAAATCCCATCTTTTTATCCTCGCCAAAGCTTGAGTTTAGCTCGCGCTCTATCGTGGTTTTGAAGTCCTCAAAGGTAAAAATCCCATCATCTTTTATAGCTACTTTTAATGCAGTATTTTTTAGCGCGAGGACGATCTGAGCGCCACTTAGGTTAAACTCAGCCAGCCTTTCAACGCTAAAGCCATCTTCAAAGCTTGCATTTTCGGGCAAAATTTTACGCCAAATGGCAAGCCTGCCGTTATAATCAGGCTTTTTAAACTCGATCTTGTAGTCAAATCTTCTAGAAAACGCCACATCAAGGCTTTGTAAGAAATTTGTCGTAGCAATCAGCACGCCCTCAAAGCGCTCGATCTGCTCTAAAAAGATATTTTGCATTTGATTATGCATCTTCTCAGCCCCGCTCGAGCTCTCCACTCTCGTGCTTAAGAACTGATCGGCCTCATTTAGCAAGAGCACCGGCTCGCTGCCACTTTTTTTGCAAATTTCTTTGTAAGTATCAAAAATTTTCCTTACATTTT
Organism: Campylobacter concisus; assembly: GCF_003049705.1. Taxonomy (NCBI): domain Bacteria; kingdom Pseudomonadati; phylum Campylobacterota; class Epsilonproteobacteria; order Campylobacterales; family Campylobacteraceae; genus Campylobacter; species Campylobacter concisus. The sequence continues at coordinate 54,773 of NZ_PIRF01000007.1, forward strand.
GCTCGCTCTCGCCGACATATTTGCTTAAAATTTTTGAACAGTCAAAGCTTAAAATTTGCTTCTTTAGGCTCTTTGCAAGCCCAACGGCACTCATCGTCTTACCAGTGCCAGGCTCGCCGTAAAAGATGATCTTAGCGTCTATGTTTTTTCTAGTTTTTATGCCCCAGCTGCTAAGTCTAGCAAGCACTTTTTTATCGACTTGCTTTAGTATCGTGCTTAAAAGCTGCTTTGTCTTTTCGTTTAGCACGACGTCTTCTAGGCTAGTTACTGGCTCTATTAGCTCAAAAATTTCTTGCTCTTTTACTAGGCTTTCGATCTTGATTTTTTTGCTATTTTTATCATTTTTTGGGTGCATTATGCTTTGCAAAATTTCTTCATTTATAAAAAAGCTCTTGCTTACATTGCCATAAGCGTTTAAAACCTCGTCGTAGTCAATGAGCGCACCCTCTATGAGCCTTGAGCCGTCCTCTAAAAGAGTGCGATTTTTGATGCGCTCAAGCTCATCTTTGCTTATTAGCCCAACTAGCGTGTTTAGATCGCGACCATTTTCAAAGTCGCCCGCGTATTCCTCTTTTAAAAGGGCTAAAAATATGATCTGCTCTTTTTCATCAAGCGAATTTTCTTTAAAAATTTGCTCTATCTTTAGGCTGATCTTGCTTAGTTTTACGCGCTCGTTGATTCGCTTTGTTAGCTCAGAAATTTGTTCATTTATGCGCTTTTTTGCATCACTTGAGCCATCGCCAAAAATAGCAGCCTTTGAGTAAAGCTCTACTTTTAAAAACTGATCTTTTAAATACTCCAAATGATCCTCATATGGCGCAAGCTCTGGTAAATTTATGTCAGCGTTGCCATCTTCAAGAATTTTTAAAAATGTGGCTGATAGAGAAATTTCAGAATGAAGCAACGAAAGAAGCCCTTGAGCTGAAGCCCTTTGCGTGCTCTCAGGTATTTTAAAAAGACTATAATTTTGTACAATCCAACCACTATCAAGCAAATTTTTTATAAATTTTAGATACAAAAGCTGCTTATCATTTTGCGTGCCAAAGACTGCTCCAAGTAGCTCAAAAACACTCATATTAGCTGTTCCTTGCACATAAGCTTTACTTAGATATTTTAAAATTTCTCCCTCTTCGTCGCCGCACTTTATCAGCTCGTAAATTTTGCTTTTTTTGAGATCCTGGTTTAAAAAATCAAGCAAGTATTTCACTAAAATTTATCCTTCATCTGCTCTATTTGCTCTTTTAATACACGTTTTAGCACCTTACCAGTGGCATTTCTAGGCAACTCTTCGGCAAAATAGATACTCTTTGGTATCTTGAAATTTGCTAAATTTTTCTTCAAATGCTCTCTTACTGTTTTTTCATCAAGATCCATGCCATCTTTTACCTGAATAAACGCCACAACCTCTTCATCGGCATGCACGTCTTTTACGCCGATTACCGCTGTTGCTTCAACTGCTTCAAGTTTGTAAATAACCTCTTCGATCTCGCGCGGATAGATGTTAATGCCCTTTGATATGATAAGGTCTTTTTTACGATCAACGATATAGATAAAGCCCTCTTCATCGACTTTTCCAAGATCTCCGGTCTTTAACCAGCCGTTTATTATGGTCTCATCAGTGATGCTTGGCATACCATAGTAGCCTTGCATGACGCAGTCGCCCTTTACAATGATCTCGCCGATCTGGCCAACTGGAAGCTCCATCATCTCATCATTTACGATCTTTACCTCATAGCCATCAAGCACAGGCCCTACACTTAAGAGCTTTTGTTTATCATATAAATTTGCAGCTACAACTGGCGAGCATTCGCTAAGGCCATATCCCTCGACAAGTGTCGCGCGTGGAAATTTCACTCTAAAGTCATCTATCGTCTGCTTTGCAAGCGGAGCCGCACCACTTACAAATAGCCTTATGCGGTTAAACCATCTAAAATACCAAGGAATTTTAGCCTTACCGATAGCTGTATAGATGGCTGGAATTCCTAAAAATACAGTTACACGCTTTAGCAAAGTTTGTTTTAGTACATTTGAAAATGGAAATACCGACTTTACAAGTACCATAGATGCACTCGCAAATATCGGAAGCAACACCATTGCAGTTAGCGTAAAACTATGAAACATCGGCAAAAAGACTATGAAACGATCACTTTTTTTTACTATGAAACGATCATGAGCTCCAATTAAATTTGAAAAGATATTTTTATAGCTTATCATCGCGCCTTTTGGCTTGCCAGTAGTGCCTGAAGTGTAAATTATATGCATTAAATCATCTATTACCGGATACTTTGTGATACTAAGAGCGTATTTATGATTTAGAGTTTCTATAAAATTTATGTTTTTAACAAGGCCATTATTTTCATAGCCCTTACTCATATCCTCTTTTGAAATTTGAGGCGTTGAAGTAAGATACGCGCTCTCGCCATACTCTTCGTCAGTGTCTATATATTCATCTTTTGAGGCACTTTGAAGTTTCTTTGGTATTGCTCCGATCCAGATTATCTTTCTTAAAATTTCAAGCTCATTTAATGCGATTAACTCTTTTGCAAGCGAGCTAGACGCAAAAAGCACCTTTGCACCGCAATCATTTATGATATATTCAAACTCGTTTGCTTTTAAAAAAGTATTCATAGGCACTGCGATACCGCCAATAGCCGTTATAGCCAAATATGAAATGATAAATTCTTTCGAGTTTGTAACCGCCATAGCTACTTTATCACCAAATTTTACTCCAGCAAGTTGCAAATAAGCTGCCACTTTATCGACATTTTGCTTTAATTCGCGATATTTTAGCTTCTCTTTTTCTTCAAAAAGAACTACTTGATTTGGATTTTCCTTTGCTACTTTGGTTAAAATTTCATAAAAATTATTATAAGAGTATCGCATTATTGACCCTAACTAAAATGTATATTTAAAAGTCGTACCAAGGATTTGGATCGTACCAGTATCAAATTCCCCTGACATTTTTCCAGTATCTGATGAAATACCTGTCGCACGCTTCTTATCACGGTGTTGATAAACATATCCAAGTGCCATTTCAAGATTTGGCGTAAATTTATAATTTACTCCAAAAGAATATACCTTAGATGTAGTATTTGGAAGCTCTAATCCAGTATGCTTGCTGCTTGTAATATCTTCATCATAGGCAAAGCCAGCCATTAGTCTAAATTTTTCATTTACATCATAGGCAAGACCTAGTCTATATGTATTTGTATCTTTTGCATTTTTTATGACTGGATCATCCATTAGCCTTGCAAAAGCTGGACGTGAGTGGGCTGTGTCTTTATCCATGTATTCAAAGTCATAGCCTTTAAATTTAGACCAATACGTCCTCTCAAAAGCTAGCAAAAGAGTAAAATCGCTAAATTTATATCCAGTTGCAAGTACAAGCTGTGCAGGAAGTGGGATCTCAACTCTAGTCTTTCCATGATAGCTTATAGGTGCGAATAGCCCTTTAAAATCAGCATCTGTATGGCCTTTAAGTTCTAAATTTACCTTTGAGCGGTAAGTAACGGCAAGGCTTAAATCTTCAATAGGTCTATAAGTAAGTGCGACATTGTAACCGTAGTCCATGCCATCACCTTTTATCTCTCTGTAGCCTATCTGTCCAAAATCACTTGCTATCTTACCTTTACTATAAACACCTCTAGCACCAAGAGCAATAGCAAGCTTATCGTTTATGCGGTAAGCTACGGTTGGATTTAACTCAACAACTTGCAGCTTAAACCTTTTAGCGGTAAATGCAGTAGCTGGATCTTCCCATGATACACCAACAGCAGCAGGAACGGCAAGAGCTAAACCAAATTTCCAGTTTTCATAAATTTCTGGCGTTACAAAACTAAATGTACCAGCTAGCGAGTCAAATTTTTCTGACCTATAGCTTTTGCCACTATCACTTTTAAACTCGAGCTTATTTATATGAAACCAGCCAAGCGTGCTTTCAAAATGGTGAAGCCCGTCTAAAAACATCATATTTGCTGGGTTAAAATACGCCGCATCAGCCCCAAAACTAAAGGCTATGTTACTAGCAGCAAGACCTAAAGAATCAGCACTTTGCTCAGGAACTTTATAACCTCCAGCATTTAGCAAAGTAGATATTGCAATAATGCTTAATAGCACTTTTTTCATAGTTTTTCCTTTTCGAAATTTCTTAAAATTTTTATCTCGTCTTCCCAAATACTCTCGTCAATCGTCTCTAATATTAAAGGAATTTCGCCTATTTTATCATCATTTATTATATTTTTAAAAGCACTAAATCCAAGCTCACCCTTGCCAAGGCTCTCGTGCCTATCTTTTTTCGAGCCAAGTCCAAATTTTGCATCATTTAAATGCATGCCAGATAAAAATTTATAGCCAATGATCGCATCAAATTCCCCCATAGTTTTGGCGTAGGCCTCTTTACTTCTTAGATCATATCCAGCAGCAAATGCGTGACAGGTATCAAAGCAAACACCAACCCTACTCTCATCGTCTACTCGCTCTATCAAATAAGCAATCTGCTTAAAACTAAAGCCTAAATTTGAGCCTTGTGCAGCTGTATTTTCGATGACTAGCTTTACACCGCTTGTGCGTTTAAGTGCCACATTCATGCAGTTTGCGATATTATCTAAGCACTCTTTTTCACTTATTTGTTTTAGATGTGAGCCTGGATGAAAATTTAAAAGCTCTAGCCCAAGCTTACTGGCGCGATCTATCTCATCCACAAAGGCTTCAAGCGACTTTGCTCTTGCCTCCTCATCTGGATGGCCTAAATTTATCAAGTAACTACTGTGTGGCAAAACATGCTTTGTGCTTATGCCAGAAATTTTTAGATTTTCTTTAAACTGCTCTATTTCACTAGCACTTAGCTCTTTTGCATTCCACTGGCGTTGATTTTTTGTAAAAAGAGCAAAGGCATTTGCTCCTATTTTTGCAGCATTTAACGGAGCGTTAAACACGCCTCCAGCCGCACTTACGTGAGCTCCGATGTATCTCATTTTAACTCTTTTATTATCACTCTTATTTTATTTTTGCTATCTATAAATTTGACGTAGTTGTCGCAAACCTCGTATTTTATAAAATATGAACTTAGATCTTGGCTAAAACCACACTCCGTATTTATCAAGCCTTTGCCATCATAAATCTTTTCTCTTTGCAAAATTTCTTCAAAAAGGCTCTCATAGTGCGAAGCTAGAAAAAATTTCTCATTAAACTCAGTCTTGTTAAAACAAGCATTATTTATGCAAATTTTATCTCTTATGTTTATGTTTGCGGTGTTTACGCCAGAGCTATAAATTTGCAAATTTAGCTCATTTTTATATTTATGGAAAAATCCAACGTCATTTATCTTGATCATCGGAGAAAATAAAGTAACTTGAAAAGCTTGTGAATTTTGCGGCGTTTTGGTAGCCACGCAACCTGTAAAAATAAAAACAGATAACAAAGTAAATAAAAAATTTTTCAAAAATTTTTCCTTATTAATCTAAAATTAAGTATAAAAGAAATATAATCCCAACTTCATAACCGACATGTGGCCCATTCGTCTAGCGGTTAGGACATCGCCCTTTCACGGCGGTAACACGAGTTCGAGTCTCGTATGGGTCACCACTTCTAAAAATCAAAATCTTATCCATATAAGCTTTAAAATATAGTTAATCTTAAATATTATTTTTAATTGTTATTTTAAATTTTTATTGAACTGTGCCGCTTTCAATTAAATGCGTTATTAAAATTTTAAAACCTAGAAAAATTAATATCGCTCCTCCCAGAAAGAGCGCCTTTTTCTCTAAAATTTCACCCATAAATTTACCTATATAAAAAGCAACCAGACTTAATGCAAAGCAGACTACACCGATGATAAGTGAGCTTTGAAAGATGTTTATCTCTTCAAAGCTAAGTGTGACACCAACGGCAAGAGCATCCACACTAGTAGCAAATGCCCCATACAAAATGGTCTTAAATCCTATCTTAAGATACTCGCACTCCTCTTTGCTACAGGCCTCTTTAAACATTCTAAAACCAAGAAAGCAAAGTATAAAAAATGCGATGAAGTGATCGATAGAGCTTATAAATTTTGCAAAACTAACACCTAAAAGATAGCCAAGAAGTGGCATAAGAAACTGAAAAAAGCCAAGCGTAAAAGCAATAAATAAAATTTTATTAAGAGCTAAATTTTTATACCTTGCGCCATTTGCCATATTTAGTGCCGCGCTATCCATACTAAGAGCGAAGCTAAGAAGTAAAAGTTGCATAGTCTTCCTTTAAAAAAAGGTTAAATTCTAGTGCAAAAAGATTAAATTTATTTTAAGTGTTTAGATATTTTTTGTATGATTTTGCTTTAAATTTAAAAAAGGAAAGAAGATGAAAAGATCTCTTGTTATTCTTTGTGGCGCGCTTGCTTTAAATTTACAAGCCACAAATATGGACGATATGATAAACAAAGGCGTCAAAATCGCCACTCACGCATCAAGCGGCGACTATAAAAGCTTAGTTAGTGAAGCGCTAAATGCCGCTGTTAGCGAGCTTTCAAAAGAGGGCTTTATAAACAATGCTACGGCTAAAATTCCACTTCCAAAAAGCCTTGAAATGGCGTCAAATTTAGCCAAAAAAGTAGGCGGAGAGAAGTGGGCGCAGGATCTTAGCAAGTCGATAAATAACGCTGCGACCACGGCTGTGCCAAAGGCTGCTGAAATTTTTAGCGAGAGCATAAAAAACATGAGCGAAGCCGATGTCAAAAAGCTCTTTAATGGCGGCAGCGACAGCGTTACGAAGTATTTGCAGCAAAGCTCCAGCCAAAAGCTAAAGGCGGCATTTACGCCGATAATTGAGAAAATGATGAGTGATAATAGCTTCGCGACTGCCTATAATGGGCTAAATTCTTTCATCGTCGGCTCAGCAAAAAATAATGAAACGATAAAATCAGTAAAGAGCCTAGCTAAAAATTTAGGTGCAAGCGAGTATGTACCAGATGACGTCGAGGACCTAAATGCATATATCACAAGAAAGACGCTAGATGGGCTATTTAACGTGATGAGCGAGAAGGAAAAAGGGCTAAGAAGCGGCTTTAGCCTAGATAGCGGCAAAAAGGTGCTAGACTCGATCTTTAAATGAAAAATTTAAGCGCGCAAAATAGAGCCGACATCGCACTCATCGTAGTTGCCATCGTTTGGGGCGCTACGTTTTTACCTATGGCAAACGCACTAAAGACAAATAGTGTCTTTGTCATGCTCTTTTGTAGATTTTTTATTTCCGCTATCTTTATGGGACTTATAGCATTTAAATTTTCTAAAATTTTTAATAAAAAAAGTGTAGTTTATGGCACTATCCTTGGCGTAGTTCTTTTTGGTTCGTTTGTTGCTCAAACTTACGCTCTAAAGCTTACTTTTAGCTCAAGTGTTGCCTTTATTACTGGGCTTGAATGTGTGATTGTGCCTTTTATGACAGCACTTATTTTTAAAAATAAAATAACCATTTTTGCTATTTTTGGTGCATTTATTGCCATTTTTGGACTATGGCTTTTAAGTGGAGCCACTCTTGCCTTAGGAGCTGGCGAGGCACTTGCCCTACTTTGTGCCATATTTTATGCACTTTACACGAGCTTAAATGGCCACTTTGTAAGAAAATGCGAGCTTTATTTGCTTGTATTTGTGGTATTTCTCACCGTCTCTTTACTCTCATTTGTCTTTGCGTTTATTGAAGGTAGTGTGGCGCCAAATTACGATAGGGAATTTTTTATAGCAATTTTTATCACTGCATTTATTGGCACCATATTTTGCTACTTTGTTCAAACCATTGCTCAAAGATATACAACGGCTAGCAAGGCAGCTTTATTTTTCTGTCTTGAACCAGTTTCTGCTGGCTTTATCGGCTATTTTTTCGCTGGTGAAAAGCTAACTCTCATACAAATTTTTGGCGCGATCTTAATAATCTTTGGAGTTATTTTTAGCGAATTTGGTAAAAATGTTTCCCTAGGTAAAAACTAGTTTAAAAGACAAAAAGCTTCATCTGCGACTCTATCTTTTCATCTATAAACTCGCCGTCAAATCTCTCTTTTAAGATCGCTAAAACCACCTTTTCATCGTAGTTTTTGGCTCCATTTATCTCAAGGTGCCAGCAGATATTCTCAGCAGCTTCTTGCACACTTCGTCTTGCGATCCTTGTTTCGTTTAAAATTTCACTCTTATAAGCGATCCCTTGCTTATTTAGCCACGCTTCAAGCCTATTTACAACATTTTTTTGCGAGAGCGTTCGGCCAAATTTTTTAAAAAATGGCTCTAGCAGATCAGAGCTTCTAGGCTTATCCCAGCCAAGATAGAGTTTTTGTTTTGCGATACTATGAAATTTAGCAAAATCTTCATCGCTAGCAATCGCTGGACTCATCGTGCAAATGGCGATATCAAAGCGCTTTGCGGGCTTAAATTCTCTCCACGAGCAAACCTCGCTAGTTAAATTTGTCACCCCAAATCTTTTAGCATCTTCATTTAAAATTTCTATCATATTTTTTGAGCTATCAATGCCAGTTATATTTTTTGCAGTTTTTGACAAAAATATCGTCCAAACACCGGTACCACAGCCTATATCAAGAATTTCTTTACCGCTAAAATCAACCCCCCAACACAAAGCTTTAGCAAAAATTTGTTGCTGAATAGCACTTACTTTGCCATCAAACCTTTGATAATTTGACGCCTTTTTATCCCATAAATTTTGCATTTTAGCTCCTTATTTTTGGTTATAATTCTAGCAAAAAAGGCCAGAAATGAAAGATTTTATCTACAAAGTAATAATCCCGCTACAAGCCATTGATATGCATGGACACATGAATAATGTCTATTATTTTACTCTTATGCAAGAGGCTGCATTTGCACACTCTGCAGCGGTTGGTGACACGGTCGAGGCGCAGTATAAAAGAGGCGAGATCTGGCTCATTAGAAAAAATGAAGCCAAATATATAAAAAGCGTAAAATTAATGGATGAGGTAGAAATTCACACTTACACACAAGCTGAAGGCAAGGCGACTTCGTGTAGATATTTTGAGTTTAAAAAAGATGGCGAGCTAATAGCAACTGGCAAGACGGAGTTTGTCTATATCGATCTAAAGACAAACCGTCCAAAAGCCATTCCAGCTGAGATCATCGCTCTTTACTCGTGATCACACTCATCACAAACGCCTTTTATCACGGCGCTTTTTATATTTTTAGCGACGTTTAGATGAGGCATATCGATGTTTGTAACTTTATGACAGACATCGCAGATAAAGTATGCTTTTGCCTCATTTGCTAGTTCGTAGTAGCTTTTATGATTATTTTCAGTTTTTATGACAAGGCCCTTTTTTTCAAAAATTTCTATGCTTCTATAAAAAGTAGTTTTATTTGCATTAAGGCTTTCTAAAATTTCATCATAACTTAATGGAGTTTTGGTATTTTGCAAAATTTCAACGAGCTTTATGCGAAACGTAGTTGCTTTGATACTATGCTCTTCTAAGAAATTTCTTGCATTCATCCTTGCCCTTTTTATTTTTTATATATTAACGCTAAAAGTTTTAAATTTCATTTAAAAAGCACTATATTTAGGCTTTTGTTCTTTAAGTTGCAACCAAGTTGCAATCTGCTAAACTTCCGCAATATTTTTTCAAATAAAGGAGAGATGGTGAGAAAGATTTTTGTTTTTTTAACAGTTTGCGCTTTGTCGCTTTTTGCAAAGCCAGTTGTTACGACTAGTATATTGCCTACAAAATTTTTTGTTGAGCAAATCGCTGGTGATACACTAAGCGTAAATACAATGGTTGGCAAAGGTGCTGATCCGCACACTTATGAGCCAAAGCCAAAACAGATGAAGGAGCTTGAAAAGAGCGAGCTTTACTTTGCTATTGGCATTGAGTTTGAAGATACTTGGCTAGAGCGTTTTTCAAAATCTTTTAAAAATTTACACATTGTAAAAACACAAGAAGGTATCGAAAAGATAGCTATGAACGATGAACACGAACATCATGAACACCATGAACATCACGAACACAAGCACGAGGGCGAACATAAACACGAGCATCACGAGCATCATGACCATGACCACGAAGCTGGCGAACATCATCACCATCATCATGATGGCCTTGATCCGCACATTTGGCTTGATCCGGTTTTAGTAAAAACTCAAGCTGATAATATAGCTAAGGCATTAATAGAGAAATTCCCGCAAAATGCAAAGCTCTATGAGGAAAATTTAGCTAAATTTAAAGCTAATCTTGACGAGCTTGATAGCTTTATCAAAAATACTCTAAAAGATGTTAAAACTCGCGAATTTATCGTATATCACCCATCTTGGGGATATTTTGCAAAACGCTATAACTTAGAGCAAATCGCTATCGAGATAGAGGGCAAAGAGCCAAAACCAGCTGAGCTAAAAGAGCTCATCGAAGAGGCTAAAGAGCACGGCGTAAAGGTCATTTTCGTGGCTCCGCAGTTTCCAACAAAGGCTGCGAATTTAGTAGCAAAAGAGACCGGCTCAAAGGTCATAAGTATTGATCAGCTCCCAGAAAATTGGCTAGATGAGATGAAAAAAACAGCAGAAATTTTTGCTAAGAGTCTATAAAAAATGTTAGCACGCCTGATTGTCATTTGCTTCTTCGCTATAAATGCCTTCGGGTGTGCTCTTTGCTCGCTTTATAGTCCAACCGCTCACGTGAGCGTAAAATTTGACTCAAACGAAAACAATATCACTACAATTGCTTTTTCATGGACATTTTCACAAAATTTCTCAGAACTTATGAGGCAAAATTTTGACCTAAATCAGGATGAAAAGATAGATGAAAGCGAGATCAAAAAGATCCGCTTAAATTTACTTGATTATCTTGTGCCAAGGCACTATTTAACGAATATTGAGTACTTTTACAAAGATGAAAATGCTACAAAACTTGAGTTAAATTTAAAAAAGTATAAACTCTATTTTGATGAGGGTAGATTAAAATTTGATGTTAGTTTTAAGACAAATTTGCTTATCAAAGATGGCTTTGTGGTGTCTGTCGAAATGGACGATAAAGAGGGATATTTTAATTTTAAATTTACACAAAATAACTCATTTTTGGTATCAGATCAGTTTTGGACGATACCAAATCCAAATGCAAATTTAATATTTTTTACATTTTCAAGTAAAGCTGCAGCCAAAGCTCATAACGAAAAACCTGCATTAAAAGAGCTTCTAAAAGAGCCAAACTCAGTAAATTTTGAAGATGAAAATTTAAGCCAGATCGATAGAATCGATGAAGCTAAGTTTGATCTTATTTCAAAAACAAGTCTAAGCATGCTTGATAGATTAAAGCAAATTCTAAGAAATTTTGATCAAAAAAGTCCGCTAACTCTGCTATTTTTAGCGCTCATATCATTTGGTTATGGCTTTTTGCATGCTGCATCTGCGGGACATGGCAAGGTGCTTACAAGCTCTTATTTTGCTGCAACTGGTGGAAGCTACGCCAAAGCCTTTTTCTTCTCTTTAAAGATCGGATTTTTACATGTTGTGGGTGCGTTTATTTTTGTGCTTGCTAGTTTTATGATACTACGTGAGATCAGTAGCGATCTGACAAAAGATACAGCAAGCGTTACGACAGCATTTTCTGGCGTTATTATCTTTTTTGTAGCGATTTTTATGCTTTATAAAAAGGTCAAAATTTATCTTTCAAGCAAAAAAGAGTTAAGTAAATTTTATATTTTTAGCTCAAGTTTAAGCCAAAATTTGAGTAAAAATACAAAATTTACTAGCGACTGTGGCTGTAATATCTGTACTACAAAAAAACCAAAAAGCAAAGAAGAATGGCTGATTGCAGCCGCTGCAGCACTTATTCCTTGTCCTGGCACGATACTTGTCTTTGTGCTAGCAAATGAGCTAGGTAGCTACTTTGCAGGCGTTATAAGCGGCGTATTTATGGCACTTGGCATGAGTGCAGTGATATTTTTAGCGGCTGTTTTTGGAGCCAAGATAAATGAGAGCACAAACATTAAGCTAAAAAAGTTTAAACTCTATGCCGAATTTATGGCTCTTAGCGTTATGCTTTGGCTTGGACTTTTTATTTTTACTACTACATTTACGCAAAAGAGTCTGTTTTGAAAGAAATTATAAAAATTAGAAATTTAAACTTTAGCTACGATAAGCAAGTGGTTTTAGAAGGTATCAATTTAGATTATAGTAGCGATGAGTTTTTAGCTATCATCGGTCCAAATGGTGGTGGCAAAAGCACACTTTTAAAGCTTATCTTAGGGTTACTTAAACCTCAAAGTGGCGAGATAAAGCTCTTTGGAAAAGAGCCAAGCGAAGTCAGTAAATTTATAGGTTATGTGCCTCAAAATTTTCTCTCAAATCAAAGCTTTCCGATGATGGTTTTAGAAGTAGTTTTAATGGGGCTAATCGATAAAAAAATTTTTGGTTTTTACTCGCGAGATGAGAAACAAATGGCTCTTGCTGCCCTTGAGAAGGTTGGTATGAAAGAATTTGCAAGCGCTAGGATCGGCGAGCTAAGTGGCGGTCAAAGACAGCGTGTATATATCGCAAGAGCACTTTGTGCAAATGCAAAGGTCCTCGTTTTAGACGAGCCAACAGCCAGTATCGATACAAAGGGTCAGGCTGAAATTTATGAAATTTTAAAAAATATAAATGCAAGTGGTGTTGGTGTAGTTTTGGTAAGTCACGATTTAAATATCGTGCTAAATTATGCTACAAAAATCGCCTATGTGAGTAAAAATTTACATATCCATAAAACTCATGAAGATACTGCAAAAAGAGAATTTATAGAGCATTTAGCAAAATCTCATAGCCATTTTTGCGATGTCGAGATCGCACTTGGCGAATGTGAGTGCAAAATCAAAAGTAATGTTTTTAAGATAAAGAGATAAAATGAGTGAAATTTTAGAGTTAAATTTTATGCAAAATGCCTTTATTGCTGGCATTTTAGTTAGTATAATTTGTGGGCTCATAGGCTCACTCGTTGTTATAAATAAAATGACTTTTATTGCTGGCGGTATCGCACACGGAGCGTATGGCGGCATCGGACTTGCCTTTTTCTTCTCGCTCGAACCACTTCTTGGAGCTAGCATATTCTCACTCTTTTTAGCTCTCGTAATCGCCACTATCACGTTAAAAGATAAAAACAACATCGACTCAGTTATCGGTGCTATTTGGGCATTTGGTATGGCTATTGGTATCATTTTTATCGATTTAACTCCAGGATACAATGCCGATCTTATGAGTTATCTCTTTGGCTCTATCTTAGCAGTGAGTGGGCAAGATATAACATTTATGAGTATTTTAGATATCTTATTTTTGGCGCTCATTGCCCTTTTTTATCGTCAATTTGTAGCTATTAGCTTTGATGCAGAGTTTGCAAAGTTGCGCGGTGTAAATACAACATTTTTTCACTATTTATTAGTGTGCATGATGGCACTTTGTGTGGTGGCTACGATTCGTGTTGTTGGGCTTATTTTAGTCATCGCTCTTCTTACTATACCACCATATTTAGCACAAATTTTTGCCAAAAGACTTGGACTGATGATGCTAATCTCCACTATCTTTTCAATCATTTTTTGTTTTAGCGGTCTATTCATTAGCTTTTATTTTAACCTAACAGGCGGAGCTAGCATAATCTTAGTTGCTTCACTTTGCTTTTTTGCATTTTGTTTTAAATTTAAAAGCTTACGCCAGTAGCCCTTCTTAGCTGATAAAGCGTCCAAAAGACAAAACAAATGGCTGTGAGATAAACACTAAAAAATAGGGCCAGCCATATAAATTTTATCTCAAGACCAAAATAAAAAACTACCGCGTAAAAAAGTGATCCTTGAAGCACAAATTGCCTAAATCCATTTAGCAAAAAGATAGCTGCTGGACGTTTTATAGCCTGAAGAGTACTGCCTGAGACGTTTATCGTGCCATAAGCTACGTAAGCAAGAGAATTTATACCAAGATAAAGCCCTGCTATCTCTAAAACTGCCGGTGTATCATCAAAGATTCTTATCATATCTTCACCAAAAAATTTAATAAAAATACAGGCAAATGCACAATAAACAAGCAAAAAAAGAAGCGAAATTTTATAACATTGCTTAGCTCTTTTAAAATTTTTAGCACCATAGTTTCTTGAAACGATACTTAAAACTGCTGCGGCCATACCAATGGTCGGCAATACCAAAATTTGCTCTATCCTTAAAGCTATACCATATCCTGCTACGGCATTTACACCATAGTAGCTTATAAATTTTAAAAGTACAAGTGAGCCAAGCGACATCGATAGATAGTTTAAACAAGCTGGTAGAGCTTGCTTTGTAATCTTTGTCCAAATGCTAAAATTTGGCACAAAATAGCTTAAATTTCTTGGCTCGATCATCTTAGCTTTTTTAACTTTTGCAAAAAGGTAGATCATGCCCAAAAGCTGAACAATAGCTGTTGCTAGAGCAAGTCCTTTTACACCAAGATCCAAAATGAATACAAAAAAGTAGCAAAAAAATGCGTTAATGAAAAGGCCATAAAATAGCCAATCTCGGTAACTTTTTGTATCTCCAAGTGCCACGAGTACGCCGTTTAGAGATTTGATAATCAAGAAAAATGGTGCAGCAAGAAAGATAACACCCGCGTAATCAAGCGCCTCTTTTAAATAGTGATGATCGGCTCCTAAAAAAGTGAGTAAATTTGGTGCTAAAAAATAGCCACAAAACCCCATAAAAATAGCAAATACCAGCACAAAGATAATTCCATTTGCTGCATAAAATTTAGCCATTTTTATCTTTCCTGCTCCAAGGCTATTGCCTATTAGCGCAGTTAGTGCTGAGCCAAAACCAAGCCCAATGCCTACGATACTTAGATAAAGCAAAAAGCTCATAGCCATGCCAGCTACGGCAAGGGTAGAAATTTTTGCTGCAAAAAATGTACCAGTAACGTTATAAAGAGTATTAAACATCATTGCGGTGCCAGCCGGAAGCGAAAGCGAGATGATGAGCTTATTTAACGGGTCTTTTAGTAAATCCATGCTTTGATTTTACGTTTTTTATCTTTAAAATTTGCAAAGAAGAAAATCAACTAAATTTAATAAAAAGCCATTACTCATTAGCATAGTTAAGATTTGATATCTTTTGGCAACGCATTAAAACTTAGAAAGCTTATTTTTATGTATATAAATTATTTGTGTAAAAATTCGTATTTCTATCAGACTTTATTATATTAAAAATTTAGTAAGCCAAAAATCATAAAAAGCAAGGAAAATACCTTGCTAAAAATTTTATTTATATTTTATGCCCATGCCGCCAAATTTAAGCGTATTAGCTGTCTTATTGTCGCTACTTTCGATTAGAGCTTTAACATCTACTAGTCCTGGCAATCCCCAAACTTGCCCACAAAGACCACCTGTTTTTATGGTGATGCCTATCTCTCCATTAGTATTATTTCCAGTACCTACTTCTAAACACTCATCATTTTTTGCTTTTACTGGTGTTTTTACATTCGACATCTTCTTAACAGCATCTGTACCAGAAGCAAATTCGCCTTGTGAAGTATAGTAAGAACCCAAGTCCGAAATAAGCGTTTGTATATTTGAAGCAGTTTTTGATATCTCTGCATCATCCCTTGTTGCAGCTAGTTTTGGTATAGCAACCGCAGCTAATATACCCAATATAACGATCACGAAGATCAACTCAATCATCGTAAAGCCTTTTTTCATGACTTCTCCTCCCTGAAATATAAATATTTTCTAAATCGAGCGAATTGTATCATAAATTTCAAAAAAACAATAAAATAATGTACTATATAAAAAATCAAAAATTTGCCGATATAAAAAAGAAAATTAAAAATTAGGGGCGTTATGAAGGGCGTTATACTTTGTCTATTTATCATCACGATTTCATTTTGCAAATATGAATCCTACAAACCTCTCACAGTAGTAAAATATAATGAAGAAAAGGCTTTGCTCGGTAAAAAACTCTTTTTTGATAAAAGACTAAGCCCAAACGAAAACTACTCTTGTCAAACTTGTCACAACTTGTATTGGAATTTAAGCGGAAGCAACCAAGATAGCATGGAAAAAGGCACTTTAAATCCTCCAACCATATTAAATGCTGCAGCAAACTATCTATTTTATAGCGATGCAAAGATTAGCAATTTAAAAGATCAAGTAAAAGAGTCCATAACTTCTAGAATAGAACTAAACTCGGATAACGACAAGATAGTGGATTCTGTAAATAATATCTCTGAGTACAAAATTTTATTTAAAAAAATTTATAATGACGGTATTAATTTTGATAATATTGCAGATGCAATAGCTGAGTTTGAGAAGGCTGTCTTAAGTATTGATTCGCCATTTGATCGTTTTATATCAGGTGATAACAATGCCATAGATGATAGTGCAAAGAAAGGATTTGAGATATTTAATAATATAGGCTGTGCCGCTTGTCATAATGGTAGAAATTTAGGAGGAAATTTGACACAAGATATTGGCCGAGAAAAAATTTCTGCCTTAGATACAAGCAAAAGATTAAGAAGAGTGCCATCACTAAGAAATATTACAAAGACTGCTCCATATTTATCCCATGGAGAGATAAATGATCTAAAAGAGGCTATAAGCTTTATTGGTAACTACCAGCTAGGATACGTTCTTAGCAAAGATGAAATTGATGCTTTATACTCATTTTTTCTGACATTAAATGGTAAAAAGCCTAGGATACTAAATGAGTACTAAACGAATAAAAACCATACTTAGCGTCTTAGTAGCTATATTTTTCATTAGTGCATTTTTTATATATAAAGCAAATATAGCCATTGATACGGCTCATAAATTTGACGATGGAATTTTAAATCTAAAATTTATAGACAATGAAATAACTTTTTCTTTAAATAATATTTATGATGTCTCAAACTACGACAAACTTAATGCTGACATAAATTCTTTTGATACAAATTTGAGCAACCTTTCAATGATTAGTGATGAGATGTTGTTATTTCATCAAAATGAAATAAAAAAAGACCTACAAAACATAAGAGATGTATTTAGTAAAAAAGTATTTTTTTTACAAAGATCAGCTTATGTAAACTCATCTATAGATTCTTATATCCAAATAAGTCAATATGAAATACAAAATCTCGCACTTCCAAATAAGCTTGAGCCTATATTTTATGCGATAAAAGGTGCTTTGATGCTTAGTCCTGAAGCAATAGATGAAATTTCAAAGCAAATAAAAATGTATAAAAACGAGTATAAAGATAACCAAAAAGTTCAAAGCGTATTAGACAAGATACTTTATGCAGCTCAAGCTACAAAAACTTTACATACAATCTCAAATAGTGCAAAAGAGCTACATCTTGATAATCTGATAGAAAATTTTAGAAACAAAATCCTAGAATTTCACTCTGATGAGGTGAATAACGCAAAAATAGCTCAGACAATCTGCTTACTTACATTTATAGTATTTTGTTCATTTGGTCTCTATCAAATTAAAATAGCCTCAGAGCGTTTAAGACAGATAAAACTCTTAAGATCCACGGTTGAAAACGATCATAGCTCTGTTGTCTATTGCGATAAATACAATAGAATTTCATACGTAAATAAAACCTTTGAAGAAAAAACTGGCTACAAGCTAAAAGAAGTAATAGGCAAAAACCCTAGAATGCTAAAATCATATATGCATCCACAAAGCTTTTATGAGTCCATAAAAGATGCTCTGCAAAAATCTCTGCCTTGGGAGAGCGATGAGCTTATAAGCAGAACAAAAAGCGGTGATTTTTTATATGAAAAGGTAAAATTTTCGCCATTTTTCTTTAAAAATAAATTTGAGGGCTACATAGCTGTAAAGCTTGATAGGACTAAAGAGACGCTGATACTAAACGAGCTAACTCAAAAAAATGAACAAATAAAAATACAATCTTCAATCGATAAGCTAACAGGCTTTGGTAACTACTTTGCTTTAACTGAAATTTTAGATGCGCAAAAAGATGGGGTGCTCATTTGCTTAAGCATTAAGAATTTTAAAATTTTAAGATTCTTTTATCAAACTAAGATTATCGATGCAATGCTAAAAGCAGTAGCTGATACACTAAAGCTTTGTATAGATACTTCTGAGATAAAAGCAAAGCTATTTAGATTTCAAGATGACGCATTTTATATATGGTATGAAGGCGATAATATAGTAAGAGATATTGAATATATAAGAGAATATTTTGGCTCAAATAGAATAAATGTCGCTATTGATGAAAAATTTGAAAATTTACCAGGCATAAAGATGGTATTTGGTGTTTCATTGCCAAACGATACCCCACAAACTAACCGCCTAATGCAATCAGTCCTTGCAAATCAACTCGCAATAGAAAATGGTAGCAATATTTACTACTATCTAGAAAATGACGCCATTGAGATGAAATATCACAAAAACCAGCTGGCAGTTCAACTAATCGAAGATGCGTTAGAAAACGATAGAGTCATAGTAGAAGCACAAGGCATCTTTAACTTAGAAGAAAATGAAACCGAAGCAAAATATTATGAAGTTTTGGTTCGTATAATCGATCAAAATGGCAAGATACACTATCCGGGCGAATTTTTAGATATTGCCATGAAAACTCAGTTATATCCGCAAATAACCAAAAAAGTTATAGCCCTTGCATTTGATTTAGCCAAAAAATATCCAGACTATACATTCTCAATAAATTTATCTAATACAGACATAGCCGACGCTAGTATGAGAGAGCTTATAGAAAATAAACTAATAGAGTGCAAAGATCCTAATAAAATTTGCTTTGAAATGCTAGAGAGTGAAGAGCTTAGCGACTATGTTGCGGTAAATTCTTTCATAAAACGCGTCAAAGGCTATGGATGTAAAATTTCGATTGATGACTTTGGCTCAGGATACTCAAACTATTACCGAATTTTGGAGCTTGATATAGATACCATAAAGATAGATGGCTCAATAATCAAAAAGCTTCCATTTGACGAAAATGCTAGAGTTCTAGTAGAAACCATCGTAAGCTTTGCAAAAAAACAAGGCTACAAAATAGTAGCCGAGTTCGCAAGCTCAGAAGAAATTTTAAACCAAATCAAAAATTTTGGAATACCTTACGCACAAGGTTTCTTACTGGGCAAGCCTCGTAGAATGGAATAGTAGCTAAATTTCTATATCTATCCCAACTGGGCAGTGATCGCTGCCTGTGATCTCTGGCAAGATAAATGCGTCTTTTAGCCTATCTTTTAATCCTTGTGAAATAAAGAAATAATCAATCCTCCAACCGACATTTTTTACCCTTGCATTAAAGCGGTAGCTCCACCACGAGTAAGCGTCCACTACATCGCCATTTATAGCTCTAAAAGTATCTATAAAGCCACTTTTTAGCACCTCATCGATCCATGCTCGCTCGATAGGCAAAAAGCCAGAAGTTTTGGCATTTGCCTTTGGATTTTTAAGGTCGATCTCACGGTGAGCAGTATTTACATCGCCACAAAATATCACCTCTTTGCCGCTTTTTACAAGCTCTTTACAGTAAGCTAGAAATTTCTCGTAAAAGTCCATTTTATAGGCTAGGCGCTCGTCATCCTTTTGTCCGTTTGGAAAATAGATATTAAAAAGCACGATATCGCCAAATCTATGTTCCAAAACACGCCCCTCCGTGTCGTCGAAAAAAGCTGCCTTTTGTGTAGAAATGTCAAAATTTGCTAGGCTCATCACACCAGAGTATCCAGCTCTCTCGCCTGAGTTTACGCTTATATCTTTAAAGCCAAGATTATAAATTTCCTTTGGCACGTCATTTTCTTTGACTTTAATCTCTTGAAGTGCCAGGAAATCAGGACTTATCTCATCAAGCCAACCAAAGCCATCTTTTGTTACAAGTGCTCTAAGACCATTTACATTCCAGCTAATAAGTTTCAAATTTCATCCTTTTTTTAATTATAATTATGCCAAAAATCACAAAAAGGAAAGTTATGAGAAACCAGCCAACGTATAAATTTTTTAAAAATTTTGGCTACGCAAGAGAGGGTTTGGCTGAAATTTTTAAAAACGAAAAGAGCTTTCGCATAGAAATTTGCATATTTTTGATGGCTACGATCTCGCTATTTTTTTGGAAATTTGACCTTATTTTTAATCTATTTTTGATCTTTAGCATGGCATTTGTGCTAGTTTGCGAGTGCCTAAACTCGGGCCTAGAGCGAGTGACCGATCTTGCAAGCCCAGACTATCACGCCCTAGCAAAGGCTGCAAAGGACGCTGGAAGTGCGGCCGTGATGATCTCAAATTTCTTATGTGGCGCGCTTTGGTGCGTGGCAATAGGATATAAATGGATCTAGCATGAATGAAGAAATTTACAAGGCAATAATTGGCGAGAAAAAGGTAGAAATTATAAATTTGCTAGTTAAAAGCTGTGATGAAAATGGCTTCATTGTAGTAAAAATTTCAGAAATTTGTGAAAAGCTAGATGTGAGCAAACCAACCGTAATAAATACCTTTAAGCTGCTTGAAGAGAAGAAAATTTTCGAGCGAGTGAAAAATGGAGTTTATAGATTTAAAAATTTATAGTGGCAAGCAAACGTTTACAA
The DNA here is from genome assembly GCF_003049705.1 of Campylobacter concisus. Taxonomy (NCBI): domain Bacteria; kingdom Pseudomonadati; phylum Campylobacterota; class Epsilonproteobacteria; order Campylobacterales; family Campylobacteraceae; genus Campylobacter; species Campylobacter concisus. Next base: position 75,279 of record NZ_PIRF01000007.1, read on the forward strand.
CATCTTTTTAGCCGATAGTCTTAGTAGCGATTATGCAAAATGTCAAGCGGTCAATTATCGCGACGATCCTAGACGGATGGCTCATGAACGCTACCTACATTCTCGCCAGATGCATATAAATTTGGTATAGGCATAGCCGTTTGAGAACTCACAACCTGGGCTTTTGTGTTAATATTTAACCCGCCCATTGTAGGTGAACCTTTGGCGTGCCATGCTCTGCTTAAAATGGCGGATAGGCTATAAAAGTAAAAAAATAATATAAATCTTCCTATAAAATTTTTAAGTAAATAGCTTTAAAAATATTCACTACGACTTATTTAAATTTATAACTTAGTTGATAAATTTTAGAGTATTTTAGATTTTAGTTTAAGAATAAAATTTAATTTAGAAGAACGGAGCAAAACTGCTCCATAAATTATTTAACACCGACTATAATTTGAGTTGCTTTAATGATTGCGGTTACATTATCGCCTACTTTTAGAGCTAGATTACCAACAGACTCTTTTGTGATGATAGCTGAAATTTTGCTACCATTTGCATCGATAATAACCTCAGCATTTACTGCACCATCTTTTATCTCGCTTACAACGCCTTTGATTTGGTTTGTAGCGCTAAGTTTGATGCTGTCATCTTTTGAAACGATAACGCTTGAAGCTTTAAATAAAAAGATAGCTTTTTTGCCAACTTTAAGATCAAGACCTTTTTCACTATCAACCGTAACAGTTGCTTTTAGCACCTCACCGCCTGCAAGCTTAGCAGATATTAGCGAATTTACCGCACCTGTTCTTACTTCTGATATCTCAACATTTAGTTGATTTCTTGCACTTATTGACATTTTGTCTCCTTGTTTTGAATTAAATTATGGTGAAATTGTAAGGTAGAATTATTAAGCAAAACTTAAAAACTATTTATACAAAATTATAATATCAAAAATAAAAATTTTATACTTTTAAATGCCCTAGAAATCGCTATTTGAGAAATAAAATCTAAAAATTTAATTTATATTATTTTTAAAAAAAACGAGAAAAAATATTACTAACTACTACTTCTAAATATCTATTTTTGTAAAATTCTTGTAAATTTGACTTTAAAGATTGGTAAATTTAAAAGTATTTTTAGGTAAAGAAATAAATTATAAAATTTGAAATAGAAATTTGAAAGTTTAAATGCCAGCTTCTAGCATAGCTTCTGCTTGATAATGCGTAATAAGTGGCTCAATGATCTCATCAAATAATCCCGCAGCCATAATCGCATCAAGGCGGTAAAGTGTTAAATTTATACGGTGATCACTTATGCGGTTTTGCGGATAGTTGTATGTCCTTATCCTACCAGAACGATCTCCGGTACCAACTTGGCTCTTTCGCTCACTAGTCTCTTTTGCAAGTCTCTCTTGCTCTTGAAGCTCATAAAGTCTAGCCTTTAGCACCTTCATCGCAGCTTCTTTATTTTTGTGCTGACTCTTGCCATCTTGGTTTGTGACAACAAGGCCTGTTGGTATATGTGTGATCCTAACGGCACTATCGGTTGTATTTACTGACTGACCGCCATGGCCTGAGCTTCTCATCACATCAACCCTTATATCATTTGGATTGATCTCGATCTCGCTATCTTCAACCTCTGGCATAATAGCCACAGTCACAGCTGAAGTATGCACCCTACCCTGACTCTCAGTCTCTGGCACACGCTGAACCCTATGCGTGCCGCCTTCAAATTTTAGTCTTGAGTAAGCACCTTTGCCTTTTATAAGCACGATGATCTCTTTAAAGCCGCCAGTATTGCCTTCGCTTTGGCTAACGATCTCAAATTTATATCCACGAAGCTCTGCATATCTGATGTAAGCATTAAAAAGATCTCCAACAAATAGCGCGGCCTCATCTCCACCAGTACCTGCACGAATTTCTAAAAATATATTTTTATCATCGTTTGGATCTTTTGGAAGAAGTAAAATTTTAATCTCTTCTTCAAGCTTTTCTCTTGAAATCTCCAAATTTTTAAGTTCCTCTTTTGCTAACTCTCCAAGCTCAGAGTCATCTAGTAAAGCTTTGTTCTCATCAATGTTATTTAAAATTTGTAGATATTTTGTTGCAGCAGATGCAACTGGCTCGATAGATGATTGCTCTTTTGAGAGCTTTGTCATCTTTTCGATATCGTTTGCTATATTTGGATCGCTAAGAAGCGCAGAAATTTCATTATAGCGATCCAAAAATGGATGAAGTTTATCAGCAAACATTAAATTTTATAAATTAAGCAGCTTTTAGAGTATTTACTAATTGTGCAAGACGACTAACGCGGCGAGCAGCAGTTTGTTTCTTCAAAAAGCCCCTACTTACGAAGCTGTGGATACTTTTATTAGCAACTTTTAAAGCTTCATTTGCAGCATTTAGATCTTTAGCTTCTACAGCTACACGCACTGCTTTTGTTATATTTTTAAGTCTTGTGCGGTAAAATCTATTTCTTTCTGTTCTTTTTATAGTTTGTCTAGCTCTTTTTTCAGCAGATTTATGGTTTGCCATAATATACCTTTTTGAATAATTTTAGTCGGTGATTATATTAAAGTTATAATAAATTTAACCTTAATTTAAGTCATCCTTAATGAAAGTAAAATTTTAGATTTTAAATTAGGTAAATTCTGATAAAATAGCACAATTTTATAATAAAAAGGATAAATTTATGAAACTATTTGGAACGGATGGAGTTCGTGGAAAAGCTGGCGAGAAGCTTTCAGCTCAAACATCTATGCGTCTTGCAATGGCAGCTGGAATTTATTTTAGAAAAACTTCAGCGACAAATGTGATTTTGGTTGGAAAAGATACTAGAAAAAGCGGTTATATGATAGAAACTGCCATCGTTGCAGGGCTAACTGCGGTTGGCTACAACGTCCTTCAAATAGGCCCTATGCCAACACCTGCGATCGCATTTTTAACAGAAAATATGCGCTGTGACGCTGGTATCATGATAAGCGCATCGCACAACCCATACTACGATAACGGCATCAAATTTTTTGATAGCTTTGGCAACAAACTAGATGAAAAAATAGAAGCTGAGATAGAAAAAATTTTCTACGACGACGAGCTCATCGCAAATGCCCAAAAGACAATGACGGAGATCGGAGCAAACAAGAGAATTGACGACGTTATCGGCAGATATATCGTGCAGATCAAAAATTCATTCCCAAAAGAGTTAAATTTAAAGAATTTACGAGTAGTTTTAGACGTGGCAAACGGAGCTGCTTACAAGGTCGCACCAACCGTGTTTAGCGAGCTTGGAGCCGATGTCATCGTCATAAACGACGAACCAAATGGTAGCAATATCAACCAAAACTGCGGCGCACTTCACCCAGAAGATCTAGCAAGCGAGGTAAAAAGGCTTCGTGCTGACATCGGCTTTGCATTTGATGGCGATGCTGATAGGCTTGTAGTTGTCGATGAAAACGGTGAAGTTGTGCATGGCGACGCGATACTTGGCTCACTTGCAGCATTTTTACACGAGCAAAAGGCGCTAAAAGGCGGAGCTATCGTGGCTACGGTGATGAGTAACGCCGCGCTTGATGACTATCTAAAAGCTCACAAGATCAAGCTACTTCGCTCAAACGTAGGCGATAAATACGTGCTTGAGATGATGAAAGAAAATGGCATAAATTTTGGCGGCGAGCAAAGCGGACACGTGATATTTAACGACTACGCTAAAACTGGTGACGGCCTTGTTACCTCGATGCAAGTTGTCGCGATGATGCTTAAAAAAGGTAAAAAAGCTAGCGAAATTTTTGGTGAGCTAAAGCCATATCCACAAATTTTACTAAATTTAAAGATCACAGAGAAAAAGCCACTTGATAAGATAGAGGGGCTAAAAGAGCTTGAGGCTAGCCTTGCAAAAGAGGGTATAAGATCGCTCTTTAGATACTCTGGCACTGAAAATTTGATCAGACTTTTGCTTGAAGGTAAAAATCAAACTCTAGTTGAAAAACGCATGGATGAAGTTGAGAAATTTTTTGTAAAAGCCCTAAATGCGTAAAAGCTTAGTTAAATTTTTCATTGCGTTTTTTGTCATTTTTATCGTTGATCAAGCGATAAAAATGATATTTATAGATGGTTTTTCGTTGGACGGAGAGTTTTTTTCGCTAGTTCTTACATATAATAAAGGCGTTGCATTTTCGATGTTTGCCTTTTTAGATGAGTGGCTGAAATTTATCCAAATCGCCCTCATTTTAGGCGTTTTTATCTATCTGGTCATTGAAAAAAAGCTGCTTTGCTCGCATGCCATTTGGCTTGGGGCTTTGCTAGGAGCTGGCAGCTCAAATATTACAGATAGATTTATCCATGGCGGCGTCGTGGATTACGTCTTTTGGCACAAGTGGTTTAACTTTGCGGTCTTTAACTTCGCTGATGTGATGATCGATCTTTGCGTGGTGATGATACTTTGGCAAAGTTTTAGAAAAAGGAGAGAGAGTGGGAAATAATATCTACGTCGCATACGCGCTTTGGCTACTTACTGGCTGGCTTGGGGCGCATAGAATTTACCTTGGTAAATTTATCACTGGCTTTTTGATGATGGGGTTATTTTTCGTTGGGTATGCTACGCTTTATTTCATTATAGGCATACCATTTTTAATGATCTGGGGCATTTGGTGGATCATCGACGCATTTTTGGTTGGCGCTTATGTCGAGAAAAATTTACAAAAGACCGAGCTAAAAGAGAGAGTAAAACTAAAAGATAAAGAGGATGACTTAAAAAGGCTTTACGAGCTTTTTGAGAGTGGTGCGATCAGCAAGGCTGAATTTGAAGCTAGAAAAGAGATACTTTTTAGATAAGGAGACGTTATGGCAGAATATTATCTTTACTTAAAATACCTCCACTATTTGTTTTTCATCTCGTGGATGGCAGTGCTGTTTTATCAGCCAAGGCTCTACGTTTATCACGTAGAAAACATGGACAAGCCAGACTTTGTAAAAGTGGTTGAGGTGATGGAGTACAAGATGTATCACTACATCGGCTGGGTAGCACTCATTGGCTCATTTTTCACTGGCATTTTGATACTTATCGCGATGCCTGATCTTATAAAAACTGGTCACATCCACGTCAAAATTTTAGTTGTCATCTTAATGGCTATCTATCACCTAGACCTTGGACGCTACATGAAGCAGCTCAAAGAAAAACGCTGTAACAAAAGCGGCATATTCTTTAGAGCTTACAACGAAGTGCCAACTATCGCGATGCTTATCATCATTTGGGTCATGATAGTAAATCCATTTTAAGGGAATTTGATGAAGAAATTTTTAGCATTTATCGCTTTGCCGGCACTCTTACTTGCAGCGACTCAGTACTTTGAGCCGATGCAGATAAAATTTGACAACAGACTCTACTCGCTAGCAGGCTCAGCCAAGCCTGTGCCAAATTTATTCACGCAGGAGTACTTGCTCCCTGGCGAGAAGGTAGATAGTTTTAGCTACATGCTCTCGCTAAATACCCTTAAATTTGACGCTACGCCAGAGCAAGCAGTCGAGCAAAAGATAAATGATCTAAAAGAGCTAAAGGCAAAAGGGTTAAAAGTGGCTTATAAAAAGGGCTCGCTGGCAAATGAAATTTATCTTGATATCACGATATTTTCAAACCTAAATGGCGTGCCAACAGCCGAGCACTCGATATATCGCTACACCAAACAAGGCGGAAATTTAGTCCTTTTTACCATCCAAAGGCGCGCTTATAAAAAAGAGGGCATTCAAAGATTTGCTGCAAATTTCACGATCGAGTCGCAAGATTTTAGCAAAAAAGCCCTAGCCACACCTTTTCCACAAATCATCAATAGATAGACAAATTTGAGTGTAAATTTAGCCTTTGCACTCAAATTTTAAAACCAGACTTAACAAATTTATCTAAAAATAAAACGAATAGTTATATGATAAGAAAAACTCAAAAAGGATAGCCTATGATACATAAAATTCTTATCGCAAATCGTGGTGAGATCGCAGTTAGGATAGTCAGAGCTTGTAGGGATTTACACATTCAAAGCGTAGGAATTTACACAGCGCCAGACAGCGAATGCTTACATGTAAGGATCGCTGATGAGGCCTATCAAGTGGGCGAAGATCCGATCAAAGGCTATCTTGATGCCAAAGCTATCGTAAAGCTTGCTAAAGAGTGCGGGGCTGACGCGATACACCCAGGATATGGCTTTTTAAGCGAAAACTACGAATTTGCAAAGGCGGTTGAGGATGCTGGGCTTATATTTATCGGTCCAAAGGCTGAAGTGATCAGAAAAATGGGTGATAAAAATATCGCAAGATACCTAATGAAGAGAAACGGCATACCAATCGTTCCAGGCACAGAAAAGCTAAATGACGAGAGCATGGATGCCATAAAAGAGCACGCTAGACGTATCGGCTACCCAGTCATTTTAAAAGCAAGTGGTGGTGGTGGTGGCCGTGGTATCAGAGAGGTTTGGCAAGAAGAAGATATGCAAGATGCCTTTGAGTCGTGCACCAGAGAGGCAAAGACCTACTTTAACAACGATGAAGTTTTTATGGAGAAGCTTGTCGTAAATCCTCGTCACATCGAGTTTCAAATTTTAGGCGACAACTACGGTAACATCATCCACCTTTGCGAGCGTGATTGCTCTATCCAAAGGCGCCACCAAAAGATCATCGAGATCGCACCTTGCCCTTCAATCAGTGAAAATTTAAGAAAGATCATGGGCGTGACCGCGGTGGCTGCTGCAAAGGCTGTGGGCTACTCAAACGTAGGAACGATCGAGTTTTTGCTAGATGATTACAACAACTTTTACTTCATGGAGATGAATACTCGTATCCAAGTGGAGCACGGCATCACCGAAGAGATCACAGGCCATGACCTTGTCGTTAGGCAGATAAGGATCGCAGCGGGCGAAATTTTAGAGATCGAGCAAAGCGACATCAAGCCGCGCGGCTACGCGATAGAAGCAAGGATCACGGCTGAGAATGTCTGGGAGAATTTCATCCCAGCACCAGGCACGATCGAGGGCTACTACCCAGCTCTTGGCCCATCTGTGCGCGTCGATAGCCACGTCTATAAGGACTACACCATACCGCCATTTTACGACTCACTCATCGCAAAACTGATCGTCAAAGCAACCGACTACGATCTTGCTGTAAATAAGCTTGAAAGAGCACTTGAAGAATTTACCATCGAGGGCGTGCGAACGATCATCCCATTTTTGCTAACGATCAGCAAAAGTAAGGAATTTAGAAGGGGATTTTTCGATACTAGCTACGTTGAGAAAAACTTAAAAACTATCCTTGAAAACACCTACGACGATATGAACAAAGAGCCAAATGACGACCTAGAAGAGGTCATCGTAGAGGCGATAAAAAGATATAAAAAGAAGAGATAATTTTATCTCTATTGCGGCTTTGGCGATAAATTTCGCCAAGGCTAAATTTCCGCGCAAACTGCGTAAATTTTAGCTCCGTCATTTGCCACAGCGTAGAGCCTGCCACCGCTTACTAGCATGATCTGATCTGCGCTAAGGCTAAATTTCTCAAACTCTATCTCTTTTAATAGCAAGCCATCTTTAGCGCTTATCAAAACTGGCTTGTTTTTGCGGTTTGCGAGCAAAATTTGACCATCAACCCAAACAAAATGCTCCGTGCCGCTGGTTTTAAACTTAAATATCACCTCGCCACTTTTTGCATCCACGGCGTATAGATCTCCGCCCTTGCCAGCGGTGCCAAAGTAAAGCACTCCATCACGCAGGCAAACTAGCGTATAAAGATATGCGCCAAGCTTTAGTCGCCAGATGCTCTTGCCTATCCTTGCGCCCTGCTCTTTGGGCGGCAAATTAGTGTTTAAATTTTCATCTTTTGCCGCACTTTTGAACTCTGCGCTGTCCAAAATTTCTTTGCACTCCATCATAAATGGCGAGCTCATCCGCACGCAAAAACCATCAAATTCATACGTTTTAGCGTCGTTATATATCTCTTTTACAGGCTTTAGCAACGCCGAGCTCGCTCATCAGCCCATCGCTTATCTTTATAAGCTTTGCTGGGGAGTTTATGTAGCCCTTGTAGTATCTAGTATTTAGCACGAAGTAGCCATTTTCTGGGTAGTAACGCGCATTGCTAGCTATAAAAATTTCGCTTTGTTTATAGGTAAGCGTTGATCTTTTATGCTCGCTAAAGTCGCGTGAAAATGTATCTAGTAGCACGTAGTTTGGCGTTAGTTTTTGAGCTATCTCTAGCTCGTTAGGCACCCCAAAAGCAAAATGCACAAATGCAATGCGCTCACCCATCTCGTAAATGCCGGTTACGCCGTGCCCGCGAAACTCCACGCCAGGCATATCAAGAGGATATGATCTAACCACGCTAGCTCCTTAAATTTATGGCGATTATAACCCAAATTTAAAAGCGCGCTTGGTTAAATTTGATAAAATTTGACAAATTTAGCAAATTTAAGGAGCGATATGTTTTTAAAATTAGACGAGATCGCTAGAAAACTAGATCAAATTTTCTTGCCACTAGAGCAAGAGGGCATAACTGGTATGAGACTTTTGCCGCAAAAGGACGCTTCGGCGCTTATGCAAGCACAAAAGAGCCTTGGTGTAAATTTCCCAGCCAAATTTGCAAAGCTTTTAAGCAAATTTGAGCTTGGCAATTTTGAAATTTGCAATGTCAGTTTTGGCTCCAGAGACGACTACGCAAGCGAGCTAGTGCGCCTAAACAGCGTAGATGAGTTTGGCGGCAAATGGTGGAGTGGCGAGGCTCGCCCAGCAAATTTGATAGTTTTTGCCGTGGGCGATCCGTGGATATTTTTGCTTGATTGCACGAGTGGTGCGGTATATGCGTGGCTACTTGAAGATGAGGAGCTTTGCAGCAGGCGCGTTGCAAGCGACTTTGAAAAATTTTTCGTAGCGCTTGCCAGCACCTATATAGCAAGACTAAACGGCGAAGCCATGCCATCAGCCCAGCAAATACTAAATTTTGTCCAAGCAGACGACACAGCACTTGATTTTTGGCAAGAGATGGCGCAAATTTAGTAAATTTTATAAATTTATCCTAGCAATCAAAGCAAAAACCACTTTTTATAAATTTAGTTTCGATATGTAACACTCATTGCCTAAAATAAAAATATTAAAATATCTTTAAATAAAAATTTTTTCTAGCCGAGTTAATATTTAACTGCAAAAAAGGAAAAAGGAGCAAAAATGAGCGAGTACATCGAACAAACGATGGAGTGGATAAAGAAGACCAACCCAGGTCAAGGCGTCTTTGTCCAAGCTGCGACTGAGATTTTAAACAGCCTAGAGCCGCTTATCAAAAGAGAGAGCAAGTACCAAAAACACGCGATCCTAGAGCGCATCGTCATCCCTGAACGCACTGTGATCTTTCGCGTCACATACACAGGCGATGATGGCAGACCAAAGGTAAATAACGGCTACCGCGTGCAGTTTAACTCAGCCGTTGGCCCATACAAGGGCGGTCTAAGGCTCCACCCAAGCGTCGATCTTGGCGTGCTAAAATTTCTTGGATTTGAGCAAATTTTCAAAAACTCGCTCACTGGCGTAAATATCGGCGGTGCGAAAGGCGGTAGCACCTTTGATCCAAAGGGCAAGAGCGAGGGCGAGATAATGCGATTTTGCCAAGCATTTATGAGCGAGCTTTACCGCCACATCGGCAACACCGTGGATGTGCCAGCAGGCGATATCGGCGTGGGCGCTAGAGAGATCGGCTATATGTTTGGTCAGTATAAAAAGCTAACTGGCAGGTTTGATGGCATCCTAACTGGCAAAGGGCTAAACTGGGGCGGTAGCCTAGCGCGCACAGAGGCTACTGGATACGGACTAGTATATTTCACTCAAAACATGCTAAAAAAAGCTGGACTTGATCTAGAGGGCAAAAAATGCAGCGTCAGCGGTAGCGGAAATGTCGCCATCTACACAGTCGAAAAGCTCTATCAAGCAGGCGCACTACCTATCACCGTCTCTGACTCAAACGGATATGTCTATGACGCTGAGGGCATCGATCTAGCGGTGCTTAAAGAGCTAAAAGAAGTGAGACGCGCTCGCCTTAGCGAATATACTAAATTTAGACCAAATGCAAAATATGTAAGCGTGAGCGAATACAAAGAGGGCAGAAACGGCGTCTGGGACGTGCCATGCGACGGAGCCTTCCCGTGTGCGACACAAAACGAGCTTCACCTAGCCGACATAAAAGTGCTTTACGCAAATGGCTGCCGCTTCGTGGCTGAGGGCGCAAACATGCCAAGCACGCTTGATGCGATAAATTTCATGCTTGTGCAAAAAGACTTTCACTTTGCTCCAGCAAAAGCAGCAAACGCTGGCGGCGTGGGCACAAGTGGCCTTGAGATGATGCAAAATGCTGGCATGACTTCATGGAGTTTCGAGGAGGTCGATCGCAGACTTCATGGCATTATGAATCACATCTTTGAACTAAGTTATGAAACTAGTAAAGAGTTTGGCGATGAGGGCAACCTAGTACTTGGCTCAAATATCGCTGGCTTTAGAAAAGTGGCTGATGCGATGATAGATCAAGGATATGTGTAGGCCAATTTCGCTCTGTAAATTTACGTCCAAGTTAAATTTGGGCGTAAATCGATACGAGGCAGGCTATGATTTTTAGCCAAAAAAGAGTTTTGCCTTTTATATGGCAAATTTTACTAGCAAGCTATCAAATTTACGCTGCTTTGAAGTATTTTATGCGGCGTTCGCTTTAACAAATTTTTGCTGGCGTGGCAGATGTGAATTTTAAGCTTGGCTAAATTTCGCTAGGGTGGCTAGCAGATCACATTTTTAGAGCTTTTTATATAAATTTTGTCAAAAGAGCTAATATAGTGGCAAATGGTGGAGCGGTCTATGCGTGACTACTTGGCGATGAAGAAATTTGCAGCAAATGCGTTGCGAGCGAAAAATTTCATGCACTTGCAAATTCGACATAGTAAGGCTAAATAATGAAGTCCTACCATCAGCCGAGCAAATCCTAATTTTAACCAACCAGACGACAAAGAGTTTCATTTTTGGCAAGAGATGGTTAAATTTTATAAATTTAAGCCACACCTAAATTTCTCTTATCAAATTTTACTACCACATAAAACAAAAGCAGTCAAATCCTTTGCAAAAAGCATTTTAAAGCGATAAAAACTGCTCGCATTTTTACAAAAAAAACCAAATTTAACTTATAAATTTAGCCAGCTATTAGGCAAAAGTTGGCTCAAAACGCTCACATAAACACTACAAATATCGAATTTACTCAAAAGAAGCTTTCATTTTTACTCTAGTATGCGGCTCTCACCCAGTCAAATTTCTGTAAAGCATCCATGCGAACGATAAAATCGAACAAATTCCAGTAAGCAAAAATTAAAATTTTATAAATTTAAGCTATAAACAAAGAAATTTCTTGCTAAATTTAGCTCCAAATAAAATAAAAGCAGTCAAGAATTTGCAAAGGGCACTTATTAAAGTTATATTTCTCTAGTCAAGTTTAGCAACCTATTAGATGAAATTTAGATCACGACACTCGAACAAGCACCATAAATTTACAACTCGAAAGAAGTTATCAAATTTACTCTATCAGGCAAACTGTTGCCTAGTCAAATTTCAGTAAAACAACCTGCGCGAGCGATGGCAAGGCGATTAAACTCTAGTAAGCAAAAATTAAAATTTGCTACATTTAGCCCACGAACAAGCAAATTTCTTGTCAAATTTAGTGCCACATAAAAAGCATCATAAACCTTTGCAAAAGCATTATTAAAGCGGATATCTCATTGCCAAATTTAGTCAGTAATCAGGCGAAATTTAATTTAAAACACTCACACAAGCAATTAAATTTACAAACTCGCAAGATGTTCTCAGCACAGCGCCTATGCGAGCGATAACAAAGCGAATAAATTCCAGTAAGTAAAAATCAAAATTTACTAAATTTAAGCCGCGTCTAAATTCATCCTACAAAATTTAACCACAAACCACATCAACAAAGCAAATGGCATCGCGTAAATTTAGCAGATATAAAAATGATAGATTTTTTGAGAAATAGTTATTTATGAGTTTTTGTATTAAAAATTTAATGAAAAAGAGCAAGCCCTAGCCTGCTCTTTGTGAGAATTTAACCCTTTTTTGGAGTTACAAGCATATTTACATAACGACCTTCTATTATAGGCTCTTTGTCGCGGTCAGCCTCATCTTTGATCATCTCCCAGACCTTCTCAAGCATGGCTACGCCAGCTTCTGGGGTGCTCATCTCGCGACCCTTTAAAAATACACGAAATTTAACGTGTTTGCCATCTTGCAAAAACTCGCTTGCGTGTTTAACCTTGTAGTTTATATCGTTTTGGGCGATCTTGACAGAGAGTTTTATCTCTTTTATCTCGATGGTTTTTTGCTTTTTCTTGGCCTCTTTTTGCTTTTTCTCTTGCTGATAGCGGAATTTACCATAGTCCATTATCTTGCAAACTGGCGGCTTCGCGTCTGGCGCTATAAGCACTAGATCAAGCCCAAGCTTATTTGAGATCTCTAAAGCCTCTTCTCTTGAGATGACACCGTATGCCGTGCCATCATCCCCTACACATCTTACCTCTCTCGCCCTTATGTCCTCATTGAGCAATACTTCATTTTCCTTACTCAAAAATGTACCTCACTAAGTTTCTCCTTCGTTAAATTTATAAATTCCGCCAAGCTCATATCGCTCTGCGTCCTAGCCTGTCTGTCGCGTAGCGCAACGCTCTTGTTCGTTACTTCGTTGTCACCTAGCACGACTATCATAGGCACCCTTTGTTTTTCAGCCGTTCTTATTCTTTTATTTAAACTCTCATTTTTACTTGCGATCTCGCTATCGATATTGATCTTTCTTAGCTCGCGTGAAATTTCTTTTGCGTAGTCTAAATGTGCGTCGCTAATAGGTACAATGACGACTTGCGTAGGAGCGATAAAAAATGGTAGCTCACCAGCAGTATGCTCAAGTAAAATTCCTATGAATCTCTCAAAACTGCCAAGCAGTGCTCTGTGAAGCATTACGGGGCGTTGTCTTTCGTTGTTTGCATCGATGTATCCTAGATCAAAGCGCTCTGGCAAGTTAAAATCAACTTGTATCGTGCCGCACTGCCACTTTCTCTTAAGCGCATCAGTGATCTTAATGTCGATTTTTGGACCGTAGAATGCGCCGCCGCCCTCATCGATACCGTATTTAAAGCCATTTTCATCAAGAGCTTCTTTTAGCGCTTTGGTCGCAGTTTCCCAAATTTCATCCCCACCGATCGCTTTTGCCGGCTTGGTTGAAATTTCCATCTCATAGTGAAAGCCAAAATTTTCCATTATCTTGCCAGCAAATTTTAAAATTTCTAAGATATTTTCTTTTATCTGGCTTGGCATACAAAAGATGTGCGAGTCGTCCTGGGCAAATTCGCGAACTCTAAAAAGTCCATGTAAAACGCCGCTTTTTTCATGGCGATGCACTACGCCGTATTCGAAAAATTTAAGTGGCAAATCGCGGTATGAGCGGATGTCGCTTTGATAAACTTTGATGTGACCAACGCAGTTCATCGGCTTTATGCCATATTCTGCCTCATCAATCGTCGTAAAGTACATATTTTCTTTATAGTTTGCGTAGTGGCCGCTTCTTCTCCACACGTCAGCCTTTAAAAGCTCAGGTCCTCGCACTGGCTCGTAGCCACGGTCGCGGTGAGCTTTGTATAAAATTTGCTCTAACTTAGAGCGCAAGCGTCCACCATTTGGTAACCATATCGGCAAGCCGCCACCCACTTCTTCATCAAAAGTAAATAGTTTCATCTCGGTGCCAAGCTTTCTGTGGTCACGCTTTTTGGCCTCTTCGATGATTCGGATGTGCTCTTTTAAGCTCTCTTTATCTGCATAGGCTGTGCCGTAAATTCTAGTTAGCATCTCACGGCTCTCATCGCCTCCAAGATAAGCCCCGGCCACGCGTGTTAGTTTGAAAAATTTTAAAAATTTAGTATTTGGTACGTGTGGTCCACGGCAAAGATCTTCAAAATCGCCTTGCGAATAGCTACTCACTTCGCCATCTGGAATTCTTTTTAAGACCTCTTGTTTAAGATCATCGTTTTTAAATTTCTCACTCATATTAGCTTTGGTTGAGCAAGTTTTGACGATGTCAAATTTCTTCTCAGCAAGCTCTTTCATTTTTTCTTCGATCACAGCTAGATCGCTCTCGCCTAGCTTCGTGCCCTCATCATCAACTCTAAAATCATAATAAAACCCATCTTCTACATTTGGTCCGACAAAGAATTTTGCCTTTGGATAGAGTGATTTGATAGCTTGTGCCATGAGATGCGCACAGGAGTGTCTGATAACGTGTAGTGCTTCTTTTGAGTTGTCAAAATAGACAGGCTCAGCACTACTCTCACGCCCTGCGATACTTTGAGTATCGACTATTTCGCCATTTAGTTTGTATGCGATGATATCGCTCATTGTTTTTCCTTATATCAAATTGTCTTTTTTACGATAAAAGAACGATTAAGGATTTTATCTAAATGGGCTTTAAGCTAAACTTAATATTTACTAAGCAGATTTTTATAAATTCTTTTTAAATCCACAAGCTTTGATCTATAAATTTATTTATAAAATATATATATTTATATTTAAATGTGTAAATCCCTAAATTTAAAGCTTTTTATTTATATAATTTATTATATTTTAAGATTATGCCTGATAATATTTGTTCTTGAAATGAATTTAGCAATTTCTCGTCTTTGCATTATTTAAATTCATTTTTCTCCCGACAATATTTAGTGCTAGGAAGTGGTTAGCCTAGCACTTTTTTATTCTGCAAAATTTATTAGCGTTGGTTGCACTATCTTCGTATAATCTTTTGTATTTAAAATGATCGATCTGTCAAGTAGTCCTGCATTAAATGCGATCTCATCGTTTCTTTGTAGCAACCTTTCATCAACTACAATGTGTAAATTTTTATGAAAGCTAAACGGTGGCACTGAACCAAAAACACAATCTGTCAATGCCAAAACTTCATCTGGACTAGCTAGGCTTGCTCTTTTGCCATCAAATTTTTGTGCCAAGCTATCAAGATTTGCTTGCATATCGGCTGGCAAAATAGCCAAAATATAAATTTTACCAGCCTTCATCGCTGGCTTTTCGTCATCTAACAAATAGCCATCTAGCACATTTTCATCTTTAAAAATTTGCCTAAATTTCTCTTCATCTACGCCCTTTATAGAGCACACCAGCGCCTTTGCTCCCTGACTCATTTTAGTGCCCCTTATCTTAGCGACCTCTTCTGAAGTCCTAGCACTCTCATGCTCTATCACTCTAAATTTAGCCTCATTTTTGCTAAGAAGATCGTGGATTTTATTAAAAATTTGCTCTGACACAGCTCTTTCCTTTGGATAAATTTAGTTAAAATTATAGCGCTAAAACAAAAAAAGGGCAGGAAAATGCAGATAAATTTAGATGACGTAAAGATTGAGCCAAGCTGGAAAGAGGCGCTAAAAGATGAGTTTTTGAGTGAAAATTTCGCTCGCATCAAAGAGAATTTCTTAAAAGCAAAGAGCGCTGGCGTCGTCTATCCACCAAGCGGGCTTATATTTAACGCATTTAATCTAACGCCATTTCACGCCGTAAAGGTCGTCATCCTTGGCCAAGACCCATATCACGGCGCAAATCAAGCCATGGGGCTAAGCTTTTCAGTGCCAAGTGGTGTGCGCGTGCCGCCAAGCCTTGTGAATATTTATAAAGAAATTTACGCTGATCTTGGCATAAAAGAGCCAAATAGCGGCGATCTTACAAAGTGGGCAAAGCAAGGCGTGCTACTTCTAAACTCAACCCTTAGCGTAAGTGCTGGAGCCGCAAATTCTCACGCTAGCTTTGGCTGGCAGGGCTTTACAGACGCCGTCATAAGAAAGATAAGTGAAAATTTACAAAACGTAGTTTTCATGCTTTGGGGCAACCCAGCTAGAGCCAAAGCACCGCTAATAGACGCCAGCAAGCACCTCATCTTAGAGGCAGCACATCCAAGCCCACTGGCTCGTGGCGCATTTTTTGGCTGCCGACACTTTTCAAAGGCAAATATCTATCTAGCAAACCATGGCAAAACGCCAATAGACTGGGATCTAAACGTAAAAATTTGATCTATTTTTTTAGATCATTTAAAAGTTTGTTTGTCTCTTCAAGCTTTCTTTTGCAAAATTTCTCATCTTTGTTTTGCAAAATTATGGCTTCTTGGCCGCTTTGTCTTTGTTTAAACTCATCAAATTTAAGCTCAAAAAGCCTTAACGCCTTTTCATCATTTGCAAGTCGCTTGCTCTCTTTGGCATAAAGCTCGTCAAGATAGAGCCTACTTTGCTTGATATATTCATTGCAAACATCGTTTGCATGGACTAAATTTACGCCAAGTAAAATGGCAAAAATAGCTATTTTTTTCATGTTTTTCCTTGAAATTTTTGCGTTATACTAGCCTTTAAGCACTTAAATTTTAAAATGCTCTTTCAAAAAAAGGATAAAAAATGAGACGAAAAGATAGAGAGCTAAGCCGCGAAGATGGCCTAAAAATCATAGATGAATGCGAATATGCAGTAATTTCATGCGTGGATGATGAGGGAGAAATTTTTAGCGTACCGATCTCGCCTGTTAGAGTTGGTGAAAGCATTTTTATACACGGAGCTACCGCTGGCTGTAAGGCAAAACTACTTCAAGATGGACGAAAAGTGGAGTTTGTCTGCGTTAGTTTTAACAAAGTCCCGCATCTAAGCGAAAGCGAGCTAGATGCGATAAAAGGCGATGGCAAGGTACTTGGAGGCAAGGTTTTTACGACTGAGTACAAAAGTGCCATCGCAAAAACTAAAGTTTGTGAGATCACAGACGAAGCTAAAAAATATGAAATTTTAAAAATTCTCAGCCTAAAGTACACATCCTATGCGATGAGCACCTTTGACGTGGCGGCCGAGTATGGGCTAAAGATCATGAAAATTTACGAGCTAAAGATAGAGAGCCTTAGCGCTAAGGCTAAAATTTTGCCAAAACCAGCAAAGTAAAGGAGTAAATTTGAGCTCACTTGCACTGATGTTTAGACCAAAAAGCTTGGATGAAATTTGCGGACAAAAGGCGGTTAAAGCGGCATTTTTAAAATTTATAGCCTCTAGCAAAATCCCACACTCCATCTTTTATGGTCCAGCAGGCTGTGGCAAGACGAGCTTTGCAAGGGCTGTGGCGAGTGGGGCAAACTACGACTTTTATGAGTTTGATGGCGGAAATTTAAAGATAGATGACTTTCGCAAAATTTTAAAAAACTATGAAAACGCTCTAAATAAACCGCTCTTTTTTATAGATGAGATCCACCGCCTAAGCAAAACCCAACAAGAAGCACTGCTCATCCCCATGGAAAACTACAAAGCCCTAGTTATCGGCGCTAGTACGGAAAATCCCTTTTTCACGCTAAGCTCAGGCATCAGAAGTCGCTCAATGCTCTTTGAGTTTAGACCGCTTAGCAGTGGCGATTTTGAGGAGCTGCTTAGCAAGATCAGAGAGCAAATTTCATTTAGCATTGACGAGGAGGCGAAGGAGTATCTTTTTAAAAGTAGCGGCGGTGACGCAAGAGCTATGCTAAATTTACTAGAATTTGCCATCACGCTTGATGAAAATGTGAGCATAGAAAATTTAAAAACACTTCGCCAAAACGCCCTAAAAGAGGGGGCAAAAGAGGACGACACGCACTACGAGCTAGCAAGTGCTTTTATAAAAAGTCTGCGCGGAAGCGACGAAAACGCCGTAATCTACTATCTCGCAAGGCTCATAGACTCTGGCGAGAGTGCGGACTTCATCGCTAGAAGGATGGCGATATTTGCCAGCGAAGACATCGGCAACGCAAACCCAAATGCGCTAAATTTAGCCGCAAGCACGCTTAGCGTCGTAAAAGAGATAGGCTTTCCAGAGGCTAGGATCATACTGGCTCAGTGCGCCGTCTATCTAGCCAGCTCGCCAAAGTCAAACTCCAGCTACAACGCGATAAATGCCGCCCTAAGATACGTGCAAAGCGAAGAAATTTTAAAGATCCCGCCATATCTAAAAAATCACACAAAAGAGAGCAAAGACTACCTTTATCCGCATGATTTTGGCGGCTGGGTCGAGCAAAAATACCTAGAAAAACCGCTCGTTTTTTACAAAAGCAAGGGCATAGGCTTTGAAAAAACGCTAAATGAGTGGCTAGAGAAAATAAAATTCAAGGGTTAAATATTAGGCTTTACTCTGTCAGATTTATGGAGTAAATTTTAAAAGAAACGTAGATGAACTAGCAAAATTTAGCGTACATCGCAAATTTAAAGATAGAATACCTGCCTTGGGGTAGATTAACGACGGCTTACGGCAGAGTAAGCGAGTTTCCAGAAATTTTTAAACAACTTTAGGCAGCAATCGGCAAGAAAAATTTGACGCAAAGTTTGGCTACCAGCAAGTCAAACAGCGGACAAAATATGGCAAATCAGCAAATAACAATGAAGTAAAATTTAGCGTCAAAGCCTTTTAAACGCCTTTGATAAAATTTTTAGCAAAACCAATAGCCAAATACGTTTTACCAAGTTATATCCGCGCAATAAAGATTGCGAATTTCTCACAAAAGCCATCTAAAACACGCTTACCATGAATAAGCCAAAACTAGCACGAAATTTTAAGCTAAGCTAAAAAATTTTTCTTATTTATTCTAATTTTATATTTTTTTAAATATACTCGCTCTCTAAACTACACCAATGAAAGTCAAGAAAATGCCTACAAATTTTGCTGAAATTTTAAATAATTGTGTTGAGAGTATAAATTCATTTCTTTGGGGTCCATACTTCCTTATTACCCTACTTTGCGGCACTGGACTATTTTTTACTATTAGGCTTGGGTTTGTTCAAATTTTTAAGTTTAAAATGGGACTAAGAGAGCTTTTTGGGAATTTCTCACTTCATGGCGAAGCTGCTGGCAAGGCTGGTATGAGCCAGTTTCAAGCAGTTGCAACCGCAATCGCCGCACAAGTTGGCACTGGCAATCTAGTAGGTGCGACGACAGCTCTTATCATGGGCGGTCCTGGAGCCATATTTTGGATGTGGTGCGCGGCCTTTTTGGGCATGGCTACAAATTTTGCTGAAATTTGCCTCGCTCAAATTTATCGCACTAAAGATGACAGCGGCCACACAATAGGCGGTCCTGCATTTTATATAAGCCGCGGTTTAAAGGGAAAATGGGCGAAATTTTTAGCTGGATTTTTCGCTATCGCTATCATCATCGCACTTGGCTTTATCGGCAACATGGTTCAAGCAAACTCCATATCTGACGGCTTTAACGGCGCTTTTGGTATACCGCAGTGGCTAACTGGAGCCTTTTTGGCGATAGTTTGTGCAATCATCTTCATAGGTGGCGTAAAAGCGATCGCAAGAGTAGCTGAAAAGATCGTGCCTATCATGGCTCTACTTTACGTAGGAGTGGGGTTAGCTATTATATTTTTAAATTTCCAGCAAATCCCAGAAGCGGTCTCGCTTATTTTTAGAGCCGCATTTGATCCTTCAGCAGCTTGGGGTGGAGCGACTGGAGCCAGCATAGCAGCTGCCATGAGATACGGCATCGCAAGGGGTCTTTTTAGTAACGAGGCTGGCATGGGCTCAACTCCGCACGCACACGCTGCTGCAAACGTCAAACACCCGGTCGATCAAGCCGTACTTGGTATAATGAGCGTTTTTGTAGATACATTTATCGTCCTAAATATCACCGTTTTTGTAGTGCTTACTGCAAATGTCGTCAGCTTTGAAAACGGCAAGGCGGTCTTTACTGGCATCACCTTGGTACAAGAAGCCTTCTCTTCACACATCTTTGGTAAAGCAGGCGGATATGGCTTTGTGGCGATTTGCCTATTTTTCTTTGCGTTTACGACGATACTTGGATGGTACTACTTTGCTGAGATCAACGTACGCTACCTTTTAGGGGCAAAAGCGGTCAGAGCTTTTCAAATTTTAGTAGTCGTTTTTGTCTTCCTAGGGAGCTTGCAAAAGGTGGATTTTGTCTGGAGTTTGGCAGATATGTTCAATGGCTTAATGGTTGTACCGAATTTAATCGCGATAATTCTTCTAAGTCCGGTCGTGGCAAGACTTTTGAAAGATCATGATGCTGGCAAAGAGTATGATGTGAAAGATTATTTAAAATAAGTCTTTACCGCATCTTTATAAAATTTACTAATAATTAATTTTTAAATCTCTTTTTTGGGATGTTTTGTTAGAAGTGGTGGCCCCGAATGGACTCGAACCATCGACCACTACCATGTCAAGGTAGTGCTCTACCAACTGAGCTACGGGACCAAAGATTTGGGATTATATTTTATTTTCTATTTTATTTAGCTTAATTCTTTAGTAATTAAATTTATTTATAAGCAGTAAATGTAATGGATAAATTTAGAATTAGCTAACGCTTGCTTCGCAGTTATCGGTAAAGATGAAAACTATCAAAAAATATAATGGTGACGTAAAGCCAGCAAAGATGAATTTGGCAAACCTACAACATACCACATGACAATATTGCAAAATACACTCTAAATAAGGCAAAAAATGGTATTTTAGAGGGCTGGGTACATTTCTTTGGTGATCCTGATGCGATTGATTGGTACAAGAATCTCAAAAAACCACGAGTATTTAGTATTTGATAATGGCTACACTAGCTGCCATATAAATGTAATAGATAGCAACAACACTTCAGCACAATCTCAAAAAATGCATGCTCACTACAAAAAACTTCTTGGCAGTGATAAAGAGCTAAAATGTGTAAGCTGTCTCTATATAATGCAGGACATAGCGCTAACTTTAGAAATTACCTTGAATGCTAAAAGCCAACATATAAAATTTATGAGAAGAGTATGCTAGAGCAAAAGATTGATGCTAAGAAAAAATATTCAAAGATGAATATAAATCTACAAAAGAAGAGGAATTTTAAAAACAAAAGGCTGATAAGAATAATACAAAAACCGGTTGGTGGACTAGCTGACTGGTAAAGAATATCTTGCTGTTTTCAAGCAACCTTGAGCAAAATGTCATCCTAAAATAGATCGCTTTACTACTAGGATTTAGATGGTCTAGCCAAAAAGCGTCAACGAGATTATCGGCGTCTTTGAGAGCAATAATAGATATGGAAAATTAAACCTCTAACTAGTTAAATTTATAAGAAATAGTCAAAATATCTCCCTCATTATGTTTTTGCGCAGCAAAAACGCCCTAGTATTTTTAAGAGAATTAATACACTAGAGGTTCTAGATCAACACAAAAACAAGAACACATAAGATCACTCGTGAGAGATAAGAGCAAAAATTTCTACTATCTATCTAAAACATGCAAGACACTGGATATAAGATATAGCAGGACTTTAAGCCAGTTAAACTTTAACAGCTCTTAATAGATCAAAACACCTCTCTAATCTTATGTGTTAGCTCTAGGCTCGCTTCTATCTCAGCTCTTTTTGCCATTACACTTTCAACATTGACACCGACATTTATACCAAGCTTTTTAGCAAATTCATAAAGCTCTGCAAAATTTTCAAGGCAAATTTGCGATGCCGTGGCTAAAAAATTATTACTCTGAAGCATCCTTTTTTCGCTCTTTTCATCAACGTTTATGCCAAGCCACTTGATAAACTCTAACGTTTTTGGCGTGCCACAAGTCGTAAATGTCAAAATAATAGGCAAATTTAACCCGCTTTTTGCCACGCTTTCTAGTAAATTTTTAGCCAAATTTATATCAAAAACTGCCTGCGAGATAAAAAATTTCGCCCCCATTTTGGCCTTTTGGCTCATCCTTTGCTCTTCATCGCCTTTTTTAGCATGCCTCTCAGCTATGCAAACACCGCCCACTACAAGCTCTTTAAACTCATCTCTAGCGATCTCATAAGCACGCTCTAAGCTCATTTTAGGCTCTACCTTGCCAGAAGCAACGCCAACAAAAACATTTATATCGCTACTACTTTTGGCTAAATTTGCTCTAAATTCACTCTCATTATATTTGTTCGCGACTCTATAAAAGATGCTTGGTGTCTTTAAATTTAGATACTTTGAGTAATAAATTTCAGGGCTTAATGTATCACTAAATTCAAAGGTTCGCTCGCTTTTTATACGGCTACTTTCATCTTGGATCTCGTAAAGCACCAAGCCATCAGCCTGCACATCTGTGATCCTCTTGTCCCATTTTGCAGCGATCTCTTTAAGCTTCGTCTCGTCAAATTCAGCCTTTGGCGGCGTTAGGCCATAAAGCACTATGCCACTTTCATTGTTTATGATCTTATCTTTTAACATTTTCTAACTTTTTTTGAAATTTAAACGGAGTTTAGCGCCTAGGCTTGCTAGACGCTAAATTTGGATTATAGAGCTCTTACGATCTTGACAGCTTCTACCATGTTTTTAAGGCTTGGCTCAACCTCTTCCCATTTTCTAGTTTTTAGGCCACAATCTGGGTTGATCCAGAGTTGCTCTTTTGGCAAGACTTCAAGCAGAGCTTTGATCTGAGCGACGATCTCCTCGACACTTGGCACACGTGGGCTGTGGATGTCGTAAACGCCAGGTCCGACCTCTTGTTTGTAGCCAACGGCTTTGAAAATTTTAAGTAGCTCGTTGCCACTTCTTGCTGTCTCGATACTGATGACATCAGCATCCATAGCCTCGATGGTCTTAATAATATCGTTAAATTCAGAGTAGCACATATGCGTGTGGATCTGAGTTTTTGCCTCAGCCGAGCTTACTGAAAGCTTGAAGCAATCAACCGCAAATTTCTCATAAGCTGGGATATTTTCAGCTCTTAGCGGATAGCCCTCTTTAAACGCTGCCTCATCGACTTGGATCACTCTGATGCCTGCATTTTGAAGGTCTGCGATCTCGTCGTAGATACAAAGTGCGAGCTGTTTTGCTACTTCGCTTCTTGGAAGATCGTCACGCACAAAGCTCCAGTTTAGCATAGTCACAGGACCTGTTAGCATGCCCTTCATTACGTGTTTTGTGATGCTTTGAGCATATTTCATCCACTTAACAGTCATCGGCTCTGGGCGGCTTACGTCACCAAAGAGAAGTGGTGGTTTGACGCAGCGGCTGCCGTAGCTTTGTACCCAGCCATTTTGACTAAATGCATATCCGCTGATCTGCTCACCAAAGTACTCAACCATGTCGTTTCTCTCTGGCTCGCCGTGTACTAGCACGTCTAGGCCGATGTCCTCTTGGAATTTCACGCAGTGATCGATGTATTTTTTGATGCCTGCTTCATAAGCGGCCGCATCGATCTCGCCTTTTTTGAAATTTTGGCGAAGTACGCGAAGATCAACCGTTTGAGGGAAGCTACCTATCGTTGTTGTCGGCAAGATACCGTATTTTAGTGTTTCGCGTTGAATTTTGATGCGGTCTTCAAATTTCTCGTCACGCTCAAATTTGCTTAAATTTTTGATGCGTTTTTGGACGCTTTCAGAGTGGATGAGCTTTGAAGTAGCGCGAGTTTTAACAGCATTTTTGTTCTCTTCATAAATTTTTGTTTCGCTCTCATCAAGCTTCTCGCCGTTTGCTAGTTTTGTGATGATCTTGATCTCATCAAGCTTCTCAACCGCAAAGCTTAGCCAGCTTTTGATCTCTGGGTTTAAATTCTCTTCATATTTTAGAGTGTATGGCACGTGAAGAAGCGAGCATGAAGTGCCGATGTAAAAGTCTTTGCCGCCTATTTTTTCTGAAATTTCACCTACAAGTTTTACCTTCTCATCGATGTTACTTTTCCAGATGTTTCTACCATCGATCACGCCAGCAAATAGCGCCAAATGGCTATTTTTGATAGTCTCAAGTGCCTCGAAATTTCTCTTGCCGTGGATGAAGTCAAGTGCGATGCCGTAAATTTTAGTTTTAGCCACTTCGCTAACTGCCTTGATCGCATGCTCAAAATATGTCGCAAACACGATCTTGATGTTGTTTGCAACGCCTGTTAGCTCGTTATAAACCTTAGTTATAAGTGGCAAAAGGTCGCTTTCATTTTTGTCAGTTACAAAGATTGGCTCGTCAAACTGCACTAAAATTTCATCATCAAGCTTAGAAATTTGCTCAAGTAGCTTTTTGTACTCACCTACAAGCGCGTCAAGGTGCTTAAATGGGCAGCTGCCGTCAGTCGTCTTTGAAAGGGCCAAGAATGTGATAGGGCCGATCAAATTTACCTTGCCTTTTACTCCGTTAGCCTTTGCCTCTTTGTACTCATTTAAAATTTTGTCTGCTTTTAGGCTAAATTTGCTCTCGCTGCTAAGCTCTGGCACGATGTAGTGGTAGTTTGTGTTAAACCACTTTGTCATCTCCATCGCAACGCCATTTTTGTTGCCTCTTGAGCAAGCAAAATATTGCTCCAAGCCGCTTAAATTTGCAAATCTTGGAGGCGTAGCGCCAAAAGCGATGATGTTATCAAGCATTAGGTCGTAAAATGAAAAATCATTAACGCTAATAGCCGAAATGTCAGCGTCTTGTTGATATTTCCAGTGTCTTTGGCGAAGCGTCTTTGCAGTCTCTTGTAAATTCTCTTCACTAAAGCCCTCTTTGCCAGCCCAAAAGCCCTCTAACGCGCGCTTTAACTCTCTTTTCTCTCCAATTCTTGGAAAACCTAAAACATAACTTTTTATCATTTCTATCCTTTTTAAATTTCTATTTTAAATTAAATCTGTGCAAAACACAGCAACCTTGAATATTTTTATGCAGGTACAAGGGGGCTAGAATTACGAAACCGCCCCCTTATCCCTGCGACCCAAACCCCCAGCACGTTCAATGTTGTTGCGCTGCGCACAAGTCTGGGTCACCCAAAACGAGGCGGATGACACCCGCTTCTTCTTAAACTAAAGTAAAATTTATAAAAAACCCTGCTAAAAAGATCCTTGCCAAATTTTAAACACTGCTTAGCTTTGCTATTAAAGATGCAGTTACAATGCAACGGACCTGCTAGCAAAAATGGATTTGTTTCAATGTGAAAAAATGTAAAATCGTTTAAAAATTTGCGTGTTTTTTGAAAATCGCTGATATGTTTTTTGCCGAGATTAATGAGCTTTACGCATGGGACAAGGCATCAGCGTTTTTCCTTTGTAGTGAATTTTTGTCGCATTATAAACGCTCTTTGCCAAATTTTTGTTTAAATTTTGGGCGCTACTAAATTTCACGCCCAAAAATTTTTAGTCTTTTTTGCCTTTATTTAGGGATTTTAGCTTAGCATCCATATCAGCTGTAAGCATAGTAAAGACCTTATTTGTAAGCTGCTGAGTTAGATCTTTAGCCTCTTGCATAGTCTTTTGGCTAAATTCATTTAAGAGTTTGTCCGCTTTTTTCTTATCTTTTTTGTAAAGCTTCATGTACTCATCTTCAAATTTAGCCTGTTTTACCGCCAACTCTTTTTCAAATTTAGCGTAGGCCTCTTTTACCACTGGCGAATACTTCTCATAGTCAGTCATCACAAGGGTTTGAAGCTTTCTATAAACCCAGTATATTGAGGTGTCATCAGCGTCATAAGAGCCATCTGAGTAGCCTTTTATAAAGCCATCAAGCCCCTCGTAATACGGCAAATAAACGCTAAGATCAGCCATGCCAAGAGCTACGTAGGTCACACGACCGATTTCTTTTGGTAGCCAAGGGCGCACCTGCATGACGTGAGACTCGTACGTTCTAAAGACACTTATGGCGCGGTAGACGTTTTTCTTATCTTCATCTTTGCTAGCGTAGTTATCAAACGCAGTGCCGTTGTAGTGGGCTCTCATCGCAGCTTTTAGGTCTTCAACACTTAGTTTTTTCTCTGGTTTTAAAAATACTGGGAATTTCTGACCATCGGCGAAGTCTTGTTTTAAGCTTGGGTTAAACATGCTTTGCACCCAGCAAACGCGTGGATAGTTGTAGGTCACATCCCTCTCATCGTCTCTTGTATAGGCCTTTGTGAAGTTAAATTCGCCATCTTTTGCAGGGTCATAAGTCTTATTGTCGATCGCAAATTTGATGACATCTTTTGCTCCCATGAAATTTGGATCATTCTCTTTATAAGCATGTAGTCTGCCTTGATTTGCAGTGACGAAATACTCATCTGGAGCGATCTTTGTAGCGATCCATTTGTGGCCTGTACCAGTCTCAAAATACCAAAGCTCGTTTGCGTCGATAAATACCACGCCAAAGCCCTCGCCAGCGCCCTTAGTCTCGACTATCTCACCAAGAAGCTTAACGCCCTCTTTTGCACTCTTCATACGTGGCAAAAGTACGTCCGGGATGTCATCTTCGGTGATGCCACTCTCTTCGTTATATGGGTCGATCTTTAAAAGCTCGTCTTTTGCGTAAATAGTCTCAGTGCCACTTAGCCCAACCCCTGCCTCATTGTAACCGACCGCTCCATGAAGCTTTGTGTGCGAGTTTGCGATGGTTGTGTATCTCATACCGTCTTTTGGAAGCGGATATGTAAAGTCATTTGCGCCGTCATGTGCCTTTGAGCTATGCATACCAGTTTGGTTTTTCTTTGCTGGATGGATCAAAAAGACTTGTGCCTTTACAGCCTTACTATCTGCACTCCTGGCAACCAGCATGGAGCCGTCGTTTGAAGCTTTATCTCCTACTAAAATGGTAGTGCATGCCAAGCTACTTGTGCCTAAAATCGCACTCATAGCAACAATTGATGCAAGAATTTTGCCTTTCATTCTTTACTCCTTTAGTGAAATAAAATTTCTTCATGTGATTATATGCAATTTTTAATAATTTAATTATAAATTTTAAAATTCTTTTAAGTTTAATGTAAATTTATTGCAAATTTTGTCTAAGTGAAATTTAAATTTTCTAAAGGTATTTTCGCTATAATCCAAAACTTACGCAATTGCGTATAAAAATTCAAAAAGGATTAGCATGCCAAAGATGAAAACCGTTCGCGGTGCTGCTAAGCGCTTTAAAGTAGGTAAAAATAAGATAAAAAGAGGCTCTGCTTTTAGAAGCCATATCTTAACAAAAAAACCTAGTAAGCGTATGAGAGACCTTCGTGGACCACACTACGTGGATAGCACAAACGTCTCAGCCGTTCGCAAAATGCTCGGCGTATAAAGCAGCGTAGATTTAAGTTTTTGACAAAAAAGTCATTCAAACTCCCCCAAATTTAGGGGCAAGACTCACTTTGTGAGCGCCAATTTGTAAAAGGATAAATATGGCAAGAGTAAAAACAGGCGTAGTTAGAAGAAGACGCCATAAGAAAGTTTTAAAGCTAGCACGTGGCTTTTTCAGTGCTAGACATAAACACTTTAGAAAAGCTAAAGAGCAACTAGAGAGAAGTTTAGTTTATGCATATCGCGACAGACGCCAGAAAAAACGTGATTTCAGACGTTTATGGATCGTTCGTATCAACGCAGCTTGCAGACTAAACGACATTAGCTATTCAAGATTTATCAACGGCTTAAACAAAGCTAAGATCGAACTTGATAGAAAAATTTTAGCTGATCTAGCTATGAATGACGCGAAGGCATTTGCGGCACTTGCAAAACAAGCAAAAGATGCTTTGAAATAACACCTTTTCTCCGCTTCGGCGGAGATCTTCTTTTTTTAAATTTCTATTCAATTTTTTATTAAAATTTTTTTGAGATTTTAACTTAGTTATTTTGTATTCAAATTTTAAATTAATGTCACTATAAAATTTTACTTCATCAGCTAAGCGCAAATTTAGTAATATAAATTTGAAAAATTTGCTTACCATTGCTAGCCAAATTAGCCAAGAGCAAGTATAAAACTCACCCTAAAAGCTAAATTTCAATGCTCGTATCAAAGCAATGTTTCACCGCTCCACTAAATAAAATTTTGCCGTTTTCTAGTCTAAGACCAAGCTCCTCGCCGCTTTTTGGATAGACTTTTAGGCATTGCGCTGCGTTTAAATTTAAAGTAGCGCCGTAAAAGCAAGCCGCCATGCCAGTGCCGCAAGCTAGCGTCTCGTCCTCCACACCCCTTTCGTAGGTTCTCACCTTTAAAACTTCGCCATCAAATTTGGCTAAATTTACATTTGCGTTGTACTTTTGACGAAGCGCCCTGCACTCTTTGACGTCAAATTCATCTAAATTTTGCGTGAAATTTACAAGGTGAGGCACGCCAGTATCGTAAAAATACCAAGTTTTACCATTTTCATTTAGTGGCTCGCTTAAAATTTTTGGACTTGTTAGCACAACCTCGACACACTCGTTTTTAACGCTTGCCATCACCTCGCCACTGCCGGTTAGCAGAGCAAATTCGCTCGATCTTACAAGGCCGTTTAGATAGGCATATCTAGCAGCCGCGCGCGAGCCGTTGCCACACATCGCAGCGTAACTTCCATCACTATTGTAAAACTCCCATTTCACGCCCTTTTCGTAAGGCAAAAGCACAATAAGCCCATCAGCTCCCACGCCGTTTGTTCGGCTACAAATTTGCCTTGCTAGCTCGCTTCTGTCTTTGCTCAAAAATGTATGAAATATGACAAAATCATTGCCACTAGCGTTGTACTTTGAAACTTGCATTATTTTTCCTTTAAAATTGCTCTACTTTTTGCCGAATTTATATAAACTCAGCCATAAATTTGCCTTAGAAATTTCTCTAGTTCGTGCTCTAAATTTTCTTTATCGCCACTATTATCTATTATAAAATTTGCCTTTTTTCGCTTTTGCTCGATATCCATCTGAAGCTCCACTCTTACTTTTGCTTCTTCTAATTTTAGACCGTTTCGGCTCATTAGGCGGCTTAGCAAAAGCTCTTTTGGTGCGTAAATCACGGCAACATTTTTAAACTCAGCATAGCGATCCTCTTTTTCAAAAAATAAAGGGATATCAACAAAATAAACCTGCCCCAAGCACTCAAGCTTCGTAGCGCGAGATAGAATTTCTTCCTTTATCTTTGGATGCAAAATTTGCTCTAAAATTTTTAATTTTTTTGGATCATTAAAGACAATGGCACCTAGTTTTTGACGATCGATCTTGCCAACTTCGTCTAAAATTTGCTCTTTAAAAACTCTCGCTATCTCACATTTACAAATTTCAAGCTGTTCATGAGCGATCACGTCCGCATCAATCACGCTAAAGCCTCGCTCTTTTAGCAAATTTATAGCCGTGCTTTTACCGCTAGCAATAGAGCCTGTAATGACATAAGCGTTTGGAAATTTCTGCAAACTCGCTCCATTTTTGAAAATTGATGACAATTTTAGCAACTTTTGGCTAAAGTTTTAAAAAATTACAAAAAAGGGCAAAGATGATAAGCTATAAAGATGCTGGAGTGGATATAGATGCTGGAAATAGCTTTGTTGAGGCGATAAAGCCTTTCGTAAAATCTACACAAACACCAAATGTTATAGGTAGCATTGGGTCATTTTCAGGAGCAGTCAGGCTACCAAGTGGATATAAAAATCCAGCTATTTTAGGTGCAACTGATGGCGTTGGCACGAAGCTTCGTCTAGCTATCGACGCTAAGAAATTTGACGGCGTGGGCGAGGATCTAGTCGCAATGTGCGTAAATGATCTCATCTGTAACTTCGCTACACCACTCTTTTTCCTCGACTATTACGCAACAGCAAAGCTTGAGATAGAGAGTGCCAAAGAGGTAGTAAAAAGCATCGCAAATGGCTGCAAAAAAGCCCAGTGCGCGCTGATAGGCGGTGAGACAGCCGAGATGCCATCGATGTATGAAAAGGGTGATTTTGACCTTGCTGGATTTGCCGTTGGTATCGCTGAGGCTGATGAGATCGATAGAAGCAAATTTGTAAAAGCTGGTGATGTTTTAGTCGCACTTCCAAGTAGCGGTCTGCACTCAAATGGCTTCTCTCTTGCAAGAAAAGTAGTTAGCGAGCTTGGACTAAAATTTGATGAAAAAGTAGGCGATAAAAAGCTCATCGACGTGCTTCTTGAGCCAACTAGAATTTACGTGAGCGACTTTTTAAGTTTAAAAGATAAGATTATGGCAATGGCTCACATCACCGGTGGTGGCATAGTTGAAAACTTACCTCGCGTCTTTCCTGCTGAGCTTGGTGCAAAAGTACAAAAAAGCGCTATAAAAACACCTGAAATTTTTAAAATCATCGCTCAAAAAGTAGAAGATAGCGAGATGATGAGAACCTTTAACATGGGCGTTGGCATGATATTAGTTGTGCCAAAAGAAAATGTTGATACTGTCCTAGCTAGCAGCGATGGCTACGTGATCGGTGAAGTAGTAAATGGCAAAGGCGTAGAGCTAGTTTAATGCAAAGAAATAGCGAAAAACGCCTGCTAAGGACTGAAAATAAAAGCTTTTTTGATCTTAGCATTTATAAGTATATAGGCTGTTTTGGCGTGCTAGAAAGCGATATCAAAAAACTTGATCTCTATAGTCACTGGTGCAAGGTCTCACGTGCCTCTACTATGCTCTGCGTCACGCATGATAGCGGCGAGAGTGACAACCTAGTCTATCTATATGACTGGGAGAAATTTAGCCGTATCTACATAAATACAGGAAATTGAGTTGGCAAAACAAAAGGCAAAAATCGCACCTGTTTGGGCTAGAGTAAAGGCATTTATCATCGATCTTTTTATCATCGGTATGCCTATATTTTATGCGACAACATATCTTGTGCTTGATGGCAAAGAGGCATTTTTGCATAACCAAATTGCCATTTTTGGTGCAAATAGCCTGATCTCACTTATAATGTGCCTTTTTTTTAGCATAAAAGCACAAACTCCAGGCTACAAAGCACAAGAAATTTATCTAATAAACCTAAAAACCGGTAGAAAACTAAGCTTTTTTCACACCATCTTGCGCCAAATTTGCTTTGCCTTTGCTGGCTTTAGCATACTTGGACTTTGCCTTTGTTTTTTTAGAAAAGACAAACTAAATCTGCACGACATCATCACTCAATCAGCTGCCGTGCAAAGATCAGAGGGATAAATTTTACTTCGCTCCATGCCAAAGTAGGCGATTTTTACCAAGTTTTGTATCTATGCTCTCTTTTATGATAGAGCAAATATACTCTTTTGAAAGTTGTATAGACTCCTCTAAGCTCTTGCCCTTTGCTAAAAAGCAAGCAAGTGCAGTTGAGAAGCTACAACCAGTTCCACTCATTACAAGCGGATTAACAAGTGGGGTTTTAAAATTTCTTAGCGAACCATCTTTTTTATAAAGTGTGTCTATACTGCTATCTTCGCTGATATGTTTCTTTACGATAACATCACAAGGCAAATCTTTATAATCATCACCAAAAAGTACATTTGCCTCATCTAAATTTGGAGTAGTTACCGTTGCTAAGCCCATTAGCTCTTTTAGTTTTGCCACCGCACTATCTTTTATAAGCTTGTGTCCGCTTTTTGAGACACAAACTGGATCAAGCACTACTTTGGTGTTTTGAGTTAGTAAAAACTCACGCACCACCTCCATGATCTCTTCACTAAATAGCATGCCAATTTTTATCGCATCAAAGCTAAATTCTTCCGCAAGCGTATTTAGCTGATCTTTGACAAAACTAGGCTCTAAGCAAACTACACTCTTTACAGCGTCCGTAGTCTCAGCGACCAAAGAAGTTACCGCTGTTGCACTATAACAATTAAGCCTAGCACATGTTTTTATATCTGCTTGAAGCCCAGCTGTGCCACTATTACAAGAGCCTGCGATGATTAGAATTTTTTTCATCGTTTTCCTTTGAAGTTTTTGGCTTATTATAGAGGATATTAGATAAATTTGAGTTTTTTAAAACAGAAGAAATTTGAGCAAAAAGCTCAAATTTATGAAAGTTTATTTAAGTCGTTATCGATATCTATATATATCGTAGTTGCGTTAAGATTTGTATGCTCAAAGCTAGGATCTATCTGCTTATCGCTCTCTTTATGTTCGTTTATTTTAGCTAAAAGATCATCTTCTCTTAATCCATGCTCATTTATTAAATTTGGATCTATTTCATTAAAACTAATATTTACGCTAGCCTCATCATTTGGCTCTTCTTGCTCTAAATTGGTTGCGCTAAGAATATCATCTACTTTTTCATTTATATGATCTAAAATCGATACATAATCATTGCCAAGAAGTGCTTTAAACAATGCGTCAGTATCTATACTAGACTCACCAATATCATCGCTTACTACGCTACTATCTAGCCAAAGAGTATCGTATCCATTTATTGATATATCTTGTCCATCATTTGCAGTGATTGTAATGCTTGCACTTTCGCTCTCGCCCTTTATAGCCTCTCCGATATATACTTTATCATTTACGTCTAAAACTCTTACATGATCATTTTGGTCTATCGCTATAACATCAGATGAAACGCTTTTAACTATACCAGCTACTGCTGCCATCTTTATTCCTTATTTTTATTTGTCGGTATTTTAGTATATTTAATTACTTTTGTATATTGTACTATGGTACAAGGTAGCGATAATCCTAAATCATTCAGATTTTGTGATTAAAATATATCCACTCTCGCTGATATTTTTAAATTTCACGCCAAGCTCACGTTTTAGACGAAGTATCACATTTTGGATAGCTGCCTTGCTAACATCGCTTTCATAGACAAATTCTTCTATCATCTCATAAGTAACTAGCTTATTTAGATTATAAGCAAAGAGCCAAAATATCTTATTTTGTAAAAAGCTAAGATAAATTTCAATGCCGTTTTTATAAATTTTCTCTCTTTTTAAATTTATACTCACCTCATCGCTTAAATAAACTAGCTTTTCATCTCGTTCAAAACTTAAACTAATAAGCATTGCTCTAAGATCCTTCATATCAATAGGCTTTTTTAAAAAGAGCATCGCCCCTTCCTCCATGCTTTTTATCAAATTTTCATCGCTATCATAAGAGGTAAAGACAATAAATTTTTGGTGCGGCTTTGTACGTTTCATCTCATTCATCATCTCAAAGCCATTAAGCACTGGCATGTGAATATCGCTCATCACGATATCAAAACATTGCTTTTTAAATTTCTCCACACCATCTTGTCCATTGCAAGCACCAATTACCTGCTCGCAATAAGGTTTAAGCCCGCTAATAATAAGCTCTCTTGCCATATCGTCATCTTCGACTACCAAGACGGACGTCTTTTTTAAAATTTCTAAGACTTCTTGCATTTTAGTCCTTTAAATTTATATCAAAACTTAGTTCAAACACCGTTGGCTTTGCGTTATTTACGAGCCTTACGTCGCCATTTAGCTTTTCTTGCGCTAGCTTTTTAGCAAAATAAAGCCCTATGCCATTTCCTTGCTTTTTGGTGGTATTTAGCCAAGTAAAAATTTTCTCGCTCATTTGCTCGCTTACGCCATTTCCATTGTCATGAACTCCGATGTAGCATTTATCTTCAAAGCTCCTAAATTTTATCTCGATGATACGTTTTAGTGGCTCATCTTTGTAGCTTTCAACAAGTGAGTCTTTTGCGTTATGTATTAGGATTAACAAAAATTTGTTGGATTATATTTTCTATCTGACGAACTTTTTGTTCATTAAAACCACTAAATTTTACACTAACATTTGCACGGCTTAGCTCTGTGTGCATGAGGGTTATTAGATTTTTAATGCTTGTTTGTACCTCAAATTCGCTCACGTTTTCAGCGCTTTTGTAAAAATTTCTAAAAATTTCAATAGTACTTGAAAGAAGTTTGACCGAGCTTTGTCCTTTTTCAAGTAAATTTATTAGCTCCTCGTCGCTTAATTTACCTTCTTTTTTTAACATTATGCACGAGCTTAACATTAGTTTTAGCGAATTTACCGGCTGAATGAATTGATGATTGATACCACTTATTAGCTCGCCAGCCTCACTCATTTTAGCTCTATGAGTTAGCAATGTCTCATACTCATCTTGTATCTTTTTTATCTTGTTATACATAAAATTATGAAGGATGTTTGCCAAAAATGTGAGCGCAACGAAGGCAAAGAGCAAGCTTAGAGCATTTTTTAAAGCTTCTTTTGTTAAAGCTGAAATTTCCTCTTCGTTATTTGTGCCAGCTCCTATGAACCAATTTATCGTTGGTATCTCAGCTACTTGGATTAAATTTTGTCCTATTTTTAAGCTTGTAATGTCTTCGTCTTTTAAAAACAACTCTTTAAATTTCTCCTCGATCTCTTTTTTTAAAGCAAGATCAGGTATCGATGTTAAAATTTCACCGCTATGAGTCACCAAAAATGAGTAAGAATTTGGTGCAAGGCTAAAATTTTTAATGCTGTTAAAGATATTTTCTATACGCACGACGCCACAAAGCGCTGCTTTAAATTTCGCTTGTTTTGTGACTGGAACGCATAAATTTAGAGTTGAGCCTTTTAAAATTTTATGTTTTTGCATGAAATTTACGCTTGGGGCATTTGTATTTTTTGTCTCGACATACCAGATAAGCCCTGCTCTTTCACTTTTTGGCATAACTTCTTCTAAAATTTTCTCTCCATCTACAAAAATTTCTCCATCATCCCTTAAAAGCTGCATTAGATCAAATTCTTTTGCGTTTTGTTTAAAGAGCTTTATAAAGCCAGCTATCTTTTCATCGTCATCTACGATGCCTGCATTTTGTATAAATTTTGACGCACGAATGAGTGAATTTATCCGCTCATCAAGCCAAATTTGAAAGTTATTTACGATATTTTTGCTGACTGCTATGTTATTTTTATCAGATAGCTCTATGATTTTCTCTTTTGCATTGCTATAAATATTTAGCCCAAGAAGTATTACAAAAAGGCTAGCAAGCAAGATGATGGCGTAGATTTTAATATTTTGTGATTTTAAATTAATACCCATACGTGCAGTATATCCTAAGTTAGCCCAAATTTGGGCTAACTAAATTCATTTTAAAAAGGATAAAAGCTTTGAAACGAGCATAAGTGCAAGCACTACAAAACAAACACTAAATCCAAGCAGCGTGCAATCAGCCATCGACATAAATTTAGATGATGGCACAAGATACCAGCCGTCCGCATAAAGATCAACTATGCTCTTTTGCAAATCACTTAGCACCACGCCATCAGGTACCATAGGGCTGTCATATCCGCAGTCTCCCGTTGGCATAAACCAGTCAGGCGCCCACTTCTCAAGCGGCAAACCAAATGGATAGTGTGGCTCAGTAGAGCAGCCCTGCACACCAAAAGGATCATCGCCATGCACCGCATCGTGGATTTTAGCTAGCTTTACGCTATACATTATGCCCTGCACCGCTCCCCAAAAGGCAAAGCCGTAGCCAATTAGAGCAAAGAACAAATTTTTAGGATTTATCATAGCGATCACGCCGCCAAGCGCCATACATAAAAATGCAAAACGTATATAGACGCACTGCTCGCAAGGTGGCATATAGGCGTAGTTTTGAAAGAGCGAGTGCGCGATAACGACAAGCCCAACGCTTACAAAAACTAAGATCGCCCAAGAGATGCGTGAGTCTTGAAATTTAGCCATTTTTTTAAAAAAGCTCATGTGGCGCCTTATTTTTTAAGAAGCTCTTCGATGAGTGCTGCCATGCCGTCAAGCGAGCTGATTGATTTTGTCATGATGAGATATTTGCCATTTACGACAAATGCTGGCACGCCTTGAATTTTAGCCACGTCATAGCTCTCGTCCCACTTTTTAAGTAGCTCAGTCACTTTTGGATTAGCCAGTTCTTTTTCGTAGTCTGCTTTGCTAACACCAGCAGCATCAAGCCCAGTCTTTAAAAAGCCCTCAGCGTCTTTGCCATCGCTCCAGCGCTCTTTTTTGTCATGATAAGCTTTGTAGTAGGCAAATTTAGCCTTTTTAAATAGCGAATTTTCATCAAACAAGCTCACTCCCTTTGCCTCGTCCATAACGATAAGCACGGCAAAGACCTTGCTCGCAACCTCGCCGTAATCGCCCTTTGTCTTTAGGTGAAATGGCTCATATTTTAGGCCAGGGATTTTCTCAACTACCTTTGGAGTGACGCTCTTGTCGTATTTGTAGCAAAATGGGCAAGCATAGCTAAAAATTTTAACTAGCGTATTTTGTCCCACACTTAGTGGCTTTTCAAGCTTGACGTAGTCCTCGCCCTCGCTAAATGCACTAGCACTAATCGCTCCAGCCACCGCAACGGCAAAGATTGCCTTACTAAATTTAGATAGAAAACTCATGATGATCTCCTTTGGATGATTTATTTTGAGTTATTCTACAACCAAGCTCAACCGCAAATTTAACGCTAGAATAAATTTTGGCTGAAATTTATAAGATATTGCATTGATTAAAAATTTAATTTTTGCTAGAGCTTATCTCATTTATTGCTGATAATGCGTTTAAAGCACTTGGATAGCCTATAAATGGTATAAGTGTCGTAACAACGCTTATTAGTTTAGCTCTATCGTTGCCGATGCCAAAATTTGCAGCAATGTGCCCTAAAAGCTGTGGTTTTGCAAAGCCAAGAGTCGTGATATAGACAAATGTCAAAAGCTCTCTAAGCTCTAAGCTAAGCCCATCTCTTGCATAAAAATCGCCAAAGCAGTTTTGCGATAAAAACTCCATTATATGTTTTTGATCATTTGGCATTGATGCGATAAATTTATCAACCGCTGGGAAGAGTTTTCTTTGTATCTCAAGGCCTCGTTCACCTCTGCCTTCTCTTGATTTTTTAGGCATATTTTCAGGCTCTATATAGCGCTCATTAAAAATTTCATCAGCTAAAAATATACAATCTTCTACTTTGCCAAGCCCAGCATAAGGCACTGCTTGATATAAAATTTCTCTTATCTCTTTTGCTGATATGCCTACATTTAAAGCAGCCCTAACGAAGCTTTTAAATGAGCTTTTTGCACCTTTACTCACGCAAAGAGAGGCGATGATAACCGAAAGTCTTGTTTTTTCATCAATATTTATCACTTCACTAATATCGCCTAAAAAATTTAAATAATCCTCTAAAAAGCTAGCGTTGCTCTCTTCAAGCTCACTTTTTGAATCAAACCAATTTTTATAAATTTTCTTTGCATTGTAAGTTAGTGTCATAAGTTCTGCTCCATTGTTTAGGGCTGATTATAAGTACTAAAGCGTAAATGCTAGCTTAAGGTCCAAAAAGACAAAAATTTTTAATATAAATTTAGATTTTAAGCTATTATAAAGTTTATCGTGATTTTTATGTTATAAGGTTTTATTACAATTACGAAGGACGCAATATTTTTTATTACTCCTTTTACCTATTTTAAGCCTTGGGCGTTCCAAGGCTTTTTCTAAATTTTATAAGCTTTATGAGTAGAGTTTATAAAATTTAATTTATCTAAAGGAGATGTTATGAAAAAGACTTTGAGTTGTGTTGCACTAGCCTCTGTACTTTGCTCGAGCGCTTTTGCGATAGGCGGTCCAAGCGGAGCTAAGCTTGACTACGCTATAACAGGAGCTATCGGCGAAGTAATGGTAAATCCATACGACACAGCGCCTCTTACAGCGGTCATCAAAAATGGCGGCTACACATTAAGTAATGCAAAAGTAACCATCGTACCAAAACAAGGCGGTCAGGTGATAAGCTACAAAGTGGCTGATAAGCATCTTCGCACACATGGCGGCATCCCAGTTTTTGGCATGTATCCTGACTATCAAAATACCGTTGAGGTCGAGTACGACAAGAGCTACAAAGGCAAGACTGAGCATATAAAAGAGAGCTATAAAATTTACGCTCCAGCTATCTATCTAGAGAGCGCTGGCACGCCAAATCAAAAGGGCGCACTATTTGACAAGATCGAGGTTACTAAGCCTGCGAGTGCTAAATTTGCTAACCGCCTCTACTATGTAAATAACTTTGTAAATAAAACTGGCAAGGGCACAAAAGTCGTTTGGAACAACCCAGCTGGCGGTGCGATCGAGTGGAACTACAGCCCAAATAACTTCATCCTTGATACAAAAGGTGAGGTTAGATGGTATCTTGAGCCAAGCAAAATTTACGATCTAAAACAGCCATTTCACGCTGGCGTAATGATGGGCTTTAAGCAAAATGACGACGGCGCTATGACTTGGGGATATGGTCAAAGATACGCAAAATACGACATCATGGGTAGAGAAATTTTTAACCGCGAGCTACCAGCTAGTTACAACGACTTCTCTCACTCAATGGACGTAGCACAAAACGGACACTACTTCTTGCGCGTGGCAAATGCTGATTATAAAAGAGCTGATGGCAAAAACGTAAGAACGGTGCGTGACGTGATAGTTGAGCTTGACAGAGATGGCAACGTAGTTGATGACTTTAGACTTTATGAAATTCTTGATCCTTACCGCGATATCGTGCTAAAAACGCTTGATCAAGGCGCAGTTTGCTTAAACATAGACGCTAAAAAAGCAGGCCACACAGCAAGCTCTGATGAGCTTCAGTCTATGGATACACACGATAAATGGGGTGACATAGTTGGCGCAGGACCTGGACGTAACTGGGCGCACGTAAATAGCGTGGATTATGACCCAAGCGATGATAGTATCATCATCTCAAGCCGCCACCAAGATGCAGTCATCAAGATCGGCCGTGATAAACAAGTAAAATGGATCATGGGCGCTCACAAGGGTTGGAGCGATAAATTTAAAGACAAGCTCCTCCAGCCAGTTGATAGCAAAGGCAATAAAATCGTCTGCGAAGATGAGTACTCAAAATGCCCAGGATACGAGAGCGACAAAGGTGGCTTTGACTGGCAATGGACGCAGCACACAGCATTTAGGATAGATAGCAAGTCTAAAAAAGGCAAAATTTATCTAAGCGTCTTTGATAACGGCGATACAAGGGGCATGGAGCAACCAGCCATCGCTGGCATGAAATACTCTCGCGCGGTCGTTTATAAGATAGATGAAAAGAAAAAGACTGTTGAGCAAATTTGGGAGTACGGCAAAGAGCGTGGCAAAGAGTGGTATAGCTCGGTTACTAGCCTTACGCAGTATCAAGATGACCTTGATAGCGTGATGGTCTACTCAGCCGTTGCTGGCATGCAGTTTGATATCGCAAAAGGTCGCCCAGTAGGACTTCCTAGCCCACACATCGATGAGTTTGAGTGGGGTGCAAAAGAGCCAAGCATCGAGATAAAGATGACAAATGCTATGGGCTATCAGGCGTTTCCGTTTAGCTTGCAAAAAGCTTTCGAGAAATAATCTCTCTTTTTCTCCCTTTTTTGCCCAGTGCAAAAAGGGGAGTCCTTGCTATAAATTTAATCTATCAATAATAGATACAAATTCACATTCGCTCATAAATTTTAAAGCTCTAAATTAAAAATTTATATTGTAAAGATATTGTTTATTAAGGCGATAGCATATAGGATTAGCACTTATATATAAAAATATATATTTAACATAAGGAGAAAAAATGAAAAAATTTTTCATGGCTTTAGTGGTGCTGTTTGCAAGCCTTTTGCTTAATGCAGCTGAGTTTAGAGATGTCAAAGACATCACTGGTGACGTCGTAAAAGTCCCCGCAAAAGTAGAAAAGATCGCTACGCTTTGGTATGCGAATAACCAAATCATATTAATGCTAGGCGGCACGGACAAGATAGTAGCGACCACCGATCTAATCAAAAACAACAAATGGTTTGCGCACGTTTATCCTAGAATTTCAAGCATTCCAAACGGCATAAACGGCAAAGATTTACAAGTAGAAGAGCTAATCAAACTAAGCCCAGACGTCGTCATAGCCGCCGATAAAAAGAACAAAGAAGAGCTAACCAAAAACGGCTTTACCGTGCTTTATCCGTCATTTACCAATCATGCGGATATGAAAAAAGCGTATCTATCATGGCCGAGGTCATAGGAGGCGACGTGCCGAAGATCGCGGAGAAATTTAACGAATATTTTGACGGCAACCTTAAAAGAGTGCAAAACGAAATAGGTAAGATCGCGCCATCATACAATAAACCAAAAGTACTTCACATAGCCGACGGCAAAAATTTATTCAAGGTTGACGGCGCAAATACGATCATAGACGAGTGGATAAGGGTCGCAGGCGGCCAAAATGCGGTTCAAAAAGCCGGAAATATGCTTGAAATCAATGCTGAAGAGATACCAAATATGAACCCTGATGTCATCATCATAGGCAGAGCCAAAGCTCCCGAAATTTTAAAAAAGATATATGAAAACCCTATCTACGCAGACACTAACGCTGTAAAAAAGAAAAGAGTTTACGTAAATCCAACTGGCGTTTTTAGCTGGGATAGATACGGCGCCGAGGGGGCATTGCAAATTTTATGGGCGGCTAAGACTTTGCACCCTGAAATTTTTAAAGATATAGATATAGCAGCTGAGACAAAGAAATTTTATAAAGAGTTTTTACACTACGAGCTAAGCGATGATGAAGTAAATTACATCTTAAACGGCTTAGACCCAACTGGAAAATAATTTATCCTTACGGCGGTAAATTTATCTACATTTGCCGCTAAATTTTAATCCATTTTCAGCCTTTACTTGTCTATCCGAACTTGCTGATTTGTTATATGCTAACTACTCTTAAATAGCTAAAAATTTGTGGGTTTAGTACTAATTAGAAAGACAAATAATTATAAAAATTTAATGATAAGAAAGAATATCCCAAAGGAATTTCCTCTGGGATTAAAAGTCTAGATATTAAAGTACGTGTATTTGATCTTGAACTTCGATTGTAGTTGTACCACTAGTATAAGTAGTATAACCACCAGAACTAGCACCTTTAGTCCAGCTACTTCCAAGAGTAAGCTCATCGTTACTATCACCATCTATTTTTAGCTTATTCTCGTTACTATCACGTAATATATCTTGAACATTGCTAGCTGTAAGAGTTAAGGTTGTCTTTTCTCCATTAGTCATATCTAGTTTTTCGATATTTTTAACATGGCTAAAGTCTATGCTATTATCAGCTACTTTTAATGTATCAAATCCGGCTCCGCCGTCGATAGTAGAAGTGTCTTGAATACTTGCATTTTTACCGATAGAGATAATATCATCTCCGCCGCCGCCACTTATCATAGAACCGCCGCTCATATTTAAATTTTTACCTATTGTAATTATATCACCGTCATCGTTGCTACCAGTTCCAGCACTTCCGTTATTTCCCCAATCGCCGTGTATGCCAGCGTTATTAGTAAGCGTTAGGTTGTCGCCCGCAGTAATAGTATCGGCTCCACCGCCACCTTTGATATCCGCCCGGTCTTTAAGAGTAACGTTGTTTGCGATATTTACAGTATCATTGTATCCTTGGCTGCCGTCGTCCATATGGATATCAGAATCCGATACGATGGCGCCGTTTCCCATATTTAAGACATCCGCACCGTATCCTAAATCCACATGCGTATCTCCGCTAACGGTGCCGTTTATGTTTAGCGTATCGACATCGTCTCCAGTTATAAGCTGAGAATGTTCTACGGTAGCGCCCGATGCTACGGTTATAGTATCACTACCTCCGTTAAGATCGAATGTCGCGTTTTTAACAATAGCTCCGGCATTTACATTTACGTGATCTTCGCCGTTACCGTTTACTATTTTGGTTTGATACTGTCTATTGGCTATAGCGTCCGATTGATCGCCAAATACCGCTCCGGAATTTATATTTACGGTATTTTTTGTTCCTTGTAATTCTACGGTAGTTTTACTAAACGTACCTCCGGCGATATTTACGACGTCTCCGTCTCCACTATACGTTCCTCTTCCGGTACTTATCTTAGTTTCGGTAAAATTTCCGCCGTTTATATTTATCTCATCGTCTCCGTCACCGCCGGTTATTTCAGATTTTTTAATTATCCCCCCACTTATATTTATCTCATCTGTTCCTGAGCCGCCGTAAAATTTTAGGTTTGTGAGTGTTCCGTCTTTTATATTCGTTATCGTTTTACTACGAGAAGTATAAATTTCAGAGTCTGTAACCTCGCCACCGTTTATATTTATGGTATCTATATCGTTGGTATCACCGTATGAATGATCTAGTCCAGAATAAATCTTG
This sequence comes from Campylobacter concisus, assembly GCF_003049705.1. Lineage (NCBI taxonomy): Bacteria > Pseudomonadati > Campylobacterota > Epsilonproteobacteria > Campylobacterales > Campylobacteraceae > Campylobacter > Campylobacter concisus. Next base: position 117,076 of record NZ_PIRF01000007.1, read on the forward strand.
CTGCCGTTTACCACTTTAGAACCCGCATTAATATTTATAGTATCGCTACCGTATCCGGCTATAACGTTTGAGTTATCTATTACTGCTCCAGCACCGATATTTATCTTATCATCTCCCATTTTGGCATCTATTTTACTATTTTGTTTAAATGTAGAATTTGTAATGTTTATAATGTCGTTATCGTCATCGTCGTACCAATGGGGCCTATCTACCGAGCCGGAGAGTAGTTCCGCACCATTAGTAAAGGTAATGCCGTCGATGTCGACTGTGTCATTGCCACTACCAAAATCTATTACGCCTCTTGTTATAGTTATTCCTTTTTTGAAATTTATCGTATCTACGCCGCCGCCCATACTTATATTACCCGTATCTAGATTTTCATCTATATATGCAGTATCGTTTCCATATCCGGCAGATATAGTGGCACCCCCATTTACGGTAGAGCCTTGTCTAATATAAATAGTATCGTTGCCGCCGCCCATACTTACGCTACTGCCCCCGCTTAGCGTAGCTCCGCTTTCTATATAAAGTTCGCTGTGTTTATCTTCATTATCGATATCACCCGCTTCTATCCTAGCTTTACCGTCGACGGTTCCTCTAACGTATACGGTATTGTTACCCTCGCCGGCTTTTATTCTTGATTCTCCGGATACGTGCCCGTTTATATTTATCGTATCATCGCCGCTTCCAGTACTTATCTCATTAAAATGATTTGGATTACCGATCATATTGCCATCTATATTTACAGTATCGTTTCCGGCTCCAGTTTTTATACTTCCCCAAGATAAATTTGCGCCATTTTTAATATTAACCGTATCATCATCCTCGCCGGTATCTACGCTAAGATGTTTGCTAAAAGTCGCTCCGCTTTCGATATTAAACGTATCTTTTCCGCGTCCGGTACTTATTGCGGCATATCCGCTCGTTTCTCCGGCAAAATTTACGGTATCATCGCCGTCTTCGGTATCTATCATTGTACTATTGCCTAGCTTACCCTTGATATTAACTACGTCGCCTCCCTTGCCGGTATTTATATCACTATTTTTTACCTCTGCTCCGGCTTCTACGTTTACGGTATCTACGCCGGTACCGGTATGCGTATTTTTTACTTCCGCATTATTTAAAAATTTAACTCCATCTCCGCCTACACCGCTATACACGGAATTAGCTTTGGTATTATCCACAATAATACCGCTTCTATTATCTCCGCCAAATACGTTAAGATCCGTATTGCCCTCTATAGAATTAGCATAATTAGAAAGCCTACTAGAATCGGTCACAGCCAAATCTGATGCATCATCTTGACCAATAGCTAGTTTACCATCATTGCTTACATACCAACCGTCTTTATGTTGGAATGCACTAGGAGT
>NZ_PIRF01000008.1 GCF_003049705.1 Campylobacter concisus
TTATTAGAATTTATCCTTGCAATTATTGATATTTCAGTAAGGAGATAAAATTTTTAATAATACTTTATGTTACTTTTTTACTCAAATATTTAAAAACAATTTTACTTTGTTTTCTTTAGCTTTTTTGATAACTACTCTAAAATTTTTAAATTTTATTAAATAGTATTTTCTTTTAAAATCGTGCTTCGTAAGAAAATTAATATTTTTATGTAGAAAAATATTTACATTTTTAGCTTAAGTTTTTTGAAATTTTTGTAAATGTAAATCAGTTGTAAATAAGTTTTACAAGGTTAATATCAATTAAATTTGTTTTAAATCTTTAAAGGAGAAAGAATGAATCGACGAGAATTCATAAAAAGTGCTGCGGCTAGTGCTGCTTGTGCTAGTGCTGGTATAGCTGTACCAAGCTCGCTAAGTGCAGCAAACGAAGCTGAAAAAGGCTGGCGCTGGGATAAGGCCGCTTGTAGGTTTTGTGGGACAGGCTGTGGCATCATGGTCGCCACAAAAGAAGGCAAGATAGTAGCTGTAAAAGGAGATCCAGAAGCACCAGTAAATCGTGGTCTAAACTGCATTAAAGGCTATTTTAATGCTAAGATCATGTACGGCGAGGATAGGATCACTCATCCGCTTTTACGTGTAAATGAAAAAGGCGAATTTGATAAAAAAGGTAAATTTAAGCAAGTAAGCTGGAAGCAAGCATTTGATGTTATGGAGGCTCAGTTTAGAAAAGCATATGATGAGCTAGGACCTCATGGTATCGGAGTTCTAGGTTCTGGTCAATATACAATTCCAGAAGGTTACGCTGCTGTTAAACTTATAAAAGGTGGCTTTAGAAGCAATAGCATCGATCCAAACGCAAGACACTGCATGGCAAGTGCGGTTGTTGGCTTTATGCAAGTTTTTGGCATAGACGAGCCATCAGGCTGTTTTGATGATATCGAACTAACTGATACTATCGTGGCTTGGGGCGCAAATATGGCCGAGATGCACCCGATACTTTGGGCACGCGTAAGCGATAGAAAGCTTAGCGATCCTGATAGAGTAAAGGTCGTAAATTTAAGCACCTACTCAACTAGAACATCAAATTTAGCTGACATCGAGATCATCTTTGCTCCGTCATCTGACCTTGCTATCTGGAACTACATCGCTCGCGAGATAGTTTATAACCACCCAGAGATGATCGATGAAGAATTTGTTAAAAAACACTGTGTATTTACAACTGGTCCAGCCGATATCGGATATGGTCTTCGTCCAGACATTAATCATAAAAAATATGCTCCAAGCGAGCTAGACACTGCTGCTACTGAGAAGTCAAAGGTGCTAAGTGAAGCTGAGGGTGTTACGCTTTCTTATCTTGGACTAAAAGCTGGCGATACGCTAGAAAATAAAAATGCTGCAAAATCTGGCGCACATTGGCAAATAACATTTGAAGAGTTTAAAAAAGCTCTTGCGCCTTACACACTTGACTTTACAGCAAAGGTGGCAAAGGGCGATCCAAACGAAGATATAGAAGAATTTAAGAAAAAACTAAAAGTACTTGCTGATCTTTACATCGAGAAAAACCGCAAAGTCGTAAGTTTTTGGACGATGGGCTTTAACCAACACCAACGTGGTACATGGGTAAATGAGCAAGCTTATATGGTTCATTTCTTGCTTGGTAAACAAGCACTTCCAGGCTCAGGAGCGTTTTCTCTAACTGGCCAACCAAGTGCGTGTGGAACTGCAAGAGAGGTTGGAACATTTGTTCACCGCTTACCAGCTGACATGGTTATCGAAAATCCAAAACATAGAGAGATAACTGAAAAAATTTGGAAACTTCCTGCTGGAACACTAAGTGGCGTACTCGCTTCTCACTACGTAAAAATGATGCGTGATCTTGAAGATGGTAAGGTTAAATTTATATGGGTTCAAGTAAATAATCCATGGCAAAATACTGCAAATGCAAACCACTGGATCAAAGCAGCTCGTGAGATGGACAATTTCATCGTTGTAAGCGATCCTTATCCAGGAATTTCTGCAAAAGTGGCTGATCTTATCCTCCCAACTGCGATGATCTATGAAAAATGGGGTGCTTACGGTAACGCTGAGAGAAGAACACAACACTGGAGACAGCAAGTACTTCCTGTTGGTGAAGCGATGCCTGATATTTGGCAAATGATGGAATTTAGCAAGCGCTTTAAGCTAAAAGATGTTTGGGGTGAGAAAAAAGTAAATGATAAAGTGACACTTCCAAATGTGCTTGATGCTGCAAAAGCTATGGGATATAGCGAAGAAGATACGCTATTTGATGTACTTTTTGCTAACGAAGAGGCTAAGAAATTTAGTGCAAACGATCCTATTATGGAAAACTACGACAATACAGAAGTGTTTGGTGATAGCAGAAAAGTGATCGGCTCAGATGGTAAAGAATTTAAAGGATATGGATTTTTCGTCCACAAATATCTTTGGGAAGAGTATAGAAAATTTGGCGTTGGACATGGTCACGACCTAGCTGACTTTGACACTTACCACAGAGTAAGAGGTCTTAGATGGCCAGTTGTTGATGGTAAAGAGACTCAGTGGAGATTTAATACTAAATTCGATCCATATGCTAAAAAAGCTGCTCCAAATGAGAAATTTGCATTCTACGGCAACAAAAATGCAGCACTTCCAACAGGTGATCTAAAAGGCGTACAAAATAAAGAGAAAACATCTCTTGCGAACAAAGCAAAAATTTTCTTCCGCCCTTACATGGATCCATGCGAGATGCCAAGCAAAGATTATCCATTCTGGCTATGTACTGGTCGTGTGCTAGAGCACTGGCATACAGGTACGATGACTATGCGTGTTCCTGAGCTTTATAGAGCTGTTCCAGAGGCGCTTTGCTATATGCACGAAGATGACGCTAAAAAACTTGGCGTGCTTCAAAATGAGGTCGTTTGGGTCGAATCACGCCGTGGCAAGGTAAAAGCAAGAGTCGATCTAAAAGGTAGAAATAAGCCGCCACTAGGACTTGTTTATGTGCCTTTCTTTGATGAAAACGTTTATATAAATAAAGTATGTCTTGACGCTACTTGCCCAATCTCAAAAGAGACTGACTATAAAAAGTGTGCGGTTAAAATTTATAAGGCGTAAATATGGCTGATATGGAATTTTCAAGTAGGCGAGAGGCTTTAAAATTTGGAGCTAAGGCAGCGATTTTAGCACTTAGTGGAGGCTTTATATGGTCGCTTAGCGCCAAAGCTTCGCCGCTCATGCTTCTTAGACCCCCTGGTGCAAAAAATGAAAAGCAGTTTTTAGAAAGCTGCATTAGATGTGGACTTTGTGTCGAGGCATGTCCATTTGACACACTCAAACTTGCCTCTCTAGGAGATGGTGTAAGTATTGGAACGCCTTATTTTGAGCCTAGAAAAATTCCTTGCTATATGTGCGAAAATATTCCTTGTGTGCCAGTTTGCCCAACTGGCGCCTTGGATGTAAATTTGGTAAGCACAAACGATAAACTCGATATAAATAAGGCCAAGATGGGCGTTGCAGTGGTAGACATGAAAAACTGTGTGGCCTATTGGGGCATACAGTGTGATGCTTGTTATAGGGCCTGTCCACTTCTAGATAAGGCTTTATATCTAGAGTATCGCCGTAACGAAAGAACACAAAAGCATGCCTTTTTACTTCCAGTGGTTGATAGTGATATCTGTACTGGGTGCGGTGTTTGTGAGCGAGCCTGTATCACCAAAAAAGCGGCTATTACCGTGTTAAACCGCGATGCGGTGCTTGGCAAAGTAGGCGATAACTACGTCAAAGGCTGGATAAAAGAAGATGAAAGACGCATAGATGATGCAGACAGCAAAATAAAGCTTGACATTAAAAAAGCGACTGATTATCTAAATGGTGGTGAGCTATGAAATTTTTAATCTTAAGACGAATAACTCAAATTTCTATCCTAGCACTATTTATCCTAGGAAATTTTTATGGAGTTAAGATACTTAGCGGAAATTTAAGCTCATCTTGGCTTTTTGGAAAAATTCCACTAAGCGATCCATTTGCTTTGGTTCAAATTTTACTTGCAAGCTTTAGCGCTGGCATAAATGCAATTATTGGAGCTGGCATTATCTTTGCATTTTATGCACTGGTTGCTCCAAGAGCGTTTTGTTCGTGGATATGCCCAATAAATTTACTAACCGATATCGCTTTTAAACTAAGAGAGAAATTTGGCTTTAAGGGCGAAAAAGTCTTAAATGTGAGTAAAAATTTACGTTATTACTTGCTGGCTCTTGCTCTTATATTAAGCCTTGCTTTATCTTATCCAGTATTTGAGAGCGTTAGCTATATTGGCATTATTCAGCGTGGCATTATTTACGGCTCAGCTAGTGCTTTAGGTATAGCGGTTGCGATCATTGCTTTTGATATGTTTGTGTTAAAGCGTGGTATTTGTTCGCACGTTTGTCCGCTTGGTGCCTTTTACGCCATCATCTCAAAATTTGCCCTAATTAGAGTAAAACATGATGCCCAGGTTTGCACAAAATGCATGAAATGCAAGCTTGTTTGTCCAGAAGTGCAAGTGCTTGACATGATCGGTAAAGAGAGCCGCTCGGTTAGCTCAAGCGAGTGCATAAGCTGTGGCAGGTGTATTGATGTTTGTGGAGACAGGGCTTTGAAATTTAGTATTAGAAATTTAAGGAGAGAAAAATGAAAATAAAAATAATGATGCTTGGAGGATTGTGCGCTGCGTTTTTTGCGGCATGTACTTTTAATAATCCAAGTATTAGTGATTCGCAAATCGGCTTTAGAAATATCGATTTGCTAGACGATAAAGACGTTGTATTAAAATATGTGAACTACACAAAAGAGCCAGCTGGTATGTCAAAGAAATTTGATAGGTCTTTTGAAAATGCACCGCCATTTATTCCGCACGATACTGAGGGTTTAGTGCCTATCACAAAGGATATGAATATGTGCGTAACCTGCCATATGCCAGAGTTTGCAAAAGATAGTGGAGCAACACCGATACCATCATCTCACCTTTATGACATCAGAAATAAAAAAGATCTTGCAGGCAAGCTTGATGATGAAAGATATAACTGCACAACATGCCACGTTGAGCAACAAACTGGCTTAACTCAGCTAGTCGGTAATAAATTTAAGCCTGACTTTAGAGATAAAAACGGTACTCATAAGTCAAACTTGCTAGATGTTTTAAACGATGGTGTTAAATAATGCAAAGCAGGCGAGAGCTTTTTAGTAAAATTTTGGGGGCAAAATCTGCTCCCAAATTTATAACTCCGCCATTTTTTAGCGGTGAGTTTGACTGCGATGGATGTGATGCTAGCTGCGTAAATGCTTGTGAAAAAGAGCTTCTTAGCTTTGAAAATGAAAGGGTAGTTTTTAAAGTTAAAAAGCTGGGCTGTGACTTTTGCGAAGAGTGCGCAAAGGCTTGTGAGAGTCTTGGTAAAAAGACATTAAGCTTAAACTCACCAAAGAGTATAAATGCAAAAGTTAGCATCGATGTTTCTAGCTGTCTAGCATGGAACGATACAATCTGCTACAACTGCCTTGATGCTTGCAAATTTAAAGCAGTCGAATTTCTTGGTGTTTTTAGACCTATTGTTAATCAAAACTGCGTAAGTTGCGGCGAGTGCTTTGATGTTTGCTTTAAAAATTCACTTCAAATGGAGGCCTTATGAGAGCTTTGTTTTTTATTTTTTGTCTATTAAATTTTATCTTTGCAAGCGAGATCACCACTCCATACAAGCAAATAGAGGCTAGTGCAAATGTCCTAAGTACAACGCTAATAAATGGCAAACTCTTTATTGCAACTGATGGAGGGACGGTTGAAATTTATGATCCTAAAGAAGATAAATTTGAAGAGATAATAAAAATAGAAGATATAAAAACATACGTTAGCGATCATGAAAGACCAAAAATTTTAAACGTTGATGAGTTAAATGGCAAGATACTCATCCTAAGTGAGGGTGACTATGCTACAAAGGTGCTTTATATAAGAGAAAATGGGCAGATGAAAAGCATAAAAATACCAAATCAAGCGACAAAAAAGGCATTATTTTTAGATGACGAGCGTATTGCACTTGCTTCAATCAGTAATGAAATTTACTTTTTAAACTTAAAAAGTGGTGAAATTTATGATAGCTTTAAAATTTCAATTGCGATGCTTTCAGATATGGAGATAAATGAAGATAGAAGCACTCTAGCTATCGCTTGCGAGAGTGGGAAGGTCTACTTTTATAACATAAAAGCTAAAAAAATGGATCAAATTTTAGACATTCATACAGATAATATATACGACATCTCCTATAAAAATGGTGTCATGATCAGCGGAGGTACCGACAGGATCGTGGGGATATTTTCAGATGGAAGCCTAAAAAAGATAAATACCGGCTTTTTAGTCTATGGTGTCGGCCTTAGCGATGATGGTAGAGTGGCGGCTTATATGAGTGATGAGATGAGCGATGTAAATTTAGTTGATAGCAAAAGCTTAGAAAATATCGCAATGCTAAAAACTGGACAAAGCACGATAAATAGCATAGTTTTTATAAGTGATAACGAAGTCGTAACTTCAGCCTATGAGAATAAAATTTTGTTTTGGAGAATTAAATGAATATTTCAAGTTTAATAGTTTATACGGACAATAAAAATGAAAGTGTAAAAAACGAAATAAAAAAGCTAAAAGAGTGTGAAATAATAACCGATGCAGACGATAGAATCGTAGTGGTAGTTAGCTCAGATAGTATTGAAGATGAGATAAAAAATTTTAAAAAGATAGAAGCTATCAGTGGAGTAGTGAGTGTTGCGATGGTTTACAGCTATCAAGAAGATGCCGAAGAAAATAGGAAAAAGCTAGAAGAAAATGGCAAGATAAGTGAAATTTTAACAAGTGATGAGGTAAAGGCTGAGGATATTACTTATGGCGGCAGCGTGCATCATAGAGTGAAATAGCAAAACCAAATTTCCGGCTTTTGCATTATCATTAAAATTCATAGTGCAAAAGCCTACTTTTCGTACAGATCTTCTTAATAAATTCATTGCTAGTACTGCTTATATTTAATTAATTTTGTTTGGTTTGTAGATTAAATTTATGTTCAAGGGTTAATAGATTTTGGGTGAAAAAATCACTCAGCGAGCATTAAAATCAAAAACATAACAAGTGAATTAATTTTAGTTTAGAAGATCTTGAGATGATATTTGCATAAAGAATTTTAGTAGGCCATTTTGGCTTACTAAAATTTCCAGCCTAAGGTCTATCTTTGATCAAATTTAATAAATTTTCTCCAATGTTTTCATTTGTTAGATTTGAAATTTCTTTATAAAAATTTCCTTTTTTGTCTATTAAATATATTGAAGAGCTGTGAGCAACAGAATAGCCCATGGCTGAGTTTTCAAGACGGACTTTTTGAAATTTTACACCATAGGTTTTTGCCACTTCTTTTAAGGCATTTAGTTTTAATCCATCGGCATCTTTGTAGAAATTTTTTGCCATTAGAGTTAAATTTTCAGGAGTGTCGCGTTCAGGATCAAGCGTAATAAAAAGTAGCTCAAAGTCATCTCTTTTTAATTTATTTAGCTCATCACCAATCAAAGAGAGTGCAGTAGGGCAGACATCGGGGCAAAAAAGATAACCAAAATATATAACTTTGTACTTTCCGTCGTAATTTTTAAGACTTACTTCACCATTTTGTGAAAGTGCCTTAAAATCATACTTGTTTGGCTTTATCAGCAAAAGTGCAACACCTATACAAATTAAGATTATTATTAAGCCCCAAAATGCCTTTTTCATCGTTACCCTCTATAATTTTAGATCAAGATCTACAAAAAAACCAGTTTCTTTTTCGTCATCAAGCACTTTAAATCTATATCTCATAAGCTCGACAACGCAAGCACTTAGCACTACTTGAGCAGTTAAGTTATCACCTCTTGGCTCAAGTCTTGCTTTGATTGATCCCATATTCATATTTATGCCATCTATCTCAAGACTAGGATTTTTTAGCCCTAAATTTTTACCGTTAATGATTTTAAAGCTAAAAGGCCTCATAGCATAAATAGGTCTTGGTGAGATGTCTATTTTTAGCTTTACGCCTTTAAATTCCATCTCACAAGATTTATTGTTTAGATCACATCTTAAAGGATCTAGCGATGTGTTTACATCGGCAAATTCAGGTGGGTCTTCTTTACTTGTTGTCATAAGCTTATAGCCTATCGAAAAAGCACCTAGAACAATAAAGATAAATGAAAAAATAATTATGATTTTTTTCATTATTTAAAGTTTTTAGTTACTCCGATATTATCAAGCTTTATGCTCTCGCCATTGCTAAATTTTAGCTCTAAATCAACTTTATCACCATCTTTTAATGGTTTATTTAGATCCATAAGCATAATGTGTAGACCGCCAGGAGCTAGTTTTGTTTCGCCATTTTTTGGGATCACTGCATCTTCGATTTGAACCATAGCCATCATGCCATCATTCATTTTGTGTGTATGAATTTCTGTACTTTTGCAAACGCTTGAGTGAGCACCAATAAGCTTTACATCAGAATTTGAAGCATTTTTTATATCCATAAAAATTGCACTGTTGTTTGTGCCAGGTTTTGTATCTCTAGCTCTAACATTCTCTAGGCTGATATCAGCCGCCATAAGAGCAGAAGCTGCAAACATCGCACCAAAAACGATTTTTTTCATATTTTTCCTTTGTGATAAAATTAATAATGGTTTTCACATTATACATTTAGAACTACTTAATTTACCTTTAAAATCTAAAAATATAAATTTTTTAGGATATAATTACGGACTAAATTTTACTTTTTGGGATATTTCACTTGAAAAAAATTATATTTTTCTTCATCGCGTTATCGCCTTGTCTTTTTGCCCAAAATTACGAAGAAATTTACTTAAAAAATGGCTCAGCTGCTGTTATTGATGCCATTGAAAAAAATATTTTAAGTAAGGATTACTGGCTAAAAAAACTTGAGGGCAAGGATATAAGATATGGATATTATGACAACGAGATACTTCTAAGTGTAGTTGATAAAACTAAAAAGAAGCTTGAAGTGATCTCTTATAATGGCGGCATTACAAAAAAGCTTTTTAGCTCAAGCGTTATAGTTGGCAAAAATGGCGATAAGCTTCTTGAAGGCGATCTAAAAACACCGGTTGGAGTATATCAGCTTACACGTAGATTTACGCCAAATGATAGATATCTTGGCCCACTTGCATTTTCGCTTTCATACCCAAATTTGCTTGATAAGCTTGCAAAACGAAATGGTGGTGGTATTTGGATACATGGCTATCCGCTTGATGGTCAAAGGACAGATGAGCTAAAAACAAAAGGCTGCGTGGCTATGCAAAATGATACTTTGATGAAATTTGATGATGTAGTGGATCACAAAAAAACACTTGCATTTATCTACGAAGATAAGCGTCCGGAAGCTAGTGCAAAAGATATAGCAGTGATTATTTCTGGGCTTTTGGGCTGGAAAAAGACATGGAGCGAGAGCGACATTGAAAACTATCTTAAATTTTACGATAAAAACTTTGAGCGATACGATGGCATGAGCTTGGAAAAATTTAAAAGTATGAAGCGGGCTATTTTTTCTAAAAAAGAGAAAAAACGCATTTCTTTTTCAAATTTTCTCATCACGCCTTATCCAAATCTTAAAAACGATAGGCTTTTTCGTGTAAGTTTTTATGAGGATTATGTTTCAGATACACATAAATTTGCTGGGCAAAAGACGCTTTATGTGAAGCTTTATAACGATGATATGAAAATTTTTATAGAGGAGTAAAAGTGGAAAAATCTCAAGAAGTAAAAGAAAAAATCGAAAAAATTTTAGAGGCAAGAGCTGCTTTTTTTGCTGAGCTTGACCGCCAAGTTCCAAAGAAAGATGGTACTGATGTTTTTGATTTTAGCAAAGTAAAAGAGGCTGACCTGAAAGAAATTTACGCTAAATTTTATGCATTTGATTACAATGTAAGAAAACTTTTACCGGATGTTTATACTGCTTTTAATGTGAATTTTAATGTCTGAAATACGCCTGAATAAAGCTTCATATATTCATAACCTCACTCAAATTTGTGCTAAAGCTGGTGGCAAAGAGAAAGTAATAGTTGTGTTAAAAGACAATGCTTATGGCCATGGCGCAAGGCTTATTGCTAGTGAGGCTAAAAAATTTGGCATAGAAATTTGTGCTGTAAAAAGCGAGTTTGAGGCAGATGAAATTTCTGACATATTTGAAAATATTCTCATTCTCTCACATATCCCAACCGGAAATGAAAGCAGTAAATTTATCTATGCGATAAACGATACAGAGGCACTTTTGAAGATAAAAGATGGCTCAAAAATCAACCTTGCAATCGATACTGGCATGCATAGAAATGGGCTTGATATTAGTGAGCTTGATTACGCCTTTGAAATTTTAACAAGAAGGAATTTAGAGCTTCTTGGAGCTTATACACATTTTCGTGCAAGTGATGAGCTAAATGCTGATTATTTTGTGCAAAGAGAAAATTTTAGGGCTGCAAAAGAGAAAATTTTAGCTCTTTGCGATGAGTTTGGTATAAAAAAACCAATCTTTCACTCTCACAACTCAGCTGCGCTTGAAAGAGCAAGTGAAATCGATGATGATATGGTGCGTGTTGGCATCGCTCAGTATGGATATGCTCAGTTTGGTGATAGTTTGGGCTTAAAGCCAGTACTTTCACTATGGGCAAAAAGAGTTAGTAAGCGCATTTTAAAAAGTGGTCAAGGTGTTGGATATGGTGCTAAATTTAGCGCAAAAGAAGATATAAATGTAGCCACTTATGATCTTGGATATGGTGATGGATTGCTAAGATACAATGGCTGTGGTGAGCTAAGACTTGCCAATAACGAGCCAATACTGGGCAAAATTTCTATGGATAGCTTTAGCTGTAAAGATAGTGGTGAGTGGATCTGTGTCTTTGAGGATGCAAATGTTTGGGCGAAATTTTTTAATACGATAAGTTATGACATTTTAGTAAAGCTCTCGCCAAACATCACTAGGAAATTTATATAAAGGAAATATGTGAAAAAGATCGTTTTATTAGCTCTTGCTAGCCTTGCTTTTGGTGTGCAAGAGAGTGAGTTTAAAATTTATGAGCAGATACTAAATCAGCTTGATACTAAGCAGATCCCAGCTTTTGTCGTCCAAACTGCAAAGCCAAATTTACCAAGCAGGGTCGATGAGATGATTACGCTAAAAGATGTGAGTAGTAGCGGGCTAAACATACACGGTGAGTTTGTTTTAAACGAGACCAAGACAAAGAGGATAAAAGGCTACAACAAGGCTCAAATTTTGGCTTTAAAAGATGAGTTTTATAAAAATGGAAAAGATGCGCTTTGTAACTCGGGTATGGCTAGAGCTGTGCTAAATCGTGGCATCACACTAAGTGGTAGTTACGGCTTTGAGGGTAGGCATTTTTTTGATATAAATTTGGATAAAAGTAGTTGCGAGTAGCCCTTTTTTTAATGTTTTTTTACTCGCTTGCCCTGGCTCTTACGCCAGATATGGCAGCGAAAAATCACGCAACTTACTACAAAAAAAAGCTCCCATTTATCTGTACGCCAACACTGATACTTAATGATATCTTAAATGTCGGTGATACGCTCATTTATAGATATGCCATCAAACACGCAAGAAAGCAAGAGATTAAAAGGCTTGAGGAGAAAGAGCTTTTGGAATTTATCGAAGCTATCAAAAAAGAGAATTTGCGAACTGCTTGCAAAGATAAAGAAATCTTAAATATGCTAAGTATTGGTGTTACCTTGGACGAGCTTTTTTATTCAGAAAATGGTGAGCTGATCTTTGAGTACACTATAGAAGATCGTGACTGTAAGAAATTGCAGTGAAATTTGGGGCTAAATTTCGTTTTTTTGGTTGTAAATTTGATATTTTTGTAAATTTTAAAATTTTATTTACTCACAAGAATCTACTACTGATTTTAAGCCTCGCAAAGCCTGCCACTAAAATCAGAGCCTAAATTACTCACTCATGAAATTTAAAATTTTTTTAAATTTATAAATTTAAAGCCAAAAAAGATGGTAAAAAGAAGAAATTTAGCCCAAATTTTACTAGAACTAAATTTTCTACATGCCCCTTTTTATCTCTTGTTCAAGTCTTTCAAGCTCAGCGATCCTATCGCTAGTGCTTGGATGCGTTCTAAAAAGTACGCTAAGCTTGTTGTTTAACGAACCAAATGGATTTACGATAAACATATGAGCACTTTGCTCGCTCGCGTTTTGCATAACGTAAGAATTTGAGTAGCTCTCAAGCTTTTTTAAAGCACTTGCAAGCCACTCTGGGTGTCCTGTTAGATAGGCTGCGCCCTTGTCCGCCTTATACTCGCGCTCCCTTGAGATCGCCATTTGTATGATTGTGGCAGCTATTGGCATGAGTATAGCAAGTGCTAGCATAACGATGCCATTACCACCACCTCTTCTTGAACCGCTGCTTTGCCCAGCAATACCGCCAACTTTAGCAAAATTTGCAAGCATTGCGATAGCGCCAGCTAGTATGGCAGCGATTGAGCCAGTTAGGATGTCGTAGTGCCTTACGTGGCTTAGCTCGTGAGCTAGCACGCCTTCGATCTCGTTTTCATTTAAAATTTTTAAAAGCCCCTCAGTGACCGCGACAGCTGCGTGGCTTGGGTTTCTGCCTGTGGCAAAGGCGTTTGGTACCTCTTCTGGGATGATGTAAATTTTTGGCATAGGCAAATTTGCCTTTTGTGTGAGGCGAGATACGATCTCATAAAGCCCTTGAGCGTTACTCTCATCGACTGCGATAGCGTTATATCTTTTAAGCACCAGAGTATCACTAAAAAAATATGAAAAGATATTTGTGCCAGCCGCTATCAAAAAGGCGATCATCATGCCATGCTCGCCTCCAATATATCCGCCAACAGCGATAAAAATCAGCATTAAAGTAACCATTAAAAAAGCAGTTTTAAAAATTTCCATTTTTGTCCTTATTCTTTTATAGCGTTTGGCAAGATCGCAGCGTCTATGTTAAATTTTGCAAGATGTGCTAGCTCGCTTTCATCTTTTATTAAAACAGCTATAAGTGCGTCAAATAGATAACTCTCAGCTATCTTTGCTAGATCTTTTGCAATGTCAATATCTGCAATAATAAATTTTGCTCCAGCGGCGTTTGCGATGATAGCTTCGTTGATGTCATTTGCGATGATGCTAAAGTTTGCTCCAGCTTCTAGCGCTCTTTTTATCAAATTTCTATTAAATTTAAAGAGATTTTGCCTGCCGCTTGAAATTTCATCTTCGCTTTTGCAAAGATATAATGGCTCAAATTTGATCAGCTCATCACCCAAAATTTTCATCTCTCACCCTTTATGCACTCTTTACAGATGTATTTTCCGTCCCTTAGCACCATTTGGTCGATGTCACTAAAGACACCGCATTTGCTGCACTCCTCGAAGTTACTGGTGCTTATCTTGTCGCTTTTTTTTCTATTTTTAAAAAATATGATGTAAATCACAACCAAAATCGCTATAAAAAGCAAGTATTTCAACGTATCTCCCCTCGGTTTTTGAGATTAAAATATATGTAGTTTCTATTTTTTTCATTGTAAATTTGCGCGTCTATGCCTGAAATTTCATCCATAACGCTTGAGCCCTTATAGATGAGAAATTTAGTGCTCTCATCATAAAATCCATCGCAAATTTTTATAAGCTCTTTTGTCTTGCTAAGCGCCCTTGAGGTGATGAGATCAGCTGTAAATTTATCTGCAAGCTCGATCTTTTGGCTATGAACTTCTAAATTTTGCAAGCCAAGCTCGATCTTAGCGTAGCTTAGAAATGACGACTTTTTGGCTATCGGCTCAAAAAGATGCCACTTAGTGCGCGGCATCGCAAGGGCTAAAAATATCGCTGGAAAGCCAGCCCCACTGCCCACATCGACCGCCGTTTTGGCACTTAGGTCAAAAATCTCAAGCGGTCTAATGCTATCAAGCACCTGCTCGCTTATATCTTTATAGTTGCTTAAGCTATGAACCTTGTTAAATCTAACAAAAATTTGAGCGTAAGCCTTTACTTTTTCCTCAAATTCAGCTGGCAAGCAAAGCTCATTTTTCATCACAGGATGTGCCCCATTTGCTCTTTTTTGACCTTTAAGTAGCCTTCGTTAAATTTATTTGGCTTGATGACTATAGGCACGCGTTTTACGATCTTTACTGAGCTTAGTCCGTGAAGTTTTAAAGGGTTGTTTGTGAGTAAATTTACCTCTTTTATGCCGTAGTGATTTAGGATAAAATCAACCACTTCGTAAGTCCTCTCATCAGCCTTAAAACCTAGCTGGTGATTGGCTTCTATCGTGTCAAAGCCCTTGTCTTGGAGGCTATAAGCGTTTATCTTGTTTAAAAGCCCGATATTTCTGCCCTCTTGGCGCAGGTAGATGACCATGCCACCATTTTCTTCGATATATTTTAGGCTAGCTTCGAGTTGGTCGCGGCAGTCGCACTTTAGGCTTCCGATCGCATCGCCAGTTAGGCATTCGGAGTGAATTCTAAGATTTACTACTTCGCTTAAAGGCTCTTTGTAGATCACAAGGTGCTCTTTTGCCCCTTCTTTGAAGGCTTGAACCTTATAAGTGCCAAATCTCGAGGGTAGATTTGCGGTGTTTGAAATTTCTATTTTCATTTTAAATTTACTCCAACTGTGCTAAACTAGCTAAAAATCACGCATTTTAACAAAGAAAAGGCAAAAATATGTTTAAACGTTTTAGAAGATTAAGAATAAATCCAGCTTTAAGAGATATGGTAAGAGAGACTAGCCTTAGCGTAAATGACTTTATCTATCCGCTCTTTGTAGTCGAGGGCAGGGGCGTTAAAAACGAGATCGCTTCGATGCCAGGCGTCTATCAAATGAGTATAGATGAAATTTTAAAAGAGTGCGAAGAGATAGTAAATTTAGGCATAAAATCGATCATTTTATTTGGCATACCAAGCCTAAAAGATAGCGTTGGCAGTGACGCACTAAGCAACGACGGCATCATCGCAACGACGCTTCGAGCCATAAAAGATAAATTTCCAAATTTAGTAGTCGTCACCGATCTTTGCTTTTGCGAATATACAGACCATGGCCACTGCGGCATAATCGACCACGTACATAACACCATCGACAACGACGCAACGCTTGAAATTTCAGCCAAACAAGCCTTGATACACGCTCAAAATGGCTCTGACATGATCGCACCAAGCGGTATGATGGATGGCATCATCGCAACGCTAAGAGAGACACTTGATAGCAATGGCTTTGAGAATTTACCAGTGATGGCTTACTCAACCAAATTTGCCTCAGCATACTACGGACCATTTCGCGACGTGGCGCAAAGCGCACCAAGCTTTGGCGATAGAAAGAGCTATCAAATGGACAGCGCAAACCGCTTGGAGGCGATCAATGAGAGCTTGCAAGACGAGGCGCAAGGCGCTGATATCTTGATGGTAAAGCCAGCGCTTGCCTATCTTGACATCGTTAGAGAGCTTAGAAATTTGACACTTCTGCCACTTTGCGTCTATAACGTAAGCGGCGAGTACGCACTGCTAAAAGCTGGCGCAAAAGCTGGTATCATCGATTACGAGCGTGTCATGATGGAGACATTAATCGGCTTTAAAAGAGCAGGGGCAAATTTGATCATCACCTATCACGCAAAAGAAGCGGCTAAAATTTTAAGGGGCTAAGATGAGGCACTTTTTGACGCTAAATGACTTTAGCAAAGATGAAATCGAGCAGATGATAAATTTAGCCCGCAAGATCAAAAAAGAGGCGAAGGCTAGAGAATTTAAGCCATATCTTAAAGACCAAAAGCTTGCGATGATATTTGAAAAAAGCTCAACCAGAACTAGAGTGAGCTTTGATGTGGGCATACATGAGCTTGGCGGATATGCGCTATTTTTAAGCAAAAATGATATACAAATAGGCCGCGGCGAGCCTATCCGTGACACCGCTAGAGTGATAAGCAGGATGTGCGACATGGCTATGCTAAGGGTCGATAAGCACGAGACACTAGAGGAATTTGCTAAATTTTCAAGCGTACCAGTGATAAACGGACTAAGTGATAAATTTCATCCAGTGCAGCTCATGGCGGACTATCTAACCATGCTTGAATTTGGTGCAGGCGAGAAGGTCGCATACGTAGGCGATGGCAACAACATGACTCACTCGTGGCTCATGCTAGCCAGCAAGCTTGGCCTTGAGCTAAGAGTAGCCACGCCAAAAGGCTACGAAGTGGATGCAGAAATTTTAAAGATGGCTAATGAAAACGCAAAAATTTCAGGTGCGAAAATTTTTATCACAAATGATATAAAAGAAGCGGTAAATGGTGCCGATGTAGTTACTACGGACACTTGGGTATCAATGGGGCAAGAGGCCGAGAAAGAAAAGAGGCTAAAGGACTTTGCTGGATACTGCGTGGATGAAAATTTGATGAGCTTAGCTAAAAAAGATTCGATATTTTTGCACTGCCTACCAGCTTATAGAGGCTATGAGGTGAGCGAAGCAGTTTTTGAGAAGCACTCAGATGAAATTTTTAGCGAGACTGAAAACAGACTCCATGCCCAAAAAGGCGTGATGGTCTGGCTGGATGAGAGAAGAAGATGAGCAAAGAGAAAAATATATATGATGAGATAGATGAGATCGGCAATAGCCTTGGGCTGAGTAGCCCTGAAAAGACGATCTTTGAGATAGTTTCAACCAAAAATCCAAATGAGCATATTTTAAATTTAAAAAGTGGCTCTTGGGACTCAAAAGAACCATGGTTTGGCATTGATGAAAATCAAAATTTACACACGGTAATCTCTGTAAAATCGCTTTCGGCTTTGATCGAGGCCTTAAAAGAGTCGCAAAAAGAAAATTTTGATCTAAGGCTTGAAAAGACGATCTGGCAAAACATTCCGATTGATTTTAGTGATGTTTGGGTGGTTGCTATGGATGAGATAAAAAAGATCGCAAGCGATAAAAAAAGTAGACAATTTAATATTGATCTTGACAAACTAGTAAAAAATATCAAAAAAGAGCACCCAAATTTATTTGTAGACATAAAAGAGGTGATTCAAATGGCAAGGAGTAGGGCAGATGATTGATTTTAGTGCTTATGTGAAGTATTCAAGGCCAGGGCCAAGATATACTAGCTATCCGACAGCACCAGAGTTTAGTGATAAATTTAGCTATGAGGCATATATAAAAGAGCTTGAAGGCCGTGATCTAAAGCGACCGCTTTCATTATATTTGCACTTGCCATTTTGCAGAAGTGCTTGTTATTTTTGCGGCTGTAACGTCATTTACACTAGCAAAGAGGACCGCAAAGAGAGATATATAAGATACATAGAAAAAGAGCTTGAAATTTTAGCTCACCACCTGGACACCAATGCCGAGGTCTTACAGATGCACTTTGGCGGCGGCACACCAACATTTTATAATGCTGCACAGCTTGATGAGATTATAAAACTAATCAAATCTAAATTTAAAAATTTCTCAAAAGAGGCTGAGATAAGCTGCGAGATAGATCCAAGATTTTTGACAAATGAGCAGCTTGATGTGCTCATATCTCACGGTTTTAACCGCATAAGCTACGGTGTGCAAGATTTTGATGAAAAAGTACAAAAAGAAATTCATAGAATTCAGCCCTATGAGATCACTCAAAATGCTGTAAAAATGGCTAGGCAAAAGGGCATAAAATCAATCAATATGGATCTAATCTATGGCCTGCCGTATCAAAGCCTAGAGAGCTTTAAAAAGACGCTTAAACTAGCCCTCACACTTGATCCTGATAGACTTGCAGTCTTTAACTATGCTCATGTACCTTGGATAAAAAAATCAATGCGTAAATTTGATGAAACCACATTGCCAAATCCTGAAGTAAAGCTTGAAATTTTAAAATTTACGGCTGAGTTTTTAACTAAAAATGGCTATAAAATGATAGGAATGGATCACTTTGCAAAGCCAAATGATGAGCTTTTTGGTGCTCTGGCAAATAGCACTTTGCATAGAAATTTTCAAGGTTATACGACAAAGGGTGGCGCTGATCTTATTGGTATAGGCGTGACAAGTATCGGTGAGTGCAAAAGGCACTATGCACAAAATCACAAAGATATGGGCGAGTATGAAAAAGCGATCGATAGTGGAAAGTTGCCATATGCAAAGGGAATTTATCTAAGTGATGAAGATTTGCTTAGAAAGAGTGTGATTATGAACTTAATGAGTAATTTTGGGCTTGATATCAAAGCCATCGAGAATGAATTCCATATAAATTTTTTTGAACACTTTAAGGAAGAGCTTGAGGAGCTTAAAAATTTAAGTGAATTTGTCAATGTTACAGCAGATAAAATCAGCATAAATGAAACTGGAACACTGATAATACGAAATATTGCAATGTGTTTTGATGAATATCTAAAGAAAATTCCCGAGAATTTAAGGCGTTTTTCTAAAACTATATAAAAATTATTTTTTTGTCATAAGATATTTAAAATGCATTTAATATTTCTTGGTGTATAATTCGCATTAAATTTTAAGTATAGACTTAATAATAAAAAAGGTAAAAGGATCTTAGTTATGAAAAAGATATTGGCAATTAGTGCTTTGGCAGCAACTGTACTGTCAGCTCAAGATGTTCCTTATAGGATTTTTCTAGCTTCATTTGCACAAGATGATAATCAGGCTAGAATCGACAGTGCTGTTAATAAAGTCAATAGCAAAATCTCTGACAGCAGACTAACTACAGGTATCTATGAGGTTGGTGGACGAAAATTTTTATATGTTGACACAACTCCAGTCTCTGAGGATGAAGCTAATAGTCTATTAGTTAAAGTTCAAAATGAATCAGGCTATAAGGATGCTTTAATGAGAGCAAAAGCACCTGTAGCTGATACTCAAATAACAAAAAAATCTAATATAGAACAAGCTATATCAACTGAAGTAAAACCAGTAGAACAAGTTGATGATGGAGTTTTGACTTTAGATCAAGTTATAAAGACTATTTTAAATGAAAATCCAAGTTTAAAAGCTACAGAATTTAACTATCTGCAAGTTGGTAAAGATCTAAAAATAGCAAAAAATGCCTATTATCCAACACTTGACGCTGCTGCTAGAGTGGGATATGAGAAAAAACGCCTTGATGATGGAGTTTCTACAAGAAGAGGAGATGGAAGAATTTCTGGCACATCTCTAACCTTGGTTGAAAATTTATACAATGGTGGCGCTGATAAAAATAGAATAAATTCTCAAAGTGCAAGGCTTGATTCAGCTGCTTATTCAGTAGCACAAGCTGCAGATAGACTTACATTAAATGCTACAAATGCTTACTTGCAAGTTCTTCAAACTAAGAGAATTTTAGATATTGAAGAAGAAAATGTAAAGAGTCATGAGGAAATTTATAGTCAAATTAAAGATAGAGCAAGATCAGGTTATGGCGTAGCTTCCGAAGAGAGACAAGCTGGATCACGCTATACTCTAGCTCAATCAAACTATACAGCTGCTAAAAATAACTATGAAGATGCACTTTCTACATTTGAGAAATTATATGGAAAAAAAGTTGCAGCTAAAAATTTAGTAATGCCTGAGTTTGGCCTTCCTTTGCCTAGCACAAAAGAGGCTGTTTATAACAAAGCAATTCTTTGCAATCCGTCACTTTTGGTTCAAAAATCAAATATTGCTATGGCAGAATCAGTTGTAAAAGAGAAAAATGCGCCTTTCTTACCAAAATTAGATCTTGTTGTATCTGGTGCGTATGATCATTCAAATGTTTTATATGACAATTATGAAGAACAAACATTTGACGCACTTTTAAGACTAAACTATAACCTTTACAATAAAGGTAATGATAAACTAGATAAAGAAAAAAGCCAACTTGCTGTTCAACAAGAGCAACAAACTTTAGATAATCTTGTAAGAGAGCTTAAAGAGTCTTTGGAATTTTCATGGCAAAATTATGTTCTTAACCAAGAAAAAATGGGATACCTAAATCAACACGTTGAATATGCTAAAGCTACACTTGATGCTTATCAGGATGAGTTTAGAATCGGTCGTCGTGATCTTATAAACTTACTTGATGCTGAAAATGAATATAACTCTGCGTTAAAAGAGATCGCTACAACTGAGACAGCACTATCTTATGCAAAATACAGACTGTTAGATAACATGGGAATGATCTCAGATAGCTTTGAACCAGGTTTTGCAAAGAGATACATTCAAGGTGCTTGCAGCATTCAAAACGATTTAAGATAAAAATGTAAAAGTAATGACCATGAGGGTCAAGACAAATTTTTGGACGCTCATTGTAAGCGTCCTTTTTTTATTATTAGCAAGTGCTATTGGAGATTTTATAAAATCAACAACTATAGCAAAGGTAGCTAAAATTTATGGAGAAGATGCAAGAAGAAGGGCTTCTGCTCTAAATTCTTTAATGACTTCGTTGCAAGATGCAACTGAACAAGAGAAATTAATAAAAGTAAATGACTTTTTTAACTCTTTTAGATGGGTTGATGATATGCAACTTTGGCACAAAAAGGATTATTGGGCTACTAGAATGGAATTTATAGGAAAAGGTGCTGGTGACTGCGAAGACTACGTTATCGCAAAATATTTTACACTAAAGCAGCTAGGAATTCCAACTCAAAAATTATACTTTACATATGTTAAAGCCTTAAGATACAATCAAGCTCATATGGTTTTAGCATACTATGATACACCAAAATCTATTCCATTAATTTTAGATAACATAAATGGTAAAATAAAAATCGCAACTCAAAGAACAGACCTTGTTCCAGTTTATAGTTTTAATGGTGATTCGCTATACTTGGCAAAACAAGAAGGTCTTGGTCAAGCAATACCAGGTGGAAATAAAAAACAAAATCCTAAGTGGATGGAACTAATAGATAGGATAGGAAAAGAGGATTTATGACGCTATTTAAACAAATTATGATCGCCGTGATAACTTTTGGTATCATGATTTTTATGGCTGTTGGCTACTTAAATTTTAAGAGCCTAAATGGATATATTAATGACCAGCTTGGTGAAAACGCAAGACATACAGCAAATTCGCTTGGACTTGCTTTAAAGCCTATTATCGATCCAGACGATATGTCCTTGGCTCAAACAATGATAAATTCTATGTTTGACAGCGGCAGATACAAGCTTATCAAGCTTGAAGATGTTGATGGCAAGGTTCTTATTGAAAATTCTCAACAAACTGTTGTTAAAGATATTCCCGAGTGGTTTTACAAAATAGCCAAGTTCGAAGCGCCAATAGCAGATAGCGAGATTATGACTGGTTGGGCAAAATTTGGTACGCTTTATGTTCAAGGCAGCACCGCACTTGCCTACAATGAGCTTTATACTAACTCAAAAAATATTTTTAATTTTCTTCTTCTAATGGTAATTGTCACTCTCGTGGTGGCATATTTCGCTCTAAAAGCTATTTTTAGACCACTTATGAAGGTTCAAGATCAGGCTGAGGCCATACTTGATAATAAATTTATTATTCAGAAAAGAATTCCATTTACAGCTGATCTTAAAAAAATGGTTCTAGCTATGAACTCTATGGTTAGCAAGGTAAAAGACATCTTTGAGAGAGAGGCGGCCACACTTAGTAAGTATCAAGAGCTTTTATATAAAGATACAATGAGTGGTACTAATAACAGAAGATTTTTTCAAACTAAATTTAGCGAGTATCTAGCTAGTGAAGAATATTCAAGTGGTGTTGCTTTGCTTGTTAGTTTTAAAGATCTAATAAATTTAAAAAGTACGCTTGGCTTTGAAAAATGGCAAAG
The DNA here is from genome assembly GCF_003049705.1 of Campylobacter concisus. Classification (NCBI taxonomy): domain Bacteria; kingdom Pseudomonadati; phylum Campylobacterota; class Epsilonproteobacteria; order Campylobacterales; family Campylobacteraceae; genus Campylobacter; species Campylobacter concisus. The sequence continues at coordinate 21,777 of NZ_PIRF01000008.1, forward strand.
TGTTGTAATGAAAATAGCTCAAATTTTACAAGAAAAATCAATTCATAATGATAAAAATGCGATTGTTGCAAGACTTAACGATAATGATTTTATTGTGCTTTCGTATGGTAGAAATTCATCAAATTTCTTAGCTCTATGCGATGAAATTATGAACGAGTTTAAAAAGCTTTATGCAAATTTTGCACTAAATGATAGCGAGTATCCAGTAAATGCTGCGATAGTTGAGTATTTACCAAATACTGATATCAAGACACTTCTTACTTCAGCTGACGTTACATTGGCTAGCTCAAGACTTGCTGGTAGCTTTACATATAAGGTATTTAATGAAAATCAAAATACTTTAGTGATTGGTAAAGAGAAGTATAAAGAGCTTATTTTTGACTCAATAAAAGAAGATGAATTTAAATTCGCAGCTCAAAAGGTGATTGATCTTAATTCAAATTTTGAGCAGTATGAGCTTTATTTGAGGCTTGTTGATAAAGATGGTGTATGGCGTATGGCCTCATATTTCATGCCGATGGTAAATGAGCTAAATTTAGGTGCAATGCTTGATCTTCATATCTTAAATAGAGTAGCTAGAATTTTACCGGAGAATATCTTACCAAGTGGCAATTTAGCTATAAATTTGGGAAAAGAGATATTGAATTCAGATGAAAATTTTTCAAAACTCGAAGCTACGCTTAAAAAGATAAGTCAAATTTCTAAATATAAAAACTATATAGAAATTCCAAATAAAGACGATATTAGCATAGAAAGTATAGTTAAGCTTACTAAAAAATTAAAAGAACTTGGTTTTGGATTTGGTTTTGACCACTTCGAGCTTAATGCAAAAGGTATTGAGAAGCTAAAAGAATTTAACCCTGATTATGTAAAAATTCAGTCAAATGTCTTAATCGACTTCTTAAGTGATAAGTCAGGAGTAAATACAAAACAATCGCTTGATGTTGTTTTAAGCTCAAAAGACATTATTTTGATCGCAATCGGTGTTGAAGGCGAAGAACAGAAGAAAAAACTAATTGATCTTGGCATTAAAAATATGCAAGGAATTTATATAGATGAAATTAAGAACATTGGATGATATATGCATAGTGATAAGATAAAAGATGAACTGCTTCAATGTTTGGTTATTTTTACCAAGCTTCATAATAATCCATACAGTGCTGATGCTTTAACTATTGGCTTACCAGTAAAAGATGGCGATGAGATTGAGCTTTTTTCACTTAAAAGCTCAAGATCTTTATTTTCTCGTGCTGCTTCTCGTGCTGGTTTTGCTTCTACCCTTGTAAGAAAAGATCTTGAGCAAATCTCTCCTTTAGTTTTACCTTGCATTTTAATGCTTAGAGGCAAAAAAGCTTGCATCTTGCAATCTTTTAGTAAAGATAAAAAGACAGCAAATATCATAACACCAGAACTTTCAACTGGTACTAGCACGATAGAAATAAGTAAATTAAAAGAAGAATATTTAGGCTATGCATACTATCTAAAGCGCGAGTTTGTTCCAGAGGATACTAGCTCAACAAAGCTAATTGATGCGGGCAATGACCACTGGTTTTGGGGAACTCTAAAACGTTCAAAAAAGATTTATTTTGATGTTGTTCTTGCAAGTTTTATTATAAATTTATTTGTTCTTGCTAGTCCGCTTTTTACGATGAACGTATATGACCGTGTCGTGCCAAATAATGCGGTTGAGACACTTTGGGTCTTGGCACTTGGTGTAAGTGTAGTTTATGGCATAGATCTTTTTTTAAAATTTGTAAGATCATATTTTCTTGAGATTGCTGGCAAAAAGAGTGACATCATAATGAGCTCTATTTTATTTGAGCGTGTTATGGATATGAAATTTAGCAATAAACCAAAATCTGTTGGTTCATTCGCTAGTAATCTAAAAGAGTTTGATACGGTTAGAAATTTCTTCTCATCAGCCTCATTGGCAGCTATTGTCGATCTTCCATTTGCGATCATTTTCTTAGTAGTTACTTATTTTATAGGAAGCTATATTGTACTTGTGCCAATTGTTATTATGATGGCCATTTTATGTTACACATTTTTTATAAAAGATCCGCTTCAAAATGCCATTAAGAGTACATTTGAGGCTTCGGCTGTGAAGAATGGAATTTTGATAGAAAGTCTTAGCAGTCTTGAGACTATTAAAACCCTTGGTGCTAGCGGCCATGTGCAGTGGAACTGGGAAGAAGCGACCGGTGAGATAGCAAACAGAAGCATCAAATCAAAAATTATCACAACTTCGATAACGACTGTTACATCTTTTTTAGTGCAATTAAATACTATTGCCATCATCGTTCTTGGCGTCTATATGATACAAGATACGCATCTTACAATGGGTGGTCTTATCGCTGCGGTTATGCTTAGCTCTCGTGCTATCGCTCCTATGGGACAGGTAGCTTCACTTGCTGCAAATTTTGAGCAGACAAAAACAGCATATCAAAGTCTTAGTAAGATTATGCAAATGCCTGTTGAAAGGCCAGAAGGCAAAAAATTTGTTAGAAGAAATTCTTTTGATGGAAAGATTGAGTTTAAGAATGTAAGCTTTACATATCCAGATACCACAAAAGGTTCGCTTGATAGGATAAATTTTGTTATTCAGCCAGGTGAAAAAGTTGGCATTATAGGCAAAAATGGCTCTGGAAAAACTACTTTACAAAAGCTCATTTTAGGACTTTACTCACCAACTGAAGGCTCAGTACTAATAGATGGTATTGATATTAATCAAATCGATCCAGCCGATCTTAGGCGAAACATCGGCTACGTTCCGCAAGATGTTGTGCTTTTTAAAGGAACGGTTAGAGAAAATATTGTTCAAAAAGCACCATATGTTGATGATATTCAGATTATAAAAGCAGCTAAAGTAAGTGGAGTTGATGAATATGTAAATGCTCATCCGCTTGGATTTGACATGCCAGTCTTTGAAAGAGGCGATGGCATAAGTGGTGGGCAGCGTCAAAGCATAGCTGTGGCTAGGGCATTTTTGCTAGATAGTCCTATTATTTTGCTTGATGAGCCAACAAATTCTCTTGATAATACAGTTGAAAATAAGTTAAAAATAAATTTAAAGACAAATACAGCAAATAAAACGATGCTGCTTGTTACACATAGGACGTCGATGCTAGATCTTGTTGATAGACTTATAGTTATGGATAATGGCAAAATTTTATTGGACGGATCAAGAGATGAAGTTTTAGCAAGACTTAGTGGGAAGTGATCATGCAAGAAGATATCAAGAATAAACAAAATGAAAATCCAAAAACTGAAAAAAGATTAATTTCTGAAAATAACATAAAAGAACAAGAGGAAGCTAGTAATAAAATTTTAAATAGTGTAGATGACATAAAGTCTAATCTTCAAACAAAAAATTATGATGCTTATGATTTGAAATTTATGTCAAGCCTTTCAGAAGCGGTTTTGGCAAAGGCTCCATCTACATCTAAAAAGATACTCTATACAGTTGCTATAACTATGTTTTGGCTTCTTGTTTGGGCCTCTTGGGCACAAATAGATGAGATCACAAGAGGCAGTGGTAAAATCATCCCATCTGGAAAAAACCAAGCGATACAAAATCTTGAAGGTGGTATAGTCGATCAAATTTTTGTAAAAGAGGGTGACGAAGTTAAGAAAGATCAAATTTTAATAAGGCTAGATAATAAAAATTTTACGAGTAGTTATGGTGAGTCAAAACTAAGACTTGATGAACTTCAAGCAAAATTTATGAGACTTGATGCTGAGGCGAATGATAAAGAATTTGACTATGACGAAGCTAGAGATGCGAATAATAGTAAAGCCATAAGATATGAGCTAAGTTTGCATAATTCAAATATCGATCACTTAAATGAACAGATAGGAATTTTAACAGAGCAAATTCATCAACGCCAGAGTGAGTTGGTCGAACTAAAAAATAAAATTTCTCAAACTCAAAATAGCTACAACCTTGTTCTAAAAGAAAAGGCCATTATGGAGCCAATCTTTAAAAAAGGTCTTGTTAGCGAGGTTGAATACATCCAGCTTCAAAGACGCGTAAATGATCTAAGAGGTGAGCTCGATGCTGCCGTTCTTGCCGTACCAAGAGTTGAATCAACTATAAAAGAAGCGAAAAATAAGATCGAAGAAGCAAAACTCGCATTTAAAAACAATGCAAAAAAAGAGCTAAATGAAGTTTCAGCAGAGATCGCAAGGATAAATGAATCACAAATCAGCCTAAGTGATAGAGTGGAAAGAACATATGTAAGATCTCCAGTAAATGGTATTGTCAGCAAAATGATGGTTCATACAGTATCAGGAGTTATCAAGCCTGGTGAAAATATTGCTGAGATCGTTCCTCTTGAAGATAAACTGGTTGCTGAAGTAAAAGTAAAACCAGCTGATGTTGCATTTTTGAGGCCTGGGCTTGATACGATGGTTAAATTTACGGCTTATGATTTTAGTATTTACGGTGGCCTAAAAGGTAAAGTAACGCAGATTAGTGCTGATACGGAGACTAATGAAAAAACTGGCGAGAGCTATTATTTGGTCAGGATAGAAACTGAGAAAAATTATCTTGGTAGCGAAGAAAAACCGCTTAGAATAAAAGTTGGTATGATAGTCTCAGCTGATATCATTACCGGTAAAAAGACAATACTTGATTATTTATTAAAACCTATTTTAAAGGCAAAACAAAATGCCTTAACGGAGAGGTAATGGGCAAGATCGCTTTTTATGATAAGAAATTTGGTGAATATGAGATCGAAAAATTTCAAGATTTACAAAATTTCTATCTCATAAAAGATGATCATTGCTGCGATATAGTTAATGATGAAATTGAACGATTTAAATTTAGTGATTGTGAAATAGAATTTTTACAATTAGTAGATGTTGCTAGTAGACATAAAAAACTATTTGGAAATATAAAAATTTACGATGATATAGTAAGAAGTATTAAAATTTTAATAAAAGGCTATGACCAGAGTTTGGATAAATTTGACTTTGATTCCGGAATTTTAAATTTAAACACTCCTTATAAATATGCTATATCACAAGATTTTTTTGAAATGACTATTTTTTTAGAAGAAAAATCCTCAGTAGTTACTAAATTTTTTTCATCAATAGATTACAAGATACGCAAAAACGGCGAAAGTCGTCACGTAGAATTTTTTATAAATAATAAAAAAATTTATGAAAGAATCATATAAATAATCCAAGGAAAGGTAATGCAAGTTATTTTATTTACACAAAATAGTGCATTAAACAATATTTGGAGAAGCTATTTTACTGGCAATAGCGATGTGAAATTTATACATAATAGAAAAGAGTTTTTTTCTCATATAAATGATGATGTTGATATTATAGGCATTGATATTGATGTTTTTAAAGATAATATTGATGATGTTATAAAAAATATAATTGGAAATTCCCCAAATATAAAAATACTCATACTCTCAAATAGACCAACGATAAACGAAGGCAAGCATCTGCTTACACTTGGAATCAAAGGCTATGCAAATTCACACATGAGAAAGACTCACTTTGAAGATGCTTTTGAAGCTATTTTTAATGGAAATATATGGCTTTACCAAGAATTTGTTCAGGCAATGATTAGTGAGCTAACCGGCTCATATATTAATAGTGAAAGTGAAAAGGTAGACAAAAAGACCGACCTCTCTGAACTTAGTTCAAGGGAAAGAGAAATTGCAGATTTAATCTATCATGGTCTAACAAATAATGAAATTTCAGAAAAAACAGGTATTACACTAAGGACGGTCAAAGCGCATACAAGCTCGATTTATAGTAAGCTAAATGTAAAAGATAGAATAGGGCTTGTGCTTTTAATGAAGCAGCTTGACGCATAAAATCTTGATTTATTTTTGTGAGAAATTTAAGATCCTTCTCCAAAAACTATAAATTTTTTATACATGCACCCATAAGAAATATATACATAACTTTTACTAGCTGAAGAATACAATAAATATAAAATTTTTAAATAAAAAATGATTTGCTAAAATCTTAAATAAAAAATTCTAGCAAATTTATTAATAGCCGAGATAAGAAATCAGAAACTTTAGTCTTCCAAATCGATATCTACTTTTTCAACATTTGTTATGATGTCTTTTGTATTTTTTTCAATATCGTGTTTATTTTTTTCAATAAGTGATCTATTTTGTCCAATCAAATCCCTATTTTCTTTAATGCCATCACTATTTTGTTCAATTAATTTGCTAAGAGTTGATATTCTTTTCTCATAACGTATCATTAAAAAATAAATTACGTAAATTAGTAATAAAATTATCGCCCAAGGTAAAAATTGCATATTAAATCCTTATATATTTTTTGTAATTATAGAAATTTTAGCTTTTAAAAAAAATAAAACCATAAAAATTATACATATTTTATAAATACTTAATAATACATTACGGATTTAAATGTAATAAAAATTTGTATTCTTAAATGGCTATATTTTATGATTTTAATTTTTATGAAAATTTTTTAAATTTCCCTTGACTTTTACCTTGTTTTGATATATAATTGCCACTTCACAAAACAGGTGCTGGTGTAGCTCAGTTGGTAGAGCTACTGCCTTGTAAGCAGTGGGTCGGCGGTTCAAGTCCGTTCACCAGCTCCATTTTTTGTAACAGTGTTTGACCAGAAAATACCAAAATAGTTTATTAATGTTTAGGGTGAGATACTCAAGCGGCCAACGAGGGCAGACTGTAAATCTGCTGACTATGTCTTCCGTGGTTCGAATCCACGTCTCACCACCATTGTTATGCGGGAGTAGCTCAGTTGGCTAGAGCATCAGCCTTCCAAGCTGAGGGTCGCGGGTTCGAGCCCCGTTTCCCGCTCCAAAATTTGGGAAAATAAACTGGGAGCTGTATCTAGATTTTACTAAACACAGTTATTCCTTACTTTATTTTCAAAATTTTTAGTTGTTTGTATTATTTAATTGGAATCATCTCTGCCAAGCGTTTTTCGCTCATATGGCTCAGAGGTAGAGCACTTCCTTGGTAAGGAAGAGGTCGCGGGTTCAAGTCCCGCTATGAGCTCCACTGGTTAATATGATTTTATTATGATTATACAAATTTGGTAAGAAAAAAGACATATATCACATACGGAGGAAAAGATGGCTAAAGAAAAATTTTCACGTAACAAGCCGCACGTAAACATAGGTACTATTGGTCACGTAGATCATGGTAAAACTACATTAACAGCTGCAATATCTGCTGTTCTTTCACGCAAAGGACTTGCTGAGCTAAAAGATTATGATAATATTGATAATGCTCCAGAAGAAAAAGAGCGTGGTATTACAATTGCTACTTCACATATTGAGTACGAGACAGAGAAACGCCACTATGCCCACGTTGACTGCCCTGGTCACGCCGACTATGTAAAAAATATGATTACAGGTGCTGCGCAAATGGATGGAGCTATTCTGGTTGTTTCTGCAGCTGATGGCCCAATGCCACAAACTAGAGAGCATATTTTGTTATCACGCCAAGTTGGTGTTCCATACATTGTTGTTTTCATGAACAAAGCTGATATGGTTGATGATGCTGAGTTACTTGAATTGGTTGAAATGGAAATCCGCGAATTACTTAATGAGTATAATTTCCCAGGCGATGATACACCTATTGTTTCTGGTTCAGCACTTAAAGCCCTTGAAGAGGCAAAAGCTGGTCAAGATGGCGAATGGTCAGCAAAAATTATGGAATTAATGGATGCAGTTGATAGCTATATTCCAACTCCAGTTCGTGCAACAGATAAAGATCTTCTTATGCCAATCGAGGATGTTTTTTCGATTTCAGGTCGTGGTACAGTTGTAACTGGTAGAATCGAAAAAGGTGTTATAAAAGTTGGTGACACAATTGAGATTGTTGGTATTAAGCCAACTCAAACAACAACAGTTACTGGTGTTGAAATGTTTAGAAAAGAGATGGATCAAGGCGAAGCTGGTGATAATGTTGGCGTTCTTCTCCGTGGTACTAAGAAAGAGGATGTTGAGCGTGGTATGGTTCTTTGCAAGCCTAAATCAATTACCCCTCATACAAAATTTGAAGGCGAAGTCTATATCTTGACAAAAGAAGAAGGTGGTCGCCATACTCCTTTCTTTAATAACTATAGACCACAATTCTATGTAAGAACAACTGATGTTACTGGTTCAATTACGCTTCCAGAAGGAACAGAGATGGTTATGCCAGGTGATAATGTAAGAATTTCTGTTGAATTGATTGCTCCAGTAGCACTTGAGGAAGGCACTCGTTTTGCTATCCGTGAAGGTGGTAGGACTGTTGGTTCAGGTGTTGTTTCAAAAATACTTGGTTAATTTATAAAAATTTGTCAAAGGGAGAATATTCCCTTTGATATTTTGAAAAGGACTTATATGAGAATTAAAATTGGTTTAAAATGCTCTGAAAGTGGTGATATAAATTATACAACAACTAAAAATAGTAAAACTACTACAGATAAAGTTGAGCTTAAAAAGTATTGCCCAAGATTAAAAAAACATACTATACATAAAGAAGTTAAATTAAAAAGTTAATTAAGAAGCTATTAGGGCAATAGCTCCAACGGTAGAGCGCTGGATTCCAAATCCAATGGTTGGGGGTTCGAATCCCTCTTGCCCTGCCACGACTAAGGTTAAGGTTATGGAGAAAATTATAAATTATATTAAGCTTTCTAAATTGGAAATAATGAAGGTTATCTATCCTACAAAAGAACAAATTAGAAATGCTTTTTTTGCAGTTTTTATCGTAGTTGCTGTTGTATCACTTTTTTTAGCTCTTGTCGATGTTATTATGTCCTTTGTTCTATCTAAAGTTATATGATATAAGGAAAAGTAATGTCACATAAATGGTATGCTATACAGACTTACGCTGGAAGCGAAATGGCAGTAAAAAGAGGAATTGAAAATTTAGTAAAAGATCATGGAATAGAAGATCAACTAAAAGAAATTATAGTTCCTACAGAAGACGTAATAGAAATAAAAAATGGTAAGCAAAAAATCAACGAAAGAACTCTTTATCCAGGTTATGCTTTTGCATGCTTAGATCTTGATACGGCTCTTTGGCACAGGATTCAGTCTTTACCAAAAGTTGGACGTTTTATTGGTGAGGCCAAAAAACCTACGCCATTATCTGAAAAAGATATAAATACTATTTTGGAAAAAGTTCAAAAAAGGGCTGCACCAAAACCTAAGATATTTTTTGAGGAAGGTGAGAGTGTTCGTATAACAGAAGGTCCTTTTGCTAACTTTACAGGTATTGTGGAAGAATATGACATGATACATGGTAAACTTAGACTTAATGTTTCTATTTTTGGTAGAAGTACCCCTGTTGATATTTTGTATTCACAAGTTGAGAAGATAATTTAAGGAGCAAGAAATGGCTAAAAAAGTTATAGGTGAAATAAAATTACAAATTGCTGCAACAAAAGCAAATCCTAGTCCACCAGTTGGTCCAGCTCTTGGACAAAAAGGTGTTAATATTATGGAATTTTGTAAAGCCTTTAATGAAAGAACAAAAGACATGGTTGGATTTAATATTCCAGTTGTTATAACTGTTTATGCTGATAAAAGTTTTACATTTGTTACAAAACAGCCTCCTGCTACAGATCTTATTAAAAAGGCTGCAGGTATAACAAAAGGAACTGATAATCCTTTAAAAAATAAAGTAGGCAAACTAACAAAAGCTCAAGTTTTAGAAATAGTTGAGAAAAAACTTGTTGATTTAAATACAAATGATAAAGAGCAAGCAGCTAAAATTATTGCTGGTTCAGCTCGATCAATGGGTGTCGAAGTAATAGACTAAAACCTTTACCGTCAGGTTGATTAGCAAAAGACGGAAGCAATATATATGCGGAGAAATTTATGGGAAAAACTAGTAAGAGATTTCAAGAATTGCTCAAAAAAGTAGAGCAAGATAAAATTTATAACCTTAGTGAGGCTATTGATACAGTCAAAACTCTAGCTTCTGCTAAATTTAATGAAACAGTTGAGATTGCATTAAAATTAAATGTTGATCCAAGACATGCTGATCAAATGGTTCGTGGTTCAGTAGTTTTACCAGCTGGTACAGGTAAAACTGTAAGAGTTGCTGTTATTGCTAAAGATGCTAAAGCTGATGAGGCAAAAGCAGCTGGTGCTGATATTATTGGTGCAGATGATTTAGTCGAAGATATTCAAAAAGGCATAATGAATTTTGATGTTCTTATAGCTACTCCAAATTTAATGGGTCTTGTAGGTAAGGTCGGTAGAATTTTAGGACCAAAAGGATTAATGCCAAACCCAAAAACTGGCACAGTTACAATGGATGTTGCACAAGCTGTTAACAATGCAAAAAGCGGTCAAGTAAATTTCCGTGTTGATAAGCAAGGAAATATACATGCAGGTCTTGGTAAAGTTAATTTTACTAAAGAACAATTAAATGAAAATATTTCAACATTTATTAAAGCGATCAATAAACATAAGCCCGCAACCGCAAAGGGCAGATATGTTAAAAATGCTTCGTTGTCTTTGACAATGAGCCCATCTATAGCTCTTGATACTCAAGAAGTTATGGACTTAAAATAAAACTAAAAATTAAAATTTATATCTTAGATTGGAGATAGCCGAGGCCATTGGGCTTAATTGATTCGACCCGCTCTGCTTGAAATTACCGGTCGGAAAGGAGAAAAAGTGACACGTAACGAAAAAACTGAAGTTGTTGCAAAATTAGAGAGTGAATTTAAAACTGCTGAAGCTATTGTGGTTTGTGACTATCGTGGTCTTTCGGTCAAGAAGCTTGAAGTTTTAAGAAATTCTGCTAAAGAACAAAATGTAAAAGTTCAAGTTATTAAAAATACTCTTGCAAATATTGCTCTTAAAAATTCTGATAAAGTCGGAATGGAACTCAAAGATACAAATATCTATCTTTGGAGCGAAGATCAATTAGCAGTAACTAAAGTAGCTGCAAAATTTGAAGAGTCTAATGCTGATCTTTTCAAAATAAAAACAGCTTATATTGATGGCGAAGTTGCTAGCGTTGATAAAGTTAAAGCTCTATCTAAAATGCCTAGCCGTGATGAGCTTATTGCGATGCTTTTACAAGTTTGGAATGCGCCAATTCAAAATTTCACAATTGGTTTGAATGCGCTTAAAGAGAAAAAAGAACAATCAGCTTAATTTAAATTAAAAAATAATAAGGATTAAAAATGGCAATTACTAAAGAAGATGTATTAGAGTTTATATCTAATCTTTCTGTACTTGAGCTTAGTGAACTTGTAAAAGAGTTCGAAGAGAAATTTGGTGTTAGCGCAGCTCCTGTAATGGTAGCTGGTGGTGCTGTTGCAGCAGGCGGTGCAGCAGCTGCAGCAGAGGAAAAAACAGAATTTAACATTGTCTTGGTTGATTCTGGTGATAAGAAAATCAACGTTATTAAAGTTGTTAGAGCGCTTACTGGTCTTGGTCTTAAAGAAGCTAAAGACGCAGTTGAGGGAACACCATCTGTTCTTAAAGAAGGTGTTAGCAAAGATGAGGCTGAGGCAGCTAAAAAAGAGCTTGAAGAAGCTGGTGCTAAGGTTGAACTTAAATAATTTTTTATTATTTGAGCTTAATATTTCAAGAGAGGGCATAGGCTCTCTCTTTTTTAAATTTTAGATGCCTTGTTAAAAGGCTATACTTTTCTTTCAAAATCACCACGAGGTAGATGCAATGTTAAATAGCTTATACTCAGGAAATCGTCTTAGGGTTGACTTCTCTAATGTCGTTAAGGAGATAGACGTTCCGAACCTACTACAACTACAAAAAAAGAGCTTTGATAATTTTTTAAATCTAAATAACAATCAAGCAGAAAGCGGTATAGAAAAAGTTTTTAAATCAATCTTTCCAATACATGATCCACAAAATCGTTTGACTTTAGAATATGTTGGCTCAGAAATTGGAAAACCAAAATATACAATCAGAGAGTGTATAGAAAGAGGTCTTACATACTCTGTAAATTTAAAGATGAAAATACGTCTTATCGTTCATGAGAAAGATGATAAGACAGGTGATAAAGTCGGTGTTAAAGATATAAAAGAACAAGAAATTTTTATACGCGAAATTCCACTAATGACTGATAGAATTTCATTTATTATAAATGGTGTTGAGCGTGTTGTTGTAAATCAACTCCATAGAAGCCCAGGTGTTATTTTTAAACAAGAAGAGAGCGCGACTGTTGCAAATAAATTAATTTATACAGCTCAAATAATACCTGATCGTGGCTCTTGGCTACATTTCGAATATGACACAAAAGATATTTTATATGTTAGGATAAATAAACGTAGAAAAGTGCCAGTAACTATATTATTTAGGGCGCTTGGATATAAAAAACAAGACATTATTAAGTTGTTTTATCCAATACAAAATTTAATTATTAAAAATAACAAATTCTTAACTCTTTTTAATCCTGAAGATTATTTGGGAAGAGTTGAATATGATATAAAAAACGAAGATGGAGAAATTCTTCACCAAGCAGGCAAACGTCTAACCAAGAAAAAAGCTGATAAGTTGATTGAAGATGGCGTAAAATTTGTTGAATACCCAGTTGAAGCACTTATTGGTAGATATTTGGCAAATCCTGTAATAAATACAGAGAGTGGAGAAATTTTATATGATACACTATCTGCTCTTGACGAGAATAAACTCTCAAAAATTTTAGCTGAACATGAAACTATTGAGATTATAAATAACTCTGCTGCAGGTGTTGATGATGCGATTATAAATTCTTTCATAGCTGACAACGATATGCTTAAGGTTTTAAAACAAACTGAGGGCGTGGATGATGAAAACGATCTTGCAGCTATTAGAATTTATAAGGTTATGAGACCAGGAGAGCCAGTTGTCAAAGAGGCTGCAAAGAGTTTTGTAAATGATATGCTATTTAACCCTGAGAGATATGATTTAACAAAAGTTGGTCGTATGAAGATGAATCATAAGCTCTCACTTGATGTACCAGAATACGTTACCTTACTAACAAGCGAAGATATCATAAAAACTGCAAAATATCTTATAAAGGTTAAAAACGGACAAGGTCACATTGATGACCGAGATCACCTTGGCAACCGCCGTATAAGGTCAATCGGTGAGCTACTCGCTAGCGAACTTCACCTTGGTTTTGTAAAGATGCAAAAGGCAATCCGCGACAAATTTACAAGCTTAAGCAATAATACTGAAGAGATTATGCCATACGACCTTATTAACCCAAAAATGATCACAGCTACAATTATGGAATTTTTTACAGGTGGTCAGCTAAGCCAGTTTATGGATCAGACAAACCCACTTAGCGAAGTTACTCACAAGCGCCGTCTATCTGCGCTTGGTGAGGGCGGTTTAGTAAAAGAGCGTGCTGGCTTTGAGGTGCGTGACGTTCACCCAACTCATTACGGCAGAATTTGTCCGGTTGAGACTCCAGAAGGTCAAAATATTGGTCTTATCAATACGCTTTCAACTTATGCAAAAGTGAACGATCTTGGCTTTGTTGAAGCTCCTTACAAAAAAGTTATAGATGGCAAAGTGACTGATGAGATAGTTTATTTAACCGCAACTCAAGAAGAGGGTAATGTTATAGCTCCAGCATCAACTAAACTTGATGAAAATGGACACATCGTTGAGGACTTGATTGAGGTTAGAAAAGATGGCGAGATGATGCTTGCCCGTAGAGAAGATGTTGCTTTGATCGACCTTTGTTCTGGTATGATAGCTGGTGTTGCGGCTTCACTTATTCCATTCCTAGAGCATGATGATGCTAACCGTGCTCTTATGGGTTCAAACATGCAACGTCAGGCAGTGCCACTGCTTCGCTCAACTGCTCCTATTGTTGGAACAGGTATGGAAAGCGTTATCGCAAGAGATGCATGGGAAAGCGTAAAAGCAAAACGTAGTGGTGTGGTTGAAAAGGTTGACAATAAAAATATATTTATTTTAGGCGAAGACGAAGCTGGTCCATATATCGATCACTACTCTTTGGAGAAAAATTTAAGAACAAACCAAAATACGACTTTTTCTCAACATCCGATAGTTAAAAAAGGTGATGAAATCGTTGCCGGTCAAATAATTGCTGACGGTCCAAGTATGGAAAAAGGCGAGCTAGCTATCGGTAAAAATGCACTAATCGCATTTATGCCTTGGAATGGCTATAACTACGAGGACGCGATCGTTATTAGTGAAAAAATGATACGTGAAGATGCCTTTACGAGCGTTCATATTTATGAAAAAGAGATCGAAGCTCGTGAGCTAAAAGATGGCGTTGAAGAGATAACAAAAGATATACCAAATGTTAAAGAAGAGGAGCTTATGCACCTTGATGAGAGCGGTATTGTTAAAATTGGTACAGAGATCAAGCCTGGCATGATCCTTGTTGGTAAGGTATCGCCAAAAGGCGAAGTTAAGCCAACTCCAGAAGAGAGGCTACTACGCGCTATCTTTGGTGAAAAAGCTGGTCATGTGGTCAATAAATCGCTCTACGCTTCAGCTTCGATGGAAGGCGTGGTTGTTGATGTTAAAATTTTTACCAAAAAAGGATATGAAAAAGATAGCAGAACAAATAAAGCTTACGAAGAAGAGAAGACTCTTTTAGAAAAAGAACATCATGATAGACTACTTATGTTGGATCGCGAAGAGATGCTAAAAGTTACAGCACTTCTTTCTAAAAATCCACTAGCAAGTGATCAAGAGGTAAATAAAAAAGAGTATAAGAAAGGCTCAAAGATCAATAAGGCTGATCTTGAAAATATAAATAGGTTTACTCTAAATGCTATCGTTAAAAGCTTTTCAAAAGATATTCAAAAGAAATACGATGAGCTAAAAAATTACTTCCAAAATGAGAAGAAAAAGCTCAAAGAAGAGCACGATGCTAAGATAGAAATTTTAGAAAAAGACGACATTTTACCAAGCGGCGTTGTAAAACTTGTAAAAGTTTACATAGCTACAAAGCGCAAACTAAAAGTTGGCGATAAGATGGCTGGACGTCACGGAAACAAAGGTATTGTTTCAAATATAGTAAGAGAAGTCGATATGCCTTACCTTCCAAGCGGTCAGATCGTAGACATCGTGCTAAACCCACTTGGTGTTCCAAGCCGTATGAATATCGGTCAAATTTTAGAGAGCCACCTTGGTCTTGTTGGCTACCGTTTAGGCGAGCAGATCAATGAAATTTTTGAAACCAAAAAAGGCGAGTGGATAAAAGAGCTAAGAGCTAAGATGATAGAGATAGCAGGTGTTGCTAAGCTAATGGATGCTAAAAAAGCTCTTGGTAAGATGAGTGATGAGAAGCTTCTTGAGTATGCAAAAGATTGGAGTAATGGCGTAAGATTTGCAACTCCGATTTTTGAAGGCGTTAAAGCTGACGAATTTGCAAAACTATTTGAGATGGCAAAGATAGATAGCGACGGAAAAACTGAGCTATATGACGGACGTACAGGCTCAAAGATAAGAGAACGCGTTAATGTTGGTTGTATGTATATGCTAAAACTTCACCACTTGGTTGATGAAAAAGTTCACGCAAGAAGCACTGGACCATACAGCCTTGTTACGCAGCAACCTGTCGGCGGTAAGGCGTTATTTGGTGGTCAAAGATTTGGTGAGATGGAGGTTTGGGCACTTGAGGCTTACGGTGCTGCTCATACACTAAGAGAGATGTTAACCGTAAAATCAGATGATGTTGAGGGAAGACTTTCTGCTTACAAAGCTTTAACAAGAGGTGAAAACGTTCCTGAGACTGGTATCCCTGAGACGTTCTTTGTTCTAACAAACGAGCTAAAATCACTAGCTCTTGATGTAGAAGTATATGATGAGGATGAGACAAATGAAACTAACTAATTTAAAACCAGTTGAGATAAAAGAAGAGCATAGACCTCGTGATTTTGAAGCTTTTCAACTTCGTTTAGCAAGTCCTGAGAAGATAAAATCTTGGAGTTATGGCGAAGTTAAAAAACCAGAAACTATCAACTATCGTACACTAAAACCTGAGCGTGACGGCTTGTTTTGTGCGAAAATTTTTGGACCGATCCGTGATTACGAGTGCCTTTGTGGCAAATATAAAAAGATGCGTTATAAAGGCATCAAGTGCGAAAAGTGCGGCGTTGAAGTAACAACATCTAAGGTTCGCCGCTCTCGCATGGGTCACATTGAGCTTGTAACTCCAGTGGCTCACATCTGGTATGTAAATTTCTTACCAAGCCGTATTGGTGCACTTCTTGGTATTAAGATGAAGGATCTTGAGCGCGTACTTTACTATGAGGCATACATTGTCGATAATGCTGGTGAGGCTTATTACGACAATGAAAATTCTAAAAAAGTTGAAAAATACGACGTTTTAAATGAAGAACAATATCAAAGCCTAGCTTCAAGATATGAAGAGACTGGTTTTACGGCTAGAATGGGTGGCGAGGTCATCTATGATATGCTAGCCGAGCTTGATTTGATGGAAATTTTAAATCAACTAAAAGAAGAGATGGAGTCTACAAATTCTGAGGCCAAGAAAAAGACTATCGTAAAACGCCTAAAAGTTATCGAGAGCTTTTTAAATTCAGGCAATCGCCCAGAGTGGATGATGATAACAAATTTACCAGTTCTTCCACCTGATCTTAGACCATTAGTCAGCCTTGATGGTGGTAAATTTGCTGTTTCAGACGTAAATGACCTATATCGCCGCGTAATAAACAGAAATAGCCGTCTAAAACGTCTACTTGAGCTTGATGCACCTGAGATCATTATCAGAAACGAAAAGAGAATGCTTCAAGAGGCTGTTGATGCGCTATTTGACAATGGCCGCAGAGCAAATGCAGTAAAAGGTGCAAATAAGCGCCCGCTAAAATCATTAAGCGAGATCATCAAAGGTAAGCAAGGCCGTTTCCGCCAGAATTTGCTAGGTAAGCGTGTTGACTTCTCTGGACGTTCTGTTATTGTTGTTGGTCCAAAGCTAAAAATGGATCAGTGCGGTCTTCCAAAGAAAATGGCTCTAGAACTATTTAAACCACATTTGCTTGCTCGCCTTGAAGAAAAAGGCTATGCAACAACTGTTAAGCAAGCTAAAAAGATGATAGAAGATAAGACAAATGAAGTTTGGGAGTGCCTAGAAGAGGTCGTTAAAGACTATCCAGTTATGCTAAACCGTGCTCCAACACTTCACAAGCTTTCTATCCAAGCGTTTCACCCAGTGCTTGTTGAGGGCAAGGCGATCCAGCTTCATCCATTAGTTTGTGCTGCATTCAACGCGGACTTTGACGGCGACCAAATGGCTGTTCACGTGCCACTATCACAAGAGGCTATCGCTGAGTGCAAAATTTTAATGCTTAGCTCAATGAACATCTTGCTTCCTGCAAGTGGTAAGGCTATCACAGTTCCTTCGCAAGATATGGTTTTAGGAATTTATTATTTAAGCCTAGAGAGAAATGACGAAAAAGGTGCAAATAAAATTTTCTCAAGCGTTGATGAAGTAATGATCGCTGAAGAGGCTAATACTCTTGGTCTTCACGCTAAAATCAAAACAATGGTTGATAACAAGATCATCTTTACGACGGCTGGTCGCTTGATTTTAAGAGCCATACTTCCTGATTTTGTTCCTGAAAATATGTGGAATAAGATCATGAAGAAAAAAGACATTGCAAATTTGGTTGATTATGTTTATAGAAATGGCGGCCTTGAAGTAACGGCTGACTTCCTTGATAAGCTTAAAAATTTAGGCTTTAGATATGCGACAAAAGCGGGAATTTCTATCTCTATCGCAGACATTATCGTGCCTGATAGCAAGCAAAAATATATTGACGAAGCTAAGAAAAAAGTTCGAGAAATTCAAAAGCAATACGGCGCTGGTCTTTTAACAGATAGTGAGAGATACAACAAGATCATTGATATCTGGACAGATACAAACAACAGCGTTGCAAGCGAGATGATGAAACTTATCCAAAACGATAAAGGTGGATTTAACTCAATTTATATGATGGCAGACTCAGGTGCGAGAGGTAGTGCAGCACAAATTCGCCAGCTAGCTGGTATGCGTGGTCTTATGGCAAAACCTGATGGTTCGATCATTGAAACACCGATCATTTCAAACTTCCGTGAAGGTCTAAACATAATGGAGTACTTTAACTCTACCCACGGAGCTAGAAAAGGTCTTGCGGATACCGCGCTAAAAACAGCAAACGCTGGTTACTTAACAAGAAAGCTAATCGACGTTGCTCAAAATGTTAAAGTCACAATGCATGACTGCGGTACGCACGAGGGTGTTGAAATTACAGATATTACAGAGAGTGGCGAGCTAATAGAAAGCCTTGAAGAAAGAGTATTAGGCCGTGTTTTAGCAGATGATGTGATCGATCCTATAACAAATGAAATTTTATTTAGCGAAGGCACGCTACTTGATGAAGAAAAAGCTAGAGCTATAACTGAGGCTGGTATAAAATCAGTAAGCATTAGAACACCTATCACGTGCAAAGCACCAAAAGGCGTTTGTGCAAAATGCTACGGCTTAAATTTGGGTGAAGGTAAACTTGTAAAACCAGGTGAAGCAGTTGGTATCATTTCAGCCCAATCTATCGGTGAGCCAGGTACACAGCTAACACTAAGAACATTCCACATCGGTGGTACGGCTTCTACTGAGCAACAAGATCGTCAAGTAATCGCCCAAAAAGAAGGTTTTATCAGATATTACAACCTTAATACTTATGATAACGGCGATAAGAAGATCGTTGCAAATAGAAGAAGCGCGGCTGTACTACTTGTTGAGCCAAAGATTAAATCAACGATTGACGGCAAAATAGAGATCGAATATGCCCACGAAGATGTAAATATCGTGATAAAAGGTAAAAAAGAAGAGGTTAAATATACAATTAGAAGAAATGATCTTGCTAAACCAAATGAATTAGCTGGTGTTAGCGGAAAGATCGAAGGAAAGATGTATATACCTTATGTAAGTGGTGATAAAGTAAAAGAGAATGAAAGTATCGTTGAGATCATAAAAGAGGGTTGGAATATCCCAAATCGTATCCCATACGCTAGTGAACTTAAAATTTCAGACGGAGATCCGGTAACTCGTAAAATTTTAGCTGACGCAAATGGTGTGGTTAAATTTTTCATATTAAAAGGTGATTATCTTGATAGGGTTAAAGATATCAAAAAAGGTCACAAAGTAACTGAAAAAGGTTTCTTTGTGGTTGTTTCTGATAAAGATGGACGTGAGGCGGTTCGCCATTATATTCCAAGGAATTCTATCATTCAAGTTTCTGATAATGATGCAGTTGAGAGAGCGACAGTGGTTTCGTTACCTGAAAAAGATGATAAGTTGATTATTGCTGAGTGGGACCCATACTCAACTCCAACTATTGCTGAAGAAGCTGGCGTGGTTAGCTTTGAAGATATCGAGCCAGGATATAGTGCGACTGAGCAAGCTGATGAAGCGACTGGACAAAGACGTCTTGTTATCAATGAATACTTACCAAGCGGTGTAAAACCTGCGATTATTATCGCTACTAAAAAAGGAAATTTAATCAAGTATCCGCTTGATCCAAAAACTGCGATCTTTGTCTCAAGTGGTGATGAAGTAGCTCAGGCTGATATTTTGGCCAAGACCCCAAAAGCTGTCGCTAAGTCAAAAGATATCACTGGTGGTCTTCCAAGAGTTAGTGAGCTATTTGAAGCAAGACGCCCTAAAAATACAGCTATCGTTGCAGAGATTGATGGTGTGGTTAGATTTGACAAGCCACTTCGCTCAAAAGAGCGCATAATCATCCAAGCTGAAGATGGCACAACTGCTGAGTATCTGATCGAGAAAAGTCGTCAGATCCAAGTAAGAGACGGGGAATTTGTCCATGCTGGCGAGAAACTAACTGATGGGCTAATTTCAAGCCACGATATTTTAAGAATTCTTGGCGAAAAAGCGCTTCATTATTATTTGATTAGCGAGATTCAACAAGTTTATCGCCGCCAAGGTGTTGCGATCGCAGATAAACATATCGAGATCATCGTCTCTCAAATGCTTCGCCAAGTCAAAATCGTCGATAGCGGAAATACAAATTTCATAGTTGGCGATATGGTCTCAAGAAATAAATTTAAAGAAGAGAACGAGCGTATCATGAACATGGGTGGTGAGCCAGCTATTGCTGAGCCGATCCTTCTTGGTGTTACAAGAGCGGCTATCGGAAGTGATAGTGTGATCTCTGCTGCATCGTTCCAAGAGACAACTAAAGTCTTAACAGAAGCATCGATTGCTGCTAAATTTGACTATCTTGAAGATCTAAAAGAGAACGTTATCCTAGGACGTATGATTCCGGTTGGAACTGGTTTTTATAAGGATAAAAAAGTAAAAATCAAAGAAAACTAATACTTCAAGCCCCTATTTTGGGGCTTAACCTCTTTATAAAATTAAATCAATTAAAAATTTACAAGCTATTAACTATCGCCTAATAAAATCCTTATCTTTGAAATCACATCATGGAGAATTTATGAAAAACGTTGATCTTGGACTTTTATTTATACGTTTAGGACTTGGTATCTGCCTTTTTATGCATGGTTTTGGTAAAATTTTACATGGACTTAGTGGGGTAAAAGGTATATTAGTAAATGCTGGTTTGCCTGGATTTTTGGCATATTTTTCTTACCTTGGAGAGGTCTTAGCGCCCATTATGTTAATTATTGGTTTTTACTCAAGGGTAGGTGCTATTCTAGTTTTAGGTACTAGTATTACTATTTTATACTCGTACTATGGATTTGCAAATTTATTTGCATTAAATGAGGTTAATGGCTTTAAATCAGAGCTTATTTACCTTTATATTGCTATTTCACTTTGTATTCTTTTGATAGGTAGTGGCAAATATGCTGTCAAACAAGACTAATACAAAATAAAGACAGCAGAGTTTTTATAAAATCAAGAATTAGATGAGTAAGTCTAACTTATTAACCGTTATTTAAGTTTATTTTAAATAAAATTAGGTCTTTTTAATAAATTTAGTTGAAAGGAATTATTGTGCCAACCATAAATCAATTGGTCAGAAAAGAACGCAAGAAAGTGACTGTTAAGTCAAAATCTCCAGCGTTAAAAGAGTGCCCTCAAAGAAGAGGAGTTTGCACTAGAGTTTATACTACAACTCCTAAAAAACCAAACTCAGCTTTGAGGAAAGTTGCCAAAGTCAGGCTAACAAGCGGTTTTGAAGTCATCAGCTATATCGGTGGTGAAGGTCATAACCTACAAGAACACAGTATCGTTTTAGTTCGCGGCGGTAGGGTTAAAGACTTACCAGGTGTTAAATATCACATCGTTCGTGGTGCACTTGATACTGCTGGTGTTGCAAAAAGAACAGTTTCTCGTTCTAAATATGGTGCGAAACGCCCTAAAGCTGGCGCTGCAGCTGCAACAAAAAAGTAAAAATTTAGGTTCGCAGACGTTGCTAAAATTTGCAAACGTTTGAGTAAAATTTCATAAAAATTTGAAGGAAAGATCAAAATGAGAAGAAGAAAAGCCCCTGTAAGGGAAGTCTTACCTGATCCGATTTACGGAAATAAAATAATCACTAAATTTATTAATTCTCTTATGTATGATGGCAAAAAAAGCGTCGCTACTGAGATAATGTATGGTGCTATTAAAGCCATAGAAAAGAAAAATGCTGAGGTTAAAGGCATTGACGTTTTTAACGATGCTATTGAAAATGTAAAACCTATTTTAGAAGTTAAATCACGCCGTGTTGGTGGTGCTACTTATCAAGTACCAGTTGAGGTTCGCCCAGCTCGCCAACAAGCCCTTGCTATCCGCTGGCTTATAACTTACGCTAGAAAGAGAAGCGAAAGAACTATGATAGATAAACTAGCGAATGAGCTCTTAGATGCGGCAAACTCAAAAGGTGCATCTTTCAAGAAGAAGGAAGATACTTACAAGATGGCAGAGGCTAATAAAGCATTTGCTCACTACCGCTGGTAAGAAAGAATTAATATGGCAGAGAGAAAAACGCCTTTACATAAGGTAAGAAATATCGGTATTGCGGCTCACATTGATGCTGGAAAGACAACTACTAGTGAGAGAATTTTATTCTTTACTGGTATGAGCCATAAAATAGGTGAGGTTCATGATGGTGCTGCTACCATGGACTGGATGGAACAAGAAAAAGAGCGTGGTATTACTATTACTTCAGCTGCAACTACGGCATTTTGGAAGGGTTATCAAATAAACCTAATCGACACTCCGGGACACGTTGACTTTACTATCGAAGTTGAGCGTTCTATGCGTGTTCTTGACGGTGCTGTTTCAGTATTTTGTTCTGTTGGAGGTGTTCAACCACAATCAGAAACTGTTTGGAGACAAGCAAATAAATATCACGTACCAAGAATTGTTTTTGTTAATAAAATGGACAGAATTGGTGCAAATTTCTTTAGAGTTGAAGAGCAAATCAGGGAAAGACTAAAAGCAAACCCAATTCCTATTCAAATTCCTATAGGTGCCGAGGATAACTTTAGAGGTGTGGTTGACCTTGTAAGAATGAAAGCTTATGTTTGGAATGACGAGAAAAAGCCAACTGACTATGTAGAAGAAGAAATTCCAGCTGAAGTTAAAGATAAAGCTGAAGAATACCGCGCAAAACTAATCGAAGCTGTTTCTGAAACAGACGATAGCTTGATGGAGAAATTCTTTGCAGGCGAAGAACTAACTGAAGAAGAGATCAAAAAAGGTATAAAAGCAGGCTGCTTAAGAATGACTATCACACCTATGCTTTGCGGAACTGCGTTTAAGAACAAAGGTATCCAACCTCTACTTGATGCTGTTGTTGATTATTTACCAGCTCCAGATGAGATCGCAGCGATAAATGGTGTTTATGAAGATGGCACTGAAGTGACTGTTGAAAGTACAGATAATGGCGAATTTGCTGCTCTTGCGTTTAAGATCATGACTGACCCATTTGTTGGACAGCTAACATTTATCCGTGTTTATAGAGGAAGCCTTGAAAGCGGTAGTTATGCTTACAACACAGTTCAAGACTGCAAAGAGAGAATCGGCCGCTTACTAAAAATGCACTCAAATAAACGTGAAGAGATTACAGAACTTTTCGCTGGTGAAATCGGTGCTGTTGTTGGTCTAAAAAATACCCTAACCGGCGATACTCTTGCAAGTGAAAAAGATAAAGTTATCCTTGAGAGAATGGACTTCCCAGAGCCAGTTATTAGTGTTGCGGTTGAGCCAAAAACAAAAGCAGATCAAGAAAAAATGGCGATCGCTCTTCAAAAACTAGCTCAAGAAGATCCAAGCTTTAGAGTTAGCACTGATGAAGAGAGCGGACAAACTATCATTAGTGGTATGGGTGAGCTTCACCTAGAGATCATTGTTGATCGTATGCTTCGTGAATTTAAAGTAGATGCTGAAGTTGGTCAGCCACAAGTTGCATACCGCGAGACTATCCGTAAGTCAGTTGAACAAGAGTATAAGTATGCTAAACAATCAGGTGGTCGTGGTCAATATGGTCACGTATTCTTACGTATCGAGCCACTTCCAGCTGCTAGTGGATTTGAATTTGTTAACGACATCAAAGGTGGTGTTGTTCCAAAAGAGTACATCCCAGCTGTTGAAAAAGGTTGTAAAGAGGCACTTCAAAGCGGTGTTCTTGCTGGATATCCAGTTGAAGATGTTAAAGTTATACTTTTTGATGGTAGTTACCACGAAGTTGACTCATCTGAAATGGCGTTTAAACTTGCTGCTTCAATGGGCTTTAAAGAGGGCGCTAGAAAAGCAGGCGCGGTTATCCTTGAGCCAATGATGAAAGTTGAAGTTGAGACTCCAGAAGAGTATATGGGTGATGTTATCGGTGACCTTAATAAACGCCGTGGGCAAGTAAATTCAATGGATGATAGAAATGGTGTAAAAATCATTGCAGCTTATTGTCCACTTGCTCAAATGTTTGGCTACTCAACAGATCTTCGCTCAATGACTCAAGGTCGTGCGACTTACTCTATGGAATTTGATCACTACGAAGAAGTTCCTAAAAACGTAAGTGAAGAGATCATTAAAAAGAGAAATGGCTAATTAGCCAAAATAGGGCAGAGCGATCTGCCCTTTAAAATTTAACTACTTGAGTAAAAATTTAAACTAACTTGCAAATTTGTCCTCATAGCTCAGCTGGATAGAGCGCAGAATTCCTAATTCTGAGGCCACAGGTTCGAACCCTGTTGGGGACACCATCATACAATCGCCTTTGTAAAATACAAAGTGCTCAAACAAGTGTTTTTTAAATATACTAAAACGTATAATAAGATATAGCAATTTATAAAAATGCTCTTATGCTGATCAGTATAATATAGTAAAAGAAAAAATGTAAAGAATGGACTTTATAAAAAAGATTACAAGTGATATGCAAATAAGATCACTAATATCAAAGAGAAATTTTATAAAAACATAATGGTAAATGACTATATTTCCATCAATCTAGTCGGTTTATCTATATATGCATTCGTAGTGGGTTTAGCTTTTTTATCAATACGTTATATTATTAATTTTTATCTAAACTAATAAATTTTATCAACAAAAATTTTTATATATTTAATAATCCGTGCTAACATTTCAAAAATTTATTTAAGGAGAATAGATGAAAAAAATTTTACTTTTAGGAGCCGTTTGTTGCATGTTGTCAGCTGATGTTAAAACCGTTAACATAAGCCCAGATGAGATCAAAAAATATGATCAGATTATCGATATAAGAACTCCATCTGAGTGGCAAGAGACTGGCGTTATCGCAGGTGCAAAGACTATAACTTTTAATCCAAACGATAAGAGTGCATTTTTGGAGGAGCTTTCAAAGGCAGTTGATATCAAAAAACCTATTGCTCTTGTTTGCAGAAGCGGCAGAAGAAGTACGGCAGCAGCCGCAGCGATAGATAGCTCAGATCTTAAGATAATAAATTTAGATGGAGGTATGAGTAGCTTGATCGAGCAAGGCTATAAAACTACGCCTTATAAAAAATAAACAAATTTTGTAATCCTACATTTGACTATAAAATAAATTTATTTTGTAGTCAAATTTTATATCAAATAATAAAATTTATTATTTGATTAACCACTGATTAACTCTAACTATATATAATTTCATCATATTTACAATAAAGAAGGAGACAAAAATGTCAAAAGTTATTTTACAGTTAAACACAATTCAGGCTGATGCGAATGCACTTTACATTAAATTTCACGATCTTCACTGGAATGTAAAAGGTATTCAATTTTTTAGCGTCCATGAATACACAGAAAAAGCTTATGAAGATATGAGTGATATATTTGATGCAGTTGCAGAAAGAGCTCTTATGCTTGGCGGCAGACCTATCGCAAAGGCTGAGGAGTTAGCAAAAGTCGCTCACATAAAACACGAGCCAAAAGAAAGCTACACTCCGACTGAAGTTTTGGATATTGTTTTGGCTGATTACAAGCACCTTTTGGGCGAGTTTAAAAAGCTTGACGAGCTTGCAGAAGGCGATACAACAACTCAAATGTATGCACAAGATCAAATTGCAAAATTTGAAAAAGCCATCTGGATGCTAAACGCAACACTTAGCAAATAACTACTAGCGGGAGTTTTCCCGCTCTATCTAAATAAATTCTACTTTTTGGCGATATTGATTTTATAAATTCTAAGGAGCCAAAATGAAAATTTCTCAAATCGCAAACTCATATAATAATTCAAGCCTAAAAGGAAATGTAAAATCAGAAATTTCACTTCATAAAGATGAAAAGGATATTTCTAAAAAAGAGTCTGAAATTATAAATTTAACAGCCAAAGACATTTCAAATGGCTACTTTTTGCAGTATCAAAAAGAGATCGTTAAAAGTAGTAGTTCAAATTTATTAGCCCAAGGTAGCTTAAGCTTTAATGCGCCTAAAAATTTATCAGAAATTTTATCAGGACTTGATCTTGTAAGTACCGGCTATAACGGTAAATCTTTAAACGAGCTAAGTAGTGACGAGGCAGATGATCTTATTAGCGAGAATGGATTTTTTGGTATCGTAAATACGGCTGATAGGATAGCTAGCTTTGTGTTAAATGGTGCAGGTGATGATGTGGAAAAACTAAAAGCTGGTAGAGAGGGTGTGGCAAAGGGTTTTGAGGATGCGAAGAAAATTTGGGGAGGTGAGCTTCCTGAAATTTCACAAAAGACTATTGAAAAGACCCTTGAGACACTTGATAAAAAGATCGCCGAGCTTGGCGGTAACGTTTTAAATGTTTCAGCTTAACTATCTTAGGCAGGCTCGTCTAAGATAAATTTGTATGATCGTGTATATAAATTTAGATACGAGCCTTTAATTTCCCACAAAATTTATTTAATCTTAAAAGTTATACTTCTCCGTTTTACACTAAGGAGAAGAGATGAAAGCTAAAATTTTACTTCCACTGACAACTGCTATCATGTTTTTTGGTTGCTCATTTTTTGAAGACAATCCGCCGCTGCGAAAACAGCCAAGACAGGTCATGCAAAATAGACCAGTAAAAAGCTCAATCAAAGGTTTTATAAAAGAGGTTACATATAAAGATTCAAAATACTGCTATGAAATAGTGGCGAGCGATACAAAAAATCACAATCTCAATAAAGCAAATTTTTGTGCAAATAGGTACTATTATGATAAAGGTGACTTGGTCTATGCGACCTTTTATGCAGATAAACTTATAGATATGTTGCTTATAAAAGAGGGTGGCTCTAGTGGCTTATATAATGGTATAAAAAAGCCGCAAAATGAAGTGGTTATTAAAAGAAAAAATGTAAAAACAAATATCGAAGTACCAAAAGAGGAAAAAATTTCTTTTTAATTACCGTTGATTTACTGCTTGCTTATATAATTTCAACAGCAATCAAAACTAGAACTCCTTTTAAGGGGCAAAGCAATAGCCCCTTTTTCTTTTTACTCATTTTAATTTTTATCCTTAGTCTGTTTAAAATTATCAACTTTTATCTATTCTTGATTAATTACGGTAAACGATCGGTAACTGAAATTAAAAATTTTAAGCTTCATATTAAATTTTATTGATTATAATCGTCAGCACAAAAACCTTAAAAGGAGAAAAAATGAAACTAACAAAAATTAGTTTAGCCGCTTTGGTTGCTTTAGGTGCGTTTTCAAGCGTAGCAAGTGCTACTCCACTTGAAGAAGCTATAAAAAATGTAGATCTTTCAGGATTTGCAAGATATAGATATACAAATACTAGAGATAAAAGTGCTGATGCTTCAGCAACTCCTTCAGAAAATAGAAGTGATGCAAAACATAACTTTAAAATGATTACAAATTTTAAAGCTGCCATCGATGATAACTTCTTTGGTGTTATCGGCCTAAGATATAATGCAAATGACGGTTCAGGCGATAATGCTAAAGCTGGAACAGATAAAACAAATACAACTGATTCATTTAAAGTTTATCAATTTTATCTAGGCTACAAAGTAGGTGCTACTACTATAACAGCTGGTAAACAAGTTATAGGTTCATACTTTACTGATGATGCTGTCGGTACTGGTGTAAGAATAGTAAATGAAGATATCGAAGGTCTTACTTTAACAGCTCTAGCTTTTGATGCTATTGAAGGTGATGATACAGAAAGTGATGGTGATTTATACGCGGCTAAAGATGCAAATGGTGACGATATAAATAGGGTAAAAGTTTATGATTTTGGTAATCTATATGCAGCAGGTATAGCTGGTTCATATAGCCCAATAGACTTCCAACTATGGTATGCAAGCTTAACAAACCTAGCTGACCTTCTTGCTGCTGATGTAACTGCAAACTTTGCTATAAATGATGATGTTAGCTTGGGTGGTAGAATCAACTATGTAAATAGCACAGCAGATGCAAGCGCAAAATCACACCTATCTAAAAGTATAGATGCATCTAATGGCGTAGCAAAATATAATGATGGTAATTTCTATGCTGGTGAACTTACAGCTTCGCTATTTGGTCTTGATGCAAGATTAGGTTACATGGGCTGGAAAGTTCAAGATAAGGGCGTAACATCATTTGCATTTGAAGATAAAGGTAGCTTAATAGATGTAGGTGAGCTTACACTTGATCCAACTTGGGCTAATGGTAAAGCTAACTTAATATATGCAACAGCTGGATATACATTTGATAAATTCACAGTTGGTGCTGACTACATAAAAGGTCATATTAAACATGCTGCAGCTCCTGGCAAAAATGGCAAAGAAAAAGTTGAAGAGATTACTCCAAGATTTGCATACGCATATAGCAAAAAGTTAACATTTAGCTCATACTATGCATTCAAAACTTCAAAATTTGCTGATGAGGCTAAAAACAAAGAAGATCAATTCAGATTTGAAGCTAAATACTCATTCTAATCGTAGCTCATTAATCAACTTATGATATAATCCCGGGTCGGAGCAATCTGATCCGGGATTTTTAAATTTAGAGCAAAATTTTAAGGAAAGTTATGAAAAGTATTAAAATTTCTTTTTTGGCGTGTTTTTTGGTGGCAAATGCCTTTGCAGCTTCACAAGTCTACTATATAGAAGCTCGTGGTGAGTTTGGTAAAGAACTTGCTGAAATGGCAAAAAAGCAGGCTAATGATAGAAATGAAAAAGTAAATATCTATGTCGATGAAGATCCAAGACGCTATAAGGATAATAGAATTTTAAAATTGGGCGTTGATAGAAAGGGTAGATATAGTGTTTCTTTAGGTAAGGAGCTTTACGAAAAGCAATGTGCTAGCTGTCATGGCGAGAATGCTGATAAAAGGCCATTTGGTTCAACACCTCTAAAAAATATGGATGCTAAAGATATTGAAGATAGCATCATCTCTTATAGAAGTGACTCAAGTTTTGGTGGAAGCGGCAAAAATGTAATGCAAAACCAAGCTAAAATTCTTTCAAATAATGACCTTGGTGCGATTCTTGCCTATCTAAAAGGTAAAGATGCACTTGCAGATCAAGATACAAACGAAAATAAACCAGTTTCAACCGAAACAAAGCAAGGTAGTTATTTAAGATAAGTTTCGCTTTGGTAGCTTTGTCATATTATAAACAAAAGGAAACAGATGTTAAATCCAAAATCATTATTTTTAAGTATGGGCTCAGCTATCATTTTGATGATAATCTTTGCCATAGCTAGCGGAGCCGCTACAATAATAGAAAGTAAAACTAGCACAGAAGCTGCATGGTACTATGTTTATGGTGCCAGCTGGTTTGCGCTCATTCAACTACTTCTTGGTATAAATTTGACCTATAATATCTTTAGATATAACTTAATCGATCCAAAAAAACTCCCTTCGCTTATATTCCATCTTGGTTTTATCGTTATCTTAATCGGTGCTGGAATAACAAGATACCTTGGCTTTGAGGCTGACATGCATATAAGAGAAAAAACTCAGTCAAATATTGTTACGACAAAAATATCCTATTTAAATTTAACCGCATTAAACGATAATGGAGAAGAGATAAGCGCTGCTTTACCACTAGGACTTTCTGATGCAAAAAAAGGTTTTGATTTAAAGCTAAAAATAGCAGATAATGAAGCTAATTTAAAATTTAAAGAATTTGTGCCAAATGCAAGCTATAAGTTTGTGGATGATAAAAACGGGCAACCAGTAGTGGAATTTGTGGTTTCAAACGAGAGTGAAAGTGAAGAAATCTTCTTGTTAGAAGAAGAGGAAGCAAGAGTTGCAGATATTAGTTTTATCTTTAATGCTAAGCCAGATGAGAATAAAAAATATGTACTTTTTAAATTAGTGGACGGAAATTTCACAGTTACTTCAAATACTGATCTTTCAAAATTTACAATGAGTGATAGCTCAAAAACTGAATTAAAGGCTGGTAGTGTAAATGATTTTGGTATGGGCAGTCTTTACACTATTTCAAATATAAATTTTGCTCCAAGATTAGTTTCAGCTCATGCTTCAAGAAAGCTAGTTAGTACAAAAGATAGCGAATTTAACGCCTTGATAGCTGAATTAAATTATAAAGGCGAGAGTAAAGAGATGCATATTTTTTATAACCTAACAGAACCTTCACGCTTGGCTGTGGCTGGGCAAAAATTTAACGCTTCATGGGGCGCACAGCAAGTCAAACTTCCTTTTAGTTTATACTTAAAAGACTTTGAGCTTAAAAGATATCCTGGCTCAAATTCGCCTATGAGTTATTCAAGTGAAGTTATTGTAAAAGACGATACAAACATATCGGGGCTTGACTATAAAATTTATATGAATCATGTGCTTGACTATGATGGTTATAGATTTTTCCAAAGTTCATACGATACAGATGAAAAAGGAACGATTCTCTCTGTCAATAAAGATCCAGGCAAGATACCAACTTACATTGGCTACTTTTTACTTGGACTTGGCTTTGTGTTAAATGTTGTAAATCCTGGTAGCCGCTTTAGAAAACTAGCTAAGTTAATAGATAATGAATCAACAAAAGGTGGTAAAAAGGTTGTTGCTATTATTGCCATTATGCTTTTAAGTTTAAATTTTAGCTCATTAAAGGCTGAAGACTTTTTGCCTAATATCAGCAAAGAGCACACACAAAAGCTTTCTAGACTTATTGTGCAAAGCTCAGATGGTAGAATGAAGCCATTTGACACTCTTAGCAAAGAAATTTTAAATAAAATACATAGAAGCGAGAGTATAAATAGCCTAAATTCGAATCAAGCTATGCTTTCAATAATGGTAACGCCTGATTTTTGGCGAAGTGAAAAAATTATCTCACTTGGACAAAGTAAGGAGCTAAAAAAAGAGCTTGGCATAGATGAAAATGCAAAATATGCAAGTTTTAATGATTTTTTTAGAGCTACAAAAGATGGCGGAAGTGAATATAAACTCACAAAATTTGCTGAAATTGCTAATCGCAAGCACCCTGGATCACGCAATACCTTTGATAAAGACGTGATCAAGATCGATGAGAGATTGAACGTTTTTTATATGATATTTATTGGTGAAATTTTTAAAATTTTTCCAAAGCAAGATGACCCATCAAACTCTTGGTATTCACCTGCTAGTGCAATGATGTATTTTCCGCCTAAGGAGGCCGATCTAGTCATTAATATGATGAGAGAGTATTTTGCAGCAGTTGATGCAGCAACAAAAGATAATGATTGGAGTAAGGCTGATGCCACACTTGATAAAATTTCAGCCTATCAGCAAAAGTACGGTTCTGCTGTAATGCCAAGTGAAGAAAAGATAAATATAGAAATTTTGTTTAATAAAATTCAAATTTTTGAACGATTGACGCCGGTTTATCTTTTGGCTGGCCTTGCACTTTTATTTTTTGTTTTTGTCAAAATGCTAGCTCCAAAAGTTCAGATAAATGGTATTGTAAGAGTTGTATACACTGTAAATTTACTAGCTTTTCTTGCTCATACTGTCGGACTTGGACTTCGTTGGTACATTGCTGAGCATGCGCCTTGGAGTAACGCTTATGAATCAATGGTCTATATCTCATGGGCTCTAGGATTTTCTGGTATCGTCTTTGCAAAACGTAGCCCTATCGCTCTTGCTCTTACGTCTATATTGGCTGGTGTTACATTGTTTGTTGCGCACCTTAGCTGGATGGATCCGCAGATCACTACACTTGTGCCAGTGCTTCAAAGCTACTGGCTAACAATACATGTTTCCGTCATTACTGCAAGTTATGGATTTTTAGGGCTTTGTGCGTTACTTGGTGGCTTTACACTATTGCTTATCATTTTACAAAATAAGAAAAAGCCAAATCCAGAAATTTCTCGCAATATCCTCGAAGCTACCCGTATAAATGAGATGGCTATGATACTAGGACTTAGCTTGCTTACTCTTGGAAATTTCCTAGGCGGTGTTTGGGCGAATGAGAGCTGGGGCAGATATTGGGGCTGGGATAGTAAGGAGACTTGGGCGCTAGTTTCGATACTTGTTTATGCCGCAGTTCTTCATATAAGATTTATCCCAAAGCTAAACAACCAATATGCGTTTGCAGTGGCTTCATTTTTTGCTTATTGGTCGATTATTATGACTTATTTTGGCGTAAATTTTTATTTAGCTGGTATGCACTCGTATGCAGCTGGCGATCCATTACCAGTGCCTGATTTTGTCTGGATTAGTATCGTAATAATGGTGCTTATGAGTGTTTTAGCATTTACAAAGCGCTCACTTTGCTCAAGGCTTTAGATGCTAATAAAAGGTCTAATAGTTTTCTTTATTGTATTGCTTTTAATCGCAATTTGTGCGTTAATCTATTTACTTTTAAGAAATAGAGATTATAGCGCCGAAATAAAGGAGCTTGCATTAGAAAAAGAAGAGATAACGATCGAAAAGCTTGAAAAGCTTGCGGGTGATAATAGTTTAAGCAAAAACGAGCTTTTCGAACTTATTCAAATCTTTGTAGGAAATTTTAGTATACCAGCTAAAAATAACCAAGTCATGCCAAAAGAGGCAAATAACTATATAAATTTTATAATTTTAATCTGCTCTCATAAAAATTCTGATGCAAAGCTCATTAGTTTTTTAGACAAAGAAGCTAAAAAGAAAAACCCAAGCTACATTGTCGAAATAGAAGAGAGTGAAAAAATCGGCATAGAAAATCGCAAAAATCGTAGATAAATTTATTCAAAAAGTGTAGTTAAAATATCTTAAAATTAAGTTTGGTTTAAAAATGGGTTCTTATGATATTGATTCTATGTATGTGGTATTTCTTATTTTCTTTTCAATCGTATTGCCTATATTTTTGATAATTCCTACAGGTAGATATAATATAAAGGTTTATGCGAGTAAATTTGATCTAATTGGACTTCATCTAATTTTTCCAATTATTATATTGCCTGCTTTGGTAGGTATTTTTATTTTAGTTTGTAGCTTTTTAAATATTTCAGATTATACTGGTTTAAGCTTTGTATTCTATGCTTTTTTGATTCTAATGATGGCCTATATAATTTATGGTTTTTATGTTTGTATCAGATACAACTACGGCTTTTTTCATTGTATCGTAGCGCTTTTCTTAAGATTTAATTATGTTATGCCGCTTATTTATCTGCTCTTTTTAGGCGGAAAAAACTACAAAGATGACAAAGAGATAACTTCTAAAAATATTAAAGACTTAAAATTTTTTGATCAGTTTAGATTTTCCATTTATAATTTAATTGCTATTAGAAACTAAAAGTATTTTAAGAGCATTAAAGGTTTTGCAATTAGAGAAAATGCCAAAAAGCAAGAGAAATTTTTATATTTAGCTTTTGCTTAGTTTTTATATCTTTCTTATCCTTAAATTTTAGTCTAAAGCAGGCTTTTGTTTTGTCTTATCGTTTTTAAGCTTATCTTTTTTGGCTTCAAACTCAGCTATTACATTTGCATCAGGAAATAAATATCCATCTTCAACCATCAGATCAACTGCTTTTTTAAACATAGGCAACGCACTTTGAGCGCCGAAGTAGTAGTAAGGTCTTTTAGGATCCCTTGCTAAAACGCCTATTGTGTAGCTATTGCCTCTTGTATCATTTACAAAGCCAAAAAATGAGCCATTGTAGGTATTGCTGTATCCACCACTACCTGAGGCAATGTGTGCAGTTCCAGTCTTGCCACCTATCTCAAGCCCTGGTGTAAAGGCTTTTAGTCCAGTACCTTTCTCAACCGTTTTTATTAAAATTCTCTTCATTATCTTTGCGGTTTCTTGTGATATAACTTGAGCTGGCTCGGACTTTGGCAAATCGTATCTTTTTCCATTTCTCTCTAAGTAGGCAACCATGTGAGGAGTAACTTCAATGCCTTTATTGTTAAATGTATTATAGGCTTTTAAAAGCTGCATAAATGTAGCTTGCAAGCCGTATCCGTAGCTCACAGTCGCCTTATATGTCGATGAGTTTAGCTTTGTAACTGTTGGCATCATACCTACTTGCTCGTAAGGTAGATCTATGCCAGTCTTTCTTGAAAAGCCAAAATTTAAAAGTCCTTGATAAATTTGTGGCCCATTTAGTCGCTCAACAAGCTGGATCATGCCTATGTTTGAACTGTGTACGATTATATCCTCAGCACTCATAAAAGGCTCTGGATGGGTATCTTTGATTATCCTTTTGCCAAGTTGGTATCGGCCATTATAGGTATTTACAAGCTCGAATGGATTTACTTTCTTCTCTTGAAGTAAGATAGAAAATATAAATGGTTTAAAAACTGAGCCAACTTCATAAGCATATTCGCTAACGGTCGAGTTTAGAGCGTTATAATCTTGCTTTCTTATATTTGAAGGATCATACCTTGAGCTAGAAGCTAGGGCTAAAATTTCTCCATTTTTGCTATTCATTATGCATATAACTAACTCTTTTGCATCTAGAAATTCACGCTTTTCATCTAAAATTTGCTCTAGTTTAGTTTGAAATTTTAATGGTATAGAGAGCACCGCATTGTAGCCATCTACTCTTGTTGCTAAATTTGAGTCACTTGTTAAAATAATATTATTTCCAATATCGCGAGGCCCTAAAATTTTTGCATTTTGTATAGGGGCTAAATAATCTTCATAATATCTCTCAAGACCTTTTACACCTTTGCTTTTTGTAAGCGTGTCACTTTCAGTTTTGCTCACGTAGCCAATAGCTGGTGTGAGGGCATCTTTTGACATAAATTTACGATTTTGACCGCTCTCCATTACTCTCATGCCCTGAAATGAAGCAAGGCCTGTTTTTGGGTCAAGGTATGAAACCAAAATGCTCTTGCGATTTAGCTTTCTTGAGAGCTCTTGAAGGTAGGTAGCACCCTTTGCATCAATGCTATATGAGAGCGTAACGATACCTTTTGTGCCATTTATAATCTTTCTTACTTTGTTTGGATCGTCGCCGCTGTAAAGCGAATATAGCTTGATAAACATCTCTTTTTTATTAGGATCAATATTTCTAGTGTCAAGCATTACTTTGTAGAGTTTTTGACTTGAAGAGATGCTAAAGCCATCTTTTGTGATTATATTGCCACGAATCGCTGTATTTATATCGCTTGTTTGAAGCCTAGGAAGCTTTCGCTCGATACTTGCTCTATAAAATATGACAAGTACAAATATTGAAATTCCAAAAGTAATTAATAAAAAAAGTATGGTTATTTTTGATTTTCTGGAATTCATTAATGACTTAAATTTGTGTTCTAGAAATTTCTTTATAAGCACTTAGTGCTTTGTTGCGAATTTCTAGCATAAGCTTCATGCTAGTCTCTGCTTTGCCTATCGCAATAGCAGCTTGGTGCAGGTCTTTTACCTCGCCAGTTGCAAGATCGGCTATGGCTTTATCTGCATTGATTTGGACTTTATTTAGCTCTTTTAAAGAGTCGTTTAGAGCATTTTCAAAGCCGCCTTCTTCGCCTGCTTTTGCTATTTTATTTGAATTTTCATTTTTATTTATTTTGTCTAAATTTATACTATTTATCATTATGCTTGTCCTGAAATAAGTGATATCGCACTTTGTGCTATTGTTTTTGCATTTTGAAAGGCTGCCACGTTTGCTTGGTATGCCCTTGTTGCTTCAAGTAGGTCAGACATCTCAATAACCGGATTTATATTTGGAAATGCGACGTAGCCATTTGCATTTGCATCTGGATGGCTCGGGTCATATTTTAGCTGAAAGTCCTTATCGTCACGCACCACTTTATCCACGATCACGCTAGTTAGGGCAGGGTGAGCGTTTTTTGGTGAGCTTGGATCATCAAGTGGATTTTCATACTCGAGTAGACTTTGTGAGCTTTTAAGTTGATCGTTTAAAATTTTATCAAAATTCATCTCTTTAAAGATCACCTCTTGTCTTCTGTAAGGACCACCTTCAGCCGTTCTTGTAGTCTGTGCGTTTGCTATGTTTGAGCTGATGACGTTCATTCTGAAACGTTGTGCGCTTAGTCCGTATCCACTAATATCAAAATCGTTTAAGTATGACATCATCTCTCCTAGTTCTTAGCACTTGCGTCTATGACGCTTTTAAAGATATTGCTTTGAGCCTTGTAGGCGCTATCAAGGGCGTTTATCATAACTGTATTTTTGCCCATTTCTGTTGTCTCAACATCAAGATCGACTGTGTTTGCATCGTTTCTAGCCATGTGACCATCGCGCAAGAAAATTTGAGCTGTGTCGTTTTTTGGGAAATCAACCGCAGCCATGTGCGCTTCGTTTGTCTTAGCAAGTTGTAGTTTTTTTTGGCTTGAAGTGTTATAAATTTCATTTGCTTTTTCTTTTAAAACATCTTCAAATCTTATATCTCTAGCTTTATAAAATGGTGTATCAACGTTTGCAAGATTGCCAGAGATTAGTTTTTGGCGTAGTTCTCTGCCTGCAAGAGCTGATTCAACAAGTGGGCTAGATTTTGATTTATCTAAAACAAACATTTAAAATCCTTATGAAATTTCACATTTTTATAAGCAAACGATGTTCCAAATATAGGGCAAATTTATTTTGTCTCATAAATTTTTGTCAGATCTTCTTTCATTTTTGTGACTTTTATACCACCAAGATAGTATTTTACCCCGTATTGTCCGCTATCTACGTCTGTTAAAATTTGATATTCACCATTTTTTATCACGACCTTAAAAGGTAGTGCGATCTCGTGTTTATATTCGATGTCTCTTACGATTTGCTCGGCAAGTCTGTCATTTATCTTTTGATCGTTTGCTATGAAATAGTAGGCGTTAAATTTTTGCATAAATTCGTGTAAAACATACTCATTTGTGACATTTTCAAAATGAGTTAGTCCAATTAGTGTAAATTTATCTTTGTTTTCAAGCTGATATTTTGTAAGCTCAGCTGCCTCTTTTTGACAAGGTGGGCAAAATGTACCAAAAATATCGATCATTAAAACTTTATTTTCATCATTTTTGATAGCAAAGCCATGATTTTTTCGAACTAAAGTAAGCTCCTTACCGCTTACATCTACAAGCTTAACCTCTTCATTTGGGCTAAATTCTTTAAAATTTGTACTACTGCTCTCATCGTCACCACAGCCAAAAAAAGCAAATAAAGCGATTATTAAAACGAGTAAATTTTTCATCTTATCCCTTAAATATATCTTTTTATGGCAGCTCTTGCCTCTTTGTCTGCCTCGCGTCTTTTTAGAGTCTCGCGTTTATCGTGTAAATTTTTACCTTTTGCAAGGGCAAGCCTTGCTTTTACGATATTTTTATCACTTAGATAAAATGCTAAAACAACCAGCGCTAGTCCATCTTGTGAGACTTGACCGAAAATTTTATCGATCTGCTTTCTATGCATCAAAAGTTTTCTGGCTGCTCGCTCATTTGGACGAAATGCGCTATGTGTAGTCTCAAGATAGCTAATGTGGGCGTTTAGTAAAAAAAGCTCACCCTTTATGACGCGCACAAAGCTATCTTTTAGATTTGCTCTACCAGCCCTTAGAGCTTTGACTTCGCTGCCTTTTAAAACGATGCCAGCCTCGAAGGTTTCAAGTATGCTAAAATCATGCAAAGCTTTTTTGTTTTTCGCTAGATCTTTTATCAAAATTTTACCTTTTATTTTACGCTAAATACGCTACTGCCGCTACCACTTAGAAATTTATCTTTAAACTCATTCATCTGTGGATAGAGCTTGAAGCATGGGGCAAAAAGATCGTTTAACTCCCCATTTTTATAAATTTCAAGTAGCTCTTTGCTTTTTAAATTTTGCATCTTTTTTGCAACATTAACGTCTATGTATTGTAAGAAATTGCTTCTAAATTCTTGATAAACCATCGGTGTGGAGCAAAAAACGTTTGGTGTAAAGATATTTAAATCCGGCACTTCGTCATCAAATTCTTCTATGATCTCACCTATGCCGCTTACATTTGCTGCCTTGTAGCCACATACGAAAAAAGCGACATCTGCACCGATTTTAGACGCTATTTGCATCAAATTTTCATGTTTTATATTTAAATTTAGCTCATCATTTATCATTAGCAAAAAGGTTGCGGCATTTGAACTACCTCCACCAAGGCCCGCACCAATTGGGATATTTTTGTTGATGATGATTTTATGAGAGCTAAAAAACTCGTCAAGCTCGTTTGAAAAGCCGGCTCTTTTTAGCTCATCTACCGCTTTTTGGATGATGTTATCTTTTATATCGCTGTTGTTGCATTCTATAGCAAATGAATCTGACTTTTTAAAATAAATTTCGTCAAAAAGCTGCTCACAGATGATAAAGCGCGATAAAATTTCGTGGTAGCTGCCTCTAGTGCCAACTATCTTTAAAAATATATTTATCTTTGCAAAGCTTTTCATTTCTCGATTTTTTTAGCTAGCTCGTGGATATCGGCTTCACTTGCAGTTTTTGTGGCATGGATATTTTCGTTTTTGATATCGTTTGCTAGTTCGCTTCTTAGTATCATTGTGTTTCGTGGCGCTTCGATACCGAGTTTAACAGTATTTTTTGAAATATTTACTATGACAACTTTTATGTCATTTCCTATTAAAATTTCTTCATTTTCTTTTCTTGCTAGGATTAACATTTTTCAACCTTATTTAGAGTGTAATTTATAGTATCATCCGTGATTTGGATTACGCTCATAAATTTATCATAATTTAGCAAATAAATTCCTTGCTTTTGTGTTTCAAAATCGTTAATTTTTAATTTCTTACCATCAAGAATATCATTTATATCCCCAAAGTATGTATTTTTCTGAATGTTTAAAAAATCACAAATATTCAAAAATTTTTCATTTTCGTAGCAAAATTTGCCTTCACTTGTCCTTTTTAATGAGCTTAAAGTTACATTATAACCAAGCTTTTTTCCAAAAATTTCTGCATACGAACGGATATAACTTCCTTCGCTTACGCTTAAATGAATGGTTAAAAATGGGTGCGAATAGTTTAAAATCTGGCTATCAAAAATTTCCATCGTTTCTGTCTTTAGCTCAAATTCTTCACCGTTTCTAGCTAGCTTGTAGGCTCTTGTACCATTTACATGCTTGGCGCTAAATTTTGGCGGGATGTAGCTTATTCTGCCAGTCAGCTCGCCTCTTATGGCTTCAAGTTTTTCTAAATTTAGCTCTTTTACATTTGAAATTTCAGTGATATTTTCATTATCCATGCTTGGACTGCTAGCTCCAAGCCAGATCGTCGCCTCATAGACCTTTGGGCTTTTGTCTAAAAATCTAAAAAATTTCGTATACGAGCCAAAAGCGACTATTAAACAACCGCTTGCAAATGGATCAAGTGTGCCTGAAAACCCAGCCTTTTTAACGCCGTATTTTCTCTTTAGTCGCCCTAAAAAGTGGTTTGAGCTCATGCCAGCTGGCTTATTTGCCACGAAAATGGCGTTCATACGGCCTTTTCCACGAAGCTTGACATTATCTCTCTTACATTGCCACCAAAATTTATAGTCAGTTTAAACTCTTTTTTGATCTTGCTAACCGCACTCACGCGGCCGATACCAAAAATTTTATGTTTAACAAGGTCACCTTTTTTAAATTCATTGCTCTGTTCGATAACTAGCGAGCCATGCGTGATACCGCTTTCGCTTAAAAATCTACTCTTATTTAGCCTTGTGCGCTGACCTTTGTAAAAGCGCGAATTTGCAAAGCTTAGACTAAGTGTCTTTTTGGCTCTTGTTATCGCCACATAAGCTAGTCTGCGCTCCTCTTCGATGTCGCTTCCATCGCCAATGAGCGGGAAAAATCCCTCTTCAAGGCCGATCACAAAAAGGTGCTCAAACTCAAGCCCCTTGCTCGCATGCACGCTCATGATACTAATAGCCTCGTCGCTGATGCCGTCTTGCTCGCTTGTTAGCGTGATCTCGTTTAAAAACTCCTCCAGATCAAAGCTTGGATTTTGTTTGATCTGATCTTTTAAAACAGCGTAAAACTCATCGATATTTGCCGCTCTTTCAGCACCATCTGGCAAGCTCTCGTAGTATTTTTTCACGCCAAATTTAGCTTCAAATTTATCTATCAGGTCAAAAACCGAGTTGCTTTCTTGAAGCTCTTTAAGGTTGTTTGCAAACTCAAGAAGGGCTGATTTTACCTTTTTACTAAAGGCATCGTCGTTATCAGAGATGTTTGAGATCGACTCGTAAATGGAAATTTTACCTTCAAATGCCATCTTTTCGAGCTTATCAAGGCTTACTTTGCCTAGTCCTCGCTTTGGGCGGTTGATGATGCGCCTTATTGAAAAATCATCGTTTGGATTGTTTATCAGCCTTAGGTAGCTTATGATATCTTTGATCTCGGCTCGTTCGTAAAATTTAACTCCGCCGACCATTTTATAGGCGATTTGCTCTTTGTTTAGCCCATCTTCAAGCGAGCGAGAGAGCGCGTTTATGCGGTATAAGATCGCAATATCTTTTGCCTGCACACCTTTGCTTAAAAGCTCTTTTATGCATTTTGCGATCTTGCCAGCCTCGACGCTCTCATCAAAGCTCTCTATCAGATTTACGGCCTCGCCTTCGCCTTTTGTGCCCACGAGCTTCTTGCCAAGGCGGTTGCGGTTGTGATCTATTAGTTCGTTTGCAGCCTTTAGTATCGCCTCGCTCGAGCGGTAGTTTTTCTCAAGCCTGATAATCTTTACATCTTTAAACTGATCTTTAAAATTTAAGATATTATCGATCTTTGCGCCGCGCCAGCCGTAGATACTTTGATCATCATCGCCTACGACGCAGATGTTTTCGTGACATAGACAGAGCTTTTTTAGCAGTTTATACTGAAGGTCGTTTGTGTCTTGATACTCATCGACCATTATGTATTTGTATCGGTTTGAAATTTCTCTAGCAAGCTCTTCGTTTTCGTCTAAAATTTTATATGTAAGCCCGAGCAGATCGTCAAAATCAACAAGGTTGTTTGCCTTTAAATAGTCCTCATATTTTTCATAAATTTGAGCAGCTTGTTTGTAAAAGTTATCCTTGCTCTTGTCAAATGAAGAGAAATTTGCGTTTTTATAGACCTCTTCGACGCTTAAAAGTGAGTTTTTATAGTTTGAAATTTCGCTTGACAAAATTGCAGTTGCGACCGGACTTTCAAAGCTTTTGATGATACGTTTTTTATCGTCTGTGTCGATTATGACGAAGTTATTTTTTCTGCCAAGCTTTTCAATGTAAAGCTTTAAAAACAAAAGCCCGAATTTATGAAAAGTGCAAAGTAGCGGCGAATAGTTTTTGCCGCTTTGGCTTAGCATCGCCATGGCTCTACTACGCATCTCGTTGGCGGCTTTGTTTGTAAAAGTAAGAGTTAGTGTATTTGCCGCATCTATACCGACCTCGCCGATGAGGTAGGCAAGCCTAGTTGTGATGGTCTTTGTCTTGCCGCTGCCAGCTCCTGCAAGTATGAGCATCGGACCATCTATATGAGTAGCTGCTTCGCGCTGAGATTCGTTTAAATTTGATAGTAATTTTTCCATTTTTTGCTTTTTAAATTTTCTTTTGATTTTAGCCAAAAATGCTTAAAATTACTATTTTTTCTTAAATATATCTTTATTTTTTGGGTTTTGCAAAAAGACTGAAACCGATTTTTTTGTGTGGTCCGCTTGCTTCTCTTTTGGCTTATGAATAGAAAAATTTACAAGGATCGGGCTATTTTCAACCAAAATTTGAACCACTGCACCAAGTGGAAAGGAGACCACTGAGGCAAAATTTTCACCACCAAAGCCGGCCTCAAAGCTAAGCTCATCTTGCGTTAACTTCGCACTCTCAAGCGTATAGCCACCAAGTGAAAACATAATGACTGGCATATTAAAGCTTCTATTTATCTCATCTGGCAAGCTTGGCTCAAAGCTAACTAGCGGTAAATTTGCCATAACTGAGAAATTTACCCCTTTTTCAAGCAAAAAATCAATGCACTCATAGACGTGCATCTTCATCAAAAGCGAAAATTTCTCATCATCTAAAATTTCGTCTAACATCTTAATCCTTTGAAATTTCTAAAAACTCATCTACTAGCTTTTTAACCTCGTTTATGCCGATCTGCCAGAAATTTTTATCATCGATATCAAAGCCAAATTTACCTACAAGCTCCTTTGGACTAAGGCTGCCGCCAAGGCTCAAAAACTCGGTGTAAATTTCGACAAAATTTTTGCATTTGCCGCTTTTGTAAAGCCCAAAAAGTGCAAGCACAAGAAGTTGCGCATAAGAGTAGGCGTAGCAGTAAAATGGCGTGTGGATGAAGTGCGGGATGTAGCTCCACCAAATTTTGTAGTAGCCATTTAGCGTGACACTTTTGCCAAACATCTTTTTGCTCTCTCTTAGCCAAATTTTATTTAGCTCGTCTAGACTGATCTCGCCCTCATGTGCGTGCACAGCTCGCTCAAAAGTGGTAAAATTTATCTGGCGGTAAAGCGTGGCAAATATATCCTCGATCTTGCCAGCAAGCAGTGAAATTTTCTCTTTTTTGCTAAGGTCATCTTTGACGTGGTCAAAAACTAGCATCTCGCAAAAGACTGAAGCCGTCTCAGCTGTGGTTAGTGGCGTGTCTGAGTTTAAGTAGCTTACATTATAAGAGAGCTTTTGATGCACGGCATGGCCAAGCTCATGGGCAAGCGTGAAAAGGTCTCTACGCTGGTTTGTGTGATTTAGCAAAACATAAGGGTGCGTGTCGCTTGATCCTGAGTGAGAAAATGCCCCACCTCGCTTGTTTGGCGCTGGGTAAACGTCGATCCAGCCGTCACTAAAGGCGCTTTTTGCGATCTCGCCAAATTTAGGTGAAAATGTCTCAAACGCCTTTAAAACTATCTTTTTGCACTCATCAAATTTATACTCGCCCTCACTGCTAAGAGGTGCGTATCTATCGTAGTCATAAAGCTTTTTAAGGCCTAAAATTTCTCTTTTTCGCTCGTAAAATTTAGCAACTAGGTCAAAATTTTTCTCAGTTACGGCAATGAGCGAATCAACGCTTTTTTTACTGATTTGATTTTCAAGGTGTCTTGGCTCTTCAGGAAGCTTGAAATTTCTAAGCTCGCAGCTTGTTTTTAGATCAGTTTTTATCATATTGTATATGTAGCCAAGAAGGTGCTGGTGTTTGCTAAGCTCGTTTGAGAGGCTTTTGGCGGCTAGTTTTCGCACGCTTTGATCGTTATCATGAAGCTTAGCTAAAATTTCCTCTTCATTTAAAAGCTCACCTTTAAATTTAAACCTCATCTTGCTCATACTCTCATCAAAAAGCCTTGAAAAGCCCTCAGCTCCAGTGCTAGCAGTGCGAAGTAGTACCCTCTCTTCAGCAACGCTAAGTTGGTGCGGTTTTGCTTTGGCAAGATTGTTTAGATAGTAGCCATATTTTTTGGAGCTTTTGATAATTTCTTCTTGTTTTCTAGGGCTAAACTCATTAAATTTGATCTCAAAAAATATCAAATTTTCATTTGCTTTTGTCGCTATCTCATCGATCTTTGCATAAAATGCGCCCTTGCTTGTATCTTTGGCAAAATTTAAAAAAGCGTAAGTCATTACTTTTGAAATTTTAGCGATTAAATTTTCATATTCAGAAAATGCCTTTAAAAACTCGTCTGTTTTTAAATTTTCATAATTTTCTATGTATTTATCTTTAAATTTCTCACACTCTTTTTGTAAATTTAGTGCGTTTTGCTCGCACTCTTTTTCGTTTGCAAAAAGTGCTTTTAGATCCCAAATTTGCATATTTATCCTTTAAATTTTTGGGACATTTTACAAAAAAATGGATAAAAGTAAAATTTCAGCCAAAATTTAGCTGAAATTTTATGAAGATTAGTTTGAAGTCTCTGAAGCTACGGCTGTAAAAAGCACGTCTGATGAGCTATTTAGCGCAGTTTCAACTGAGTCTTGGATAACACCAATTGTAAAACCAACTGTTACAAACTGCATTGCGATGTCATTACTGATACCAAAAAGACCGCACGCTAATGGCACTAGAAGCAAAGAGCCACCAGCCACGCCAGATGCGCCGCATGCACCAAGAGCTGAGATGAAACAAAGAAGTAGCGCATCGCCAAAAGTAACTGTGATAGATGGGATAGAATTTACCGCAGTAAGCGCTAGAATACTAATGGTAACTGCCGCTCCGCCCATGTTTATAGTAGCACCAAGTGGGATAGAGATCGAGTAAAGCTCCTCTTTTAGACCAAGCTTTTTGCAAAGTGCCATATTTACAGGGATATTTGCGGCCGAGCTTC
Source organism: Campylobacter concisus (assembly GCF_003049705.1). Classification (NCBI taxonomy): domain Bacteria; kingdom Pseudomonadati; phylum Campylobacterota; class Epsilonproteobacteria; order Campylobacterales; family Campylobacteraceae; genus Campylobacter; species Campylobacter concisus. The sequence goes on from NZ_PIRF01000008.1 coordinate 65,757, forward strand.
TTGTAAAAAATGCTGAAATAGCGCTCTCTTTTAGGCAGATCATGACAAGTGGATAAGGATTTTTTCTAGTTAATACAAAAACCATGGCTGGGTAGATGATAAATGCGACAACAAGCATTGCTCCAACAAGAACTAAAATCAGTTTTAGATATCCTGCAAGTACTTCAAATCCAGTTTCATGAATGCTAATAGCAACCATACCAAAGATACCAAACGGAGCTAGTCTAATGATAAATTTAACAATATGGGTTACGCCATCGCTTATATCTTTAAATACTTTTTTAGTCTCAGCTGTGGAATTTCTAAGCGCTATACCACTACCAACTGCCCAGGTGATGATGCCTATATAGTTACCATTTGCAAGGGCGTTTATTGGATTTTCGACCATTTTATAAATGAGATCTTTTAAAACATTGGTAATTCCTTGAGGCGCTGACATATCAGCACTTGCAAGACCTTTTAAAGAAAGCTCCACTGGGAATAAGAAACTAGCAATAACTGCAACAACGGCTGCTAAAAATGTACCAATTAGATAGAGTGTAATGATCTTTTGCATACCTTTTGTATGACCAAAATCTCTTAAAATAATGGATGTTGCCACTAAAACAAAGACAAGAATTGGTGCGATAGCTTTTAAAGCACCTTTGAATAAATCGCCTAAAACTGAAGCTGAAGCTGCGATAGAATCGGCTGAACTAGCTTTTTCTTTGGCTTCATTTAGCTGCTTGGCTTCATCTTGACTAAGGCGAGTTTTTATAACTTCATCTACGCTCAAACCACTTTCGTTTTGAATAGTTTGAATTTTAGCCGAGATCTTGTTATAAGGAGCTGCTTCGTAGTGTGTGTAAAAGCCAACTAGGGCACCTAGGATGATACCAACTAAAATTTGAATTATCAAATTTCCATCGGCGTATCTTCTTGCTATGTTTTTAAGCATATTCATTTGACACCTTAATAAATTAGTTTTTTGTTGATTTTAGCTAAACAATTTTTAAATATAAAGAATTTGATAAAGATTAATTAGCCTTTTAAATAGATTTGTTACAATTGCACAAAATTTAGTCAAGAAAAAGGATGAAAATGTATCTATTTACTTCTGAAGTTGTAAGTCCGGGTCATCCAGATAAATGTGCTGATATAATCGCTGATAGCATAGTGGATACTATTTTAACACAAGATCCAAATGGTCGTGTCGCAAGTGAAGTCTTTGTGGCTGGAAAAAATATAGTAATAGGTGGAGAGATAAACTCAAAGGTAAAACTCTCATATAAAGACTACGAAAAGATTGTAAAAGACGCTCTAGCGCATATTGGATATGACGGAAAGAGCAACTTTACAAAAGAGCAGTGCTTGCACCCAGATGATATCGAGGTCAAAGTCTGCTTAAACCAACAAAGCCCAGATATAAATCAAGGCGTTGATCAGAATGATGGCGAGATTGGGGCAGGTGATCAAGGTATTATGTTTGGTTTTGCAAGCTGCGAAGCAAAAGAATTTATGCCAGCAGCTATAACTTACGCAAGAATGCTTTGCGATAAAGTATATAAATTTGCCAAAGCAAACCCTGATAAGCTTGGCGTTGATATTAAAACGCAAGTTACGATTGATTACGGTAGCAAAGACAACTTTGAAAATTGCAAACCTCAAAGTATCCACACTATCGTCGTTTCTGCCCCTTGCGTGGAGAGCATGAAGATAGAAGAGCTTCGCGCACTAATACAAAAATTAATAGACGAAACTGGCCTTCCAAAAGAGCTATATAATAAAGAAAAAACGATCATCTATATAAACCCAACAGGCAGATATGTAAATCACAGCTCACTTCACGATAGCGGCCTAACAGGTAGAAAACTAATCGTTGATAGCTTTGGTGGATATAGTCCAATAGGCGGCGGTGCTCAGTCAAGTAAGGACTACACAAAGGTTGATCGCAGCGGACTTTACGCAGCTCGCTGGATAGCTAAAAATATCGTAGCAGCTGGCCTTGCAAAAAAATGTATCGTCCAGATAAGCTACGCGATCGGTGTTGCAAAGCCAACTTCAGTTAGTGTTGATACCATGGGAACTCATGCAAATGGCATAAATGACGATATGCTTTCAAATTTTGTAAGCGAGCATTTCGCTCTAACGCCTCGCTGGATAACAAATAAATTTGGTCTTGATAAGCCAAGTAAAGATACGTTTTTATATGCAAAAGTAGCTGCAAAAGGTCAAGTGGGAAATGCAAAATACCCTTGGGAAAAGCTTGATGCAGTCGATACTTTCAAGGCTTTACTAAAAAAATAATTAAAAAAGTGGCTTTATCTAAAAGCCACTTTAAATTTCTCTTTAAAACTCATTCCAAAACGCTTTTTTAGGCTTTATGATCTCACTTTTTGAGCCATTTACGCTGTGATAGACTGCTTTATTGTATTTTGTGGCAAGGTGTTTTATAAGCAGCCTTTGAAGCACAGGTTCGCTACTTGGCACAAACCAGCCATTGTTTGTGATAGCTACAACCACGTCAAATTCGCCCCTATAAAGCTCCTCTCTTGTCGCTTCATAGCAGATAGCATTTCTAATTTTAACTCCGTCTATCCCATAGTCGCTAAAATTTTCAGCCTTTTTAAAGTCACTAGCTCCGCCAAAAAATAGCTTATTTACTGCATCTTGCATAAATTTTGGCAAAGGAATTTCTTCGCCAAATGGCACTAAAAATTTCTTATCCATTCGCCTTAGATCGCCATCTTGAAATAAAAAGGCGGAGTTATAAATTTGCTTATTTTCATAGGCAAGCGCACCAGCTACGATGGTTATCTTTTTTGAAAGCTCTTTTAGCTCATCAACGAGCAGCGGCTCATTTGTCATAAATAATGGAAACGCGCTCTCCGGAAGGACGATAAGGCGTTTTTGCTCGGCTATGGCGTTATTTATTAAGTCTAAATTGTCATTTGTAAATTTCATGCGTAAGCTTTTATCCCAGCGCACTCTTTGAGCGATATCGGTGTTTATTAGCTCCACGTCAAATGGTAGAGTCTTTGCCTCGCTACCTTTAAACTGTAAAGCGGCTACTAGGCAGATAAAAGCTAGGATAAATTTTAAAATTTTGCCTTTTAAACTCAAAGAAATAGCCGCAAGAAATATAAATATAAGCCCTCTTGTGCTTGGCTCAAAAGCGCCTAAAACAAGTGTTGCTTCGAGATTAAACCAGTTAAAGCCAAATGGATGAACGTAGCTTACTAAAAATAGTAAAACAGCTCTTAGCACGACAAAACTGGGAAAAGAGGCTACCCAAAACATAAATCCGTAAACAAATGCTACAAAGAGAATGACAAATGGTATAAGCCAAACAAGCTCATAGTAGATAAAACTAAAGCTGATCCAATAAAACCATAAAATTCCTGTGAAAAATCCAACCACGAAAAAACCAGCTCTGCTTAAATTTATGATAATGCAAATTCCAGTTAAAGTTAAAAATGGCGAGATAAAATTTAAGAGCAAATTCTCGAAGAGGCTTAAAAAAATAAAGTTGGAAAGCAAAAAAGCACCGACAAAGGCTTTTATTATAATTTTAGTGCTAAAATGCCCATTTAAAAATCTTACAAATAAGGAAAACCATGCAAAACGCTGATTTTTTAACATCATTACTACCTCTTGTTGTGCTTTTCGCCATATTTTACTTTTTGGTTATTAGACCTCAACAAAAACAACAAAAAGCCCATGCAGCAATGCTCGCAGCTCTTGATAAAGGTGATAAGATAATAACTAATGGCGGACTTATCTGCGAAGTGATTAAAGCCGAAAATGATTTTATCAAAGTTAAACTTAACGATGATGTAATCGTTCGTATAGCACGCGAGTTTATAGCTAAAAAGATCGAAGATAAATAATGCGTAACGCAAGAGTCACATATAGGCTAGTTATCTTAATATTAGCCTTGATTTTTGGTTTTGGCTTTTCGGTGCCATCTTTTTTTCAAACACAAAGTGGAGCTAAAATTTCACTTGGCCTTGATCTTCAAGGCGGCCTTCATATGCTACTTGGTGTTGAAACGAGCGAAGCTATTCACTCAAAAATAAAATCAATAGCTGGAAGTATAAATTATTATGCTAAAAAAGAAGATGTGTTAATTGATAAATTTAAGATTAAAGAAGAGAACATTGACTTTACTCTTCTTGATGGCGACGAAGCTCCAAAAGTAGATAAAGCACTAGCTGAGATAAAGGGGCTTGATATCAAAAAAGATGGTTTAAATTACAGCATATCTTTAACAGAACAAGAAAGAACGGATACGATCGAGTATGCGATCTCGCAAGCTGTTGAAACTATTAGAAACAGACTCGATCAGTTTGGTCTAGCTGAGCCAACTGTTGCCAGACAAGGCAAAGATAATATCCTAGTTGAGCTTCCTGGCATAAAGACTGAAGAGGATGAACAAAGAGCAAGAGATCTTATCGCAAAGGCTGCTCACTTGCAGCTTATGGCAGTTGATGACAAAAGACAAGATCAGGCTAATACCATGAGCGAGGCCGAGGCTGAAAGCTATGGTGACGTGATCTTTAAAGATGCCAAAAATGACCGCGTAAAATATGTCGTTAAAAATATCCCTGTGCTTGATGGCTCGATGCTAACTGACGCAAAGGTTGCATTTTCTCAGCAAAATAACCTACCGATCATAAATTTCACACTAAATTCAGAAGGTGCTAGAATTTTTGGCGATTTTACTGGCGCAAATGTGGGCAAAAGGCTTGCTATCGTGCTTGATGGCAAGGTCTATTCAGCTCCAGTTATAAATGAAAGAATAGGTGGCGGCAGCGGCCAGATCAGCGGTGGCTTTACACTTGATGAAGCTCACGACGTAGCGATCGCGCTTAGAAGTGGCGCACTTTTAGCACCTGTTAAGATGCTAGAAAAAAGAAGTGTCGGTCCATCTTTAGGACAAGAGAGCATCAACCAAAGCATGGTAGCACTTGCTGCTGGATCTATTTTAGTCGTGCTATTTATGCTAGTTTATTATGGAATTTCTGGAATTTTTGCAAATATCGCGCTAGTTGCAGACGTTGTTATATTAGTTGCTGTCATGGCGCTTTTTGGAGCGACGCTTACCTTACCTGGTATGGCTGGTATCGTGCTAACGATTGGTATGGCAGTTGATGCAAACGTCATCATAAATGAGCGTATACGTGAGCTTTTGCGTGAAGGCGTGGCGATAAGAACGGCCGTGCAAAAGGGCTATGAGCACGCTATGAGTGCGATCATCGATTCAAACTTAACTACCATCATCACAGTTGCTGTGCTTTATGCTTATGGTACTGGCCCAGTTAAAGGATTTGCTGTGACAATGGCGATAGGTATCATGGCTTCTATGCTAACGGCCATTTTAGGCACACATGGCATGTTTGATGCAGTCATGGATAAGATAGAAAAAAGCGGAAATACCAGACTTTGGTTTGGTTATAAAAGGAGCTAGGGATGCAAATTTTTACTAAGGCAAAAGTTTATGATTTTATGCGGTTTAGATTTGTGTCACTCGCACTTTCTATATTTTTATTTGTTGGTTCGATCTTTTTGCTTGCAACAAAGGGTTTAAACTACGGCATCGACTTCTCTGGTGGTACGCTTATACAGCTAAAATACGACACCAAAGCGCCACTTGATAAAATTCGTGATGCTTTTGGCACAAATGAAGTGCTTAAAAACGCCTCTGTTACTGAGTTTGGAAGCGAAGATGAGGCTGTTATTAGATTTTCAGGTTCAAGCTCAAATTTAACTGGTGACATCGGCACTGAGATAAAGCAAATTTTAAAAGATACTGGAAATTTTGAAGTAAGACGTGTTGATATCGTTGGACCAAAGGTTGGTGACGAGCTTAGAGAAAAAGGCTTGATGGCTCTTGGAATTTCACTAATTGGCATATTAATCTACATCACATTTAGGTTTGAGTGGCGTTTTGCGCTTGCTGCGATCGCAACTGAAATTCACGATATAGTTATAACTGTCGGTGCTATTTCGCTATTTAATATTGATGTAAATTTAGATACTTTGGCTGCCGTTTTAACAGTGCTTGGCTACTCGCTAAATGATACTATCATCATTTTTGATAGGATCAGGGAGGGTATTAAAGAGAGCAAGAGGACTGATATTGAGGGCGTTATAAATGAGTCAGTGTCTGCTACGCTTTCAAGGACTATTCTAACTTCTGCAACTACGATGATGACGGTTCTTGTGCTATTTTTATTTGGTGGAGATATGATACATGGATTTTCATTTATTCTTATCGTTGGTATTATTATAGGAACGATCAGCTCGATCTACATCTCTTCGCCGTTTCTTATCTGGTTCAAATTTAGCATCGAGTATTTTAGAAGTAGAGAGACTGAAAAGCAAAAGATAAAAAAAGAGCGCGAAAAAGAGCGTGCTATGTTTGAGAAAGGTGTTGTGTAAGGAGGGATAATGAACTGGGGAAAAGTTATCTACATATTTTTTGCGTTAATGAGTCTTACGACTACAGCAGAATTTTTATATGATAAAAACGAGATCGCCCTTTTTGTGGCGGCTAGTATAAATTTAGTTTCAACGCTACTTAAGATCGGTGTTAAAAATTTACTCTCAGCTGAGCTTTTTGCAAGCTCGCTGGTTGCTGATTTACACCTTATACCAGCTTTTGTTATTTTGCAAGTCTCTGAAAATATAACACTTAGCTATTCGTTGGCTATTGGCGCAGTCATTGCAAATATATTTTCACTAGCCTTGGTTTTAATAGAATCAAGTAAAGCTCAAGAAGAATTTTAGGAGAAAAAATGGCTGAAAAGAGAAAATATGAGCCTTTGAAGATAGAAAAAAAATGGCAAGAAATTTGGGATAAAAATGAAGAATTTGAACCAAAAGACGATCTAAGCTTGCCGAAAAAATATATCCTAAGTATGTTTCCATATCCAAGCGGACGCATACATATGGGGCATGTAAGAAACTACTCTATCGGCGATGCGCTGGCTAGGTCATATAGAAAAAGCGGATATAACGTGCTTCATCCTATTGGCTTTGATAGCTTTGGCATGCCAGCTGAAAATGCAGCCATAAAACATAAAATTCACCCTAAAATTTGGACTTATGAAAACATCGACTATATGAAAAAAGAGCTTGCAAGTCTTGGCTTTTCATTTTCTAAAAAGAGAATTTTAGCCACATCTGATCCTCTTTACACTAAGTGGGAGCAAAGCTTTTTTATAAAGATGTTTGAAAAAGGGCTTGTTTATAGAAAAAATGCAATTATAAATTGGTGCGAATACGATCAAACCGTGCTTGCAAATGAGCAGGTGGAGGATGGCAAATGCTGGAGATGTGGTAATGATGTTGTACAAAAAGAGCTTCCAGGATATTACTTTAACATCACAAAATATGCTAGTGAGCTACTTGATGATCTGAAACTTCTTGAAGGCAAATGGCCAAATCAAGTAATCACAATGCAAGAAAACTGGATCGGCAGAAGCTACGGCCTAGAGTTTAAATTTTATCTTGATGAGGCTTCAAAAGAGGCTTTAGGTGGTAAATTTGATGGCTTTGAGGTATTTACTACAAGAGCTGATACGATTTACGGCGTTAGTTACACAGCTCTTGCACCTGAGCATCCTATCGTAAAAGCGTTGCTTGAGAGTGATAAAATTGATGAAAGCAAAAAGGCAAAGATAAAAGCAATCCTAAATCAAAGCCCAAGAGAGCGTCAAGCGAGCGAAAAAGACGGAGAATTTTTAGGAATTTACGTTGTTCATCCACTCACAAATGAAAAGATCCCAGTTTGGGTTGCAAATTTCATCCTAGCTGACTACGGCAGTGGCGCTATTATGGCTGTTCCTGCGCATGATCAAAGGGACTTCGAGTTTGCAAGTAAATTTAATCTTCCTATAAAGCCAGTCGTAAAGCCGCTTGAGGGTGAGAGCGATAGCTCAAAAGCATACTCTGAGTACGGAATTTCTATAAATTCTGAGCTTATAAATGGACTTGCTTCAGAAGAAGCTAAAAATTTCATAATAGAAAAATTTGAAAAAGATGGTTTAGGCAAAAGGATCACAAACTATAAACTAAGAGACTGGGGAATTTCTCGCCAAAGATACTGGGGTGCGCCAATACCAGTAGTGCACTGCAAATGCTGCGGCGTAGTGCCTGAAAAAGAGGAAAATTTACCTATCGCGCTACCTGAAGATGTCGAGATCACAGGCGAGGGCAATCCTTTAGATAAACATCCGGCTTGGAAATTTACAAAGTGTCCAAAATGCGGACAAGATGCGATCAGAGAGACTGATACGATGGATACGTTTGTGGAGAGTAGCTGGTATTTTGCTAGATTTGCAAGTAATGAGAAGACTTGGGAGCAAAAAGCACTTGACGAAAAGAGCGTGAATTACTGGATGAATGTAAATCAGTATATCGGAGGCATCGAGCATGCGATCTTGCACCTTTTATACGCTAGATTTTTCCAAAAGGTCTTAAGAGATCTAGGCTATCTAAGAGATGATGAGCCGTTTGAAAATTTACTAACTCAAGGTATGGTCTTAAAAGATGGCAAAAAGATGAGCAAAAGTAAGGGCAACGTCGTAGATCCTGACGATATTATCAATAAATATGGTGCTGATACGGCAAGGCTGTTTATCCTTTTTGCAGCGCCTCCTCAAAAAGAGCTTGAGTGGAATGACAGCGCAGTTGAAGGTGCATTTAGGTTTTTGAATAGACTTTGGGAAAAAGCTCAGACTATCAAAAAGATAGATAAATTGCCTAAGATAGATCACGAAAGCCTAAACAAAGATGAGAAATTTGCAAGACTAAAAATTTATGAAGCGCTTAAAAAATCAACTGAGGTTTTTGGCGACACATTTGCTTTTAATACATTGATTGCTGCTTGCATGGAGGCACTAAATGCCATAAATGCGCAGGATAACGAAGATGTAAATGCTGAGGGCTTTTTCATCATCTTAAATTTACTAGAGCCTATTGTGCCGCATATCGCAAATGAGCTTAGTGAAGAGCTTTTTGGTAGAAAAAATTTCACAAAGATAGCCGTAAAAGAAGAGGTTTTTGTAAAAGATAGCATCGCTCTTGCAGTTACAGTAAATGGTAAAAAAAGAGCCGAGTTTGAAGTAGCAGCAAGCGAGAGTGAGGGTGAAATTTTAAAGCTAGCTAAGCAAAATGTGGCTAAATGGCTTGAAGGAAAAGAAATTTTAAAAGAGATTTATATAAAAGGCAAATTAGTAAATTTTGTCATTAAAGGATAAATTTTGAGATATTTTTTAGCGTTTTTTATTGCGATATTTATCTGCGGGTGTGGTTATAAGCCGGTTTCAAAGATCACACATGATCTAGTTGGCGATAAAATTTATGTTGATGTGATTATCAGCAAAGAAGAGCCAAAAAATAGTGTTTGGATAAAGGATGCTGTAAAAGAGGGCATGGTCGCAAGGCTAAATAAAGATTTATCAAGTAAAGAGAGTGCTGATACTTCGATAATTATTTCGGTAAAAGATTTAAATTACGAAGCGATCATTTATGATGAGTTTGGTTACATTACGTCATATAAAGCACATTTAAGCTTAAATTATAAGACTAAATTTAAAGATGGTAGCGTGGTTGATATTCCAGCCACTGGCGAGTATGACTTTAGTGTCGTAAGACGTCAAAAAGATGTAAGATTTGCTGATAGCATTCTTAGTGATACTCAAAAATACGAAGCTATCAAAGAGGCATCAAAAGAGGCCTTTGATGAGTATATCGCAAGTTTAGCGGTAAAAGGATATAGAAATGGCAGCAGTAACCGTTAGTCAAATAGTCAAGGAAGCCTTAAATGAGATCAAAGATCGCCATTTGATGCTAACGCCAGAGAATTACACTGAAGTCTATAATGAAATTTCTAAAAAACATGGCTTTACAACAGAAGAGAGTAAAAAGATAGAAAAATATATCTCAAGGCTTGGTGATGAATATAAAAATCAAGCCTTAAGCCTTCATATAAAGACGGTCGATGAGTTTGTTGCTTTTATGACCGCCAGGCTCTCTAGAGGTGCTCAACAAGGAGCAAGCCTTATGGCTGATGATAAAAAACTACAATCACTAAATGCATTTGCTAGAAGAATTCTCCAAGCTATCTCAATGCTTCACAATAAAGATGCAAAAAGCTTAGCAGAGCAAAGTATGCAACTGCTCGCTAGAAGATATGATGAGAAAAATCTTGAAGAAATGTGCCTTAGATGGTTTGACTTTGTTAGCTCTTACGATACTGAATTTTTAGAATTTTTGAAATATTATGGTGTTAGAAATTTTGATGATTTAAAGACAATGAGTTCTGAACTTGAGAAATTTCTTACACAAAAAGATGAAGATGGCGAAGAGGATGTTTTGATTCAGCTTTTAAGCCTTACTCTTGAGCCTTCTATTACAAAGGATCTTGATGAAGAGCTTAGCACGATAAGAAGTACTTTGAAGCAAAATCCTAAAACCTTAAATAGCAAAGAATTTCAAGAAAAGGTAAAGGCATTTGTTGATCGCAGAATAGAAGAAGATAGAACAGAGATCATAGAAAAAGTTGGTTCGCTAAATAATATCTTACAAAATATAAGCGAGAGAATTTCTGATATTGCAGCTAGTTCACAAAGTAGTTCAGATAAAGTAAAAAGTATAAAAAATGATCTTAAAAATGTAAATTTAAACACAAATAGTATCGATCAAGTAAGAAGTATGCTTATTGAGATCGCTAGCGCTTTGGAGATCGAGAGTAAAGAGCTTGGCATAGAGATGCACAATAGGCAAGTTACTATTTCAGAGCTTCAAAATAGAGTGATCAGTCTTGAAAAAGAGCTTGAGGAAGCTAGGCTTGAGAACAAAGAAGACTTTTTGACAAAAGTATCTACCAAACGTGCTTTGATGAATGAGATTCAACGCATCGAAGAAGCATATAAACGCTATGGTACCGATTATTCTATCTGCTTTGTTGATATTGATTATTTTAAAAAGATAAACGATACTTACGGTCATGAGGCTGGAGATGTTATACTCTCGGCAGTAGCTCAAGTACTTAAGAAAAATGCTAGAAAGGTTGATTTTGTTGGTAGATATGGCGGTGAAGAATTTGTAATCTTGCTTCCAAGCACTGGCTTAAAAGATAGTGTTAAATTTGGAGATAAGCTAAGAAGTATGATAGAAAATTTTAAATTTATCTATAAAAATGAGCGTATCAAGGTTACTATAAGCTCCGGCATAGCGACAAGAAGTGCAAATTTAAGTGAGACGATGACGCTTGAAGCTGCTGATAAGATGCTTTATCTCTCAAAAGAAAATGGTAGAAATCAAGTAATGCCAAAGATAATCGAGGAAAAATGAGTCTAGCTAAATTTCTTGATGGCAAACCACTTTACTATAAAGAGATTGACTACGGCAGGATCATTAGAGCGTATGCGACTATAAAAGAACATATAAAGCCATTTAAGATTATTCACATAATAGGCACAAATGGTAAAGGAAGTACTGGACGCTTTTTGGCACAAATTTTAAGTCAAAATGGTGCAAAAGTAGGGCACTACACGAGCCCACATATATTTAAATTTAATGAGCGATTTTGGCTAAATGGTGAGGTCGCTAGCGATGAAATTTTAGAAGCAGCTCATGAGCGTTTGCAGGCTCTTTTAAGCGACGAGTACAAGATAAAAACGAGCTATTTTGAGTATATGACATTGCTTTCAGCTGTGCTTTTTGAGGGTTGCGACTACTTTGTCTGCGAAGCTGGTATGGGTGGTGTGCTTGATGCGACAAATGTTTTTGAAAAAGAGTTAAGCATTTTTACGCCTATCGGGCTCGATCACACGGCAGTTCTTGGAAATAGTTTAGAAGAAATTTCACGCACGAAGTTTGAGGCTATGGGCACAAGAGCTATTTTAAATGACGAAATGAACGAGACAAGTATCGTTATAGTAAAAGAAATTTCAAGCGAGAAAAAGGCAGCTTTAAGCTTTCCAAGAGAAATCTTAACTGCTGAAAATTTAGATGAGATAGCAAGATACGCTCACAAATATAACTTGCCGGAATTTTTACGCTCAAATTTAACTCTAGCCTACGCCTCTGCTAAAATTTTAGATAAAAGCATAGACATAAAAAAGCTTGGTGCTCTTACGCTTCGAGGCAGATGTGAAAAGATCGCCTCAAATTTATACGTAGATGTTGGTCACAACGAGCTTGGAGCAAAGGCTATTGCTAAGAAATTTAGCCAAGATGAGTTTGCCAGTAAGAAGCTTACTTTAGTCTATAATTCGTTCTTGGATAAAGATTTCAAGGCAGTTTTAGCAGCACTTAAGCCGGTTATTGATGACGTGCTACTATATCACTATCACTGTGAGGGTAGAGAGCTTGGTGGAGAACTTATAAGCAAGGCATTAAATGAGCTAGAAATTTCATATAAAGACTTTGAACTAAGCGATATGAACGACGTAAAAGAGGCTAGAAACGGCAAAATTTATCTAGCTTTTGGCTCATTTCATCTAGCCGAAGCCTTTTTAAAAGAGTACTATGCAAGCAAAGGTCTATGAGTATCTTTTAACACACGCCCCACAAATTCTCATCTGTGAAGATGATAAGGAGGCAGCTCTTTGTGCGGATGCGGCCAGTTTTGCTGGCTTTAACGCTTTTAAATTACCTGATTTTAGAGCTAAAAAGGGCGATGATCTAAGAAGCTTTAACGAAGAGCTCTTTGAAATTTCATCCGTTCTTAGCAAATACTATAAATTTGATGGCAAAAAGATCATCATAAGCCCATTTAGCACGCTTTTAAACCCACTTCCAACGCAAAAAAACCTAGAAAGCTCAACAATCAAGCTAAAAGATAATCTAAATTTAAACGAATTTGCCGACTTGCTCATACGATTTGGCTACGAGTGCGTTGATATCGTTGAGAGCGTTGGCGAGTTTAGCATTCGCGGCGAAGTGATCGACATTTATGGCGTAAATATGGATGATCCTGTTAGGATTTTGCTTTTTGGTGATGAGGTTGAGAGTATAAGAAACTACAACACTGCCACGCAAATTAGCAATAAGACCGAGCTAGGCGAGGCCGAGATCGTTCCTTTTATCGCAAATTTAAGTAAAGATGAGTTTGAAAAGGTCAGCCAAAAGATCGAGGATATGCAAAGCGATGCCTTGGTAAGCGACCTAAATTCGCTTGGATTTTGGGCGATCGATAGCTTTAGTGACTATTTGAAATGTTTTGACTCAAAGCTTGTTAAAAAGATCGATTTTGGAATTTATGATGTGTCTGAGGAGAAATTTAGGGGCATTGAAATTTTGCCTGAGCCAAAGTTTTATAAAGACCTAGAGGTCACTTTAAATTTTGACTTTTTTGAGCTAAATAAAAGCAAAAATATAATCGTTCTTTCAAGAAATGAGGGGCTTTTTAAAGGCTATGAGCTTGATGTCTTTACAAATGTAAAGCTTGAAATTTCACCTCTTGTGGTAAATATAACCTCAAGTGATAAGATAGTCGTTTCTCTAAATAAATTTGAGAAAAAAAGGCGAGTTAAACGCTCAAGTCTCGTGGTAGACGAGCTAAAAGTAAATGACTACGTCGTGCATGAAGACTATGGTATAGGCAAATTTTTAGGTCTAGAAAAGATCAAGGTTTTGGGTGCTACGAAGGAATTTGTGGTCATTGCTTATCAAAATGACGACAAGCTTCTTTTGCCAGTAGAGCATCTAAATCTAATCGATCGCTACATCGCACAAAATGGCTCTATGGCGGTGCTTGATCGCCTCGGCAAGGCAAATTTTGCCAAGATAAAAGAAAAGGTTAGAGAAAAACTCTTTGCGATCGCTTCAAAGATCGTAGCAATGGCGGCAAAAAGAGAGCTCGTGGCTGGTAAAATTTTGCAAAAAGAAGACATCTCTTATCTAAATTTTGTTCAAGACGCTGGCTTTTCATATACGAGTGATCAGCAAAAAGCGGTAAATGATATAAGGGATGAGCTAAAAAGCGGAAAGGTCATGGATAGGCTGCTTAGCGGAGATGTTGGCTTTGGTAAGACTGAAGTTGCGATGAATGCTATATTTACCTGCATAAAATCAGGCTTTAGTGCATTTTTCTTTGTGCCAACGACACTTCTTAGCTCGCAGCACTACAAGACACTAAGCCAAAGATTTAGCAAATTTGGCATAAAGGTCTTTAGGCTGGATCGCTTCTCAAGCGCTAAAGAAAAATCAAGCCTGCAAAAAGCGCTAAAAGAAAATGAGCCCATAGTTTGCGTGGGTACGCATGCACTTCTTGGTGTAAAGGCTGAAAATTTAGGGCTTATAGTGGTTGATGAGGAGCATAAATTTGGCGTTAAGCAAAAAGAGCAGCTAAAAGAAATTTCTCAGCACTCACACATCTTAAGTATGAGCGCCACTCCTATACCAAGAAGCCTAAATATGGCGCTTAGCAAGATAAAAACATATAGTATTTTAGCCACTCCGCCAAGCTCAAGGCTTGATGTGAGAACAAGTGTGAAAGAGTGGGATGAAAAGGTCGTCAAAGAGGCGATCATGCGTGAGCTAAGACGTGGTGGACAGACTTTTTACATTCACAACCACATCGCAGACATAGAGCAAACAGCAAATGATCTAAGAAAAATTTTGCCAAAGCTTAGGATTTTGATACTTCACTCAAAGGTAAATGCGAAAGTTACTGAAGATGAGATGATGAAATTTGAGCGAGGCGAATATGACTTATTACTTTGCACCAGCATCGTTGAAAGTGGCATCCACTTGCCAAATGCAAACACCATAATCGTAGAAAATGCCAATAAATTTGGAATGGCTGACCTGCACCAGCTGCGCGGACGCGTGGGTAGAAGCGACAAGCAGGCCTACTGCTACTTTTTGGTGGAAGATAAAGATGCTATTAGTAAAGACGCACTAAAACGACTTGTGGCACTCGAGGGCAACTCATTTTTGGGCGCTGGCTCAGTGCTTGCCTATCACGACCTTGAAATAAGAGGTGGTGGTAACATCATCGGTGAAGCGCAAAGTGGCCACATCGAGGCTATCGGCTACTCGCTATATCTAAAGATGCTAGAAGATGAGATAAACAAGCTTCTTAATCAAGACTCCGCAAAGCTTGACAAGATCGATCTAAAGCTTAGTGTGAGTGCCTTTTTAAATCAAGAATTTATAAGAGAAGATAGGCTAAGGCTTGAAATTTACAGGCGTCTTAGCAAGTGTAAAGAGGTGAGTGAAGTCTATGAGATACAAAGCGAGCTTGAAGATAGATTTGGCAAGATAGATACATTTACAAAGCAGTTTTTAGACCTTATCATCATCAAAATTTTAGCTCTAAAAGCTGGCATAAAGACGATCTCAAACAGCGAACAAAATATACTAATAACAAAAAATGATGACGAGAAGATCAGGCTAAAGTCACGTAGCAAGGACGATGACGATGTTTTGGCTGAAATTTTGGTCTATCTAAGAAAGGATAAGAAGTGATAGATTGGGGCGTGAAGTATGCAGCGATATATAGAAGCACAAAAGGCATGCTAAAACCAGTTGATGATATTGATTTTGTAGATATTGACTCACTTTATGGGCTGGAAAAACAAAAAGAAATTTTACTAAAAAATACTCTAAATTTTATAGAAGGTAAGGATGCAAATCACGTGCTTCTTTGGGGTGAGAGAGGATGTGGCAAGTCAAGTCTCGTAAGGGCTGTTTTTACTAAATTTTATAAAACCGGACTTCGCATAATCGAGCTTGGCTGCGAAGATCTAAAATACCTTGGCGACATCATCGACGAGATTAGAAAAAGTGAGTTTAAATTTATCATTTTTTGCGATGATCTAAGCTTTGAAAATGGCAGTAATGAGTATAAATTCCTAAAACCTATAATGGACGGCTCTATCCAAAAGCCACCTAAAAACGTACTTTTATACGCTACGTCAAATCGTCGCCACCTAATAAGCGAGTTTAAAAGCGAAAATGAAAACTCGCAGTTAATGGACGGAGAGATACATTACAGCGACGCAACTCAGGAGAAAATTTCTCTTTCAGATCGCTTTGGCCTTTGGATCAGCTTTTATCAAGGCAACTACGATGAGTACCTAAAAATGGTTGATTTTTACTTTAAAGACTATAAAGGCAATAAAGACGAGCTTCACACACTTGCTAAAAATTTCGCAACACTCAGAGCCAGCAGAAGTGGCAGAACAGCAAAGCAGTTTTATCTTACTTTTAAAGAAAATTTAAAATGACTTCAACCGATCTATTTTTAACCTTGTTTAATCACAAAAACAAAAATTTAGACGAGTTAAAATGGCCAGATGAGGGTACTTTTGGGGTCATTTTAGGTGCTATTTTAGTGCAAAATACCAACTGGAAAAACGTAGAAAAAGCGCTAGATAATCTAAAAAAAGCAAACAAAGATAGCCTACAAGGCATTTGCGAGCTTGAAAACAGCGAGCTTGCTACGCTTATAAAGCCAAGTGGCTTTTATAACACAAAGGCTAAACGGCTAAAGACGCTTTGCCAAGCCATAAGAAACGAGTTTGACGACTTTGAAAATTTCAAAGAAAATGTAAGTCGTGAGTGGCTCATAAGCGTAAAAGGTGTTGGAGCCGAGACTTGTGATGCAATACTTGCTTATGCTTGCGGTAAGCCATATATGGTTGTTGATGCTTATGCGCTTAGGATAATGGCATATTTTGACTATATTTTTGAGAGCTACGATGAGGCGGCTGAGTGGTTTAGCTCGCTTGATTATGATGAAATTTATAAAATTCTTGATAGCGAGAAATTTGATGAGATTGAAATTTTAAAACTCTATCACGCTCTTATTTTGGAGTTTTGCAAGGAAAATTTCAAAGGTAAAATCTTAAGCCAAAATGGTCAAAAAATATTAAGCAGCATTAAAAATTAAACTACTAATATGTAACAACTATTTATAAATTTGCCAAATATCGGGGCTTTTTATAGTCTATTTTAAAATTCTGTGCTAAATTTACACAAAATTTATCTTATTTAGTTTAGGAGGAGTGATGATTTACGATAACATCGTTAAAACGATTGGTAATACACCTATTGTAAAGATAAAAACAGGTGCTGATGAAGCCGAAATTTACGTAAAACTAGAGTTTTTTAACCCAGGTGGCTCTGTAAAAGATAGGATTGCATTTAATATGATAACTAAGATGCTAGCTGACGGTACGCTAAAACATGGTGATACTATCGTTGAGCCAACGAGCGGAAATACTGGCATTGGTGTAGCGATGTGCGGTGCTGCACTTGGCTTTAAAGTGATACTTTGCATGCCAGAGAGCATGAGTATCGAAAGACGCAAAATAGTAGCTGCTTATGGCGCACAACTTGAGCTTACTCCAGCGTCTGGTGGTATGAAAGCAGCGATCGCAAGAGCTACAGAGCTAGCAGCTCAGCCAAATCACGTAATGCTAAGCCAGTTTGAAAACAAGTATAACCCACAAGCTCACGAGCTAACAACAGCAGCTGAAATTGTGGCTGATTTTAGCAAGCTTGATGCATTTGTAGCTGGCGTTGGCACAGGTGGTACAATAAGTGGTGTAGCAAAAATTTTAAAAGAAAAAGGCTATGATACTAAGATCATCGCAGTAGAGCCTGAAGCATCGCCGGTTTTAAGTGGTGGCAACCCAGGACCGCATAAAATTCAAGGCATTGGAGCCGGATTTTTACCAAATACTATGAATATGAGCTTAGTTAGCGAGGTAGAAAAAGTAAGCAACGATGACGCACTAAACGCAGCTAGAGCAATTGCAAAAAGTGATGGACTCATGATAGGTATAAGCGGTGGTGCTGCTTACGTGGCTGCAAAAAGAGTAGCTAAAAGACTTGGCGCTGGCAAAAAAGTACTTTTCATAGCTCCAGATAATGGTGAAAGATACTTAAGCACAGAGCTTTACGGAGCATAAAAATATGCGGGAGAGTCTAAAGGAGCTAGTTCAAACTGTTCGTGAAAAAGACCCATCTGTACATAAGTGTTGCTTTTTGGCAATACTTATAAACACTCCTGGTATTCATGCGGTTTTGTTTCATAAAATTTCTCATTTTTTATATAAAAAAGAGCATTTTTTTCTAGCTAGACTCATCTCACAAATTGCAAGATTTTTAACAGGCATCGAGATCCATCCTGGAGCAAAGATCGGCAGGAGATTTTTCATAGATCATGGTATGGGTGTGGTTATCGGTGAGACAGCTGAGATAGGTGATGATGTAATGATGTATCATCAAGTAACACTTGGAGGTACTGGAAAAGAGTGTGGCAAAAGGCATCCGACTGTAAAAAATGGCGTGACTATCGCAGCTGGCTCAAAGATACTAGGTGCGATAACTATTGGTGAAAATGCAAAGATCGGAGCAAACTCGGTTGTGCTAAAGAATGTTCCTGCAAATGCAACCGTTGTTGGTATACCAGCAAGGGTTGTCCGAGTAAACGGCACAAAATTTGAACCAGAGTTTATTATCTAATCTCAAAGATTGGATAAATTTATTTTTACTTTTTATGCTTTAAAATTTGAGCATAAATTTCGTCTTTTAGTTTTAATTTCTCTTTCTTTAAATTATCAATTTCAGATGGTTTTGCTAGGTTGTCGTCTATTTTTTTATTTAGCTCATCATGTTTTTTGCAAAGAGTAGCAAAACGAGCATCGGTTTTCTTTAGCTCATTTATAAGGTCTGTATATTCATGTAACATATCGGCTCCTATAAAAATTTGAGAAATTTTATCAAGACTTTGTAAATGCTTGGATATAAAATAAGCACCAAGTCATTGCTTAAATTTTTAAAAAAAGGCAAGTAGAAAAAATTATTTTATACGTATTTGAATTCTTCAGGTTTATGTTTGCTTTTTACAACGCGCTTGGTTAGACGTATTCCATCAACGGTACCGATAACTAAAAGCTTTGATCCTGTCCCCACTAATGTATCGCCATTTGGCATTGGTACAAAATTATTATTTATATCTCTAATGCCTACTATGTCTGCATTTGTTATGTTTCGTAGATGAGTTTCTTTTAATCTTTTAAATCTTATCCAAGAGTAATCAGGAACAAGAATTTCTTCTATATCGATAGGTGAATTTTTTGTATACAAAAACTGCTCTAATAAATTTTCCATGTCCGGCCTTACGCTCATGGCACTTAACCGCTGCGCGACTAAGCGAGATGGACTTACCACATTGTCAGCGCCTAATTTTTTTAATCTTTGCGTATCGTCTTCTGTCTCTGCATTTGTTATGATATGATAAGGTTTTCTGCGACCTATCTCTTTTTCATAAAGTCTTACAGATGCTATAAGGGCGATGTTATCAGCAATATTTGAGCTAAGAGTTATAAGTCCTTTTGCGCTTGATAGATGTGTCTTTAAAAAGGCAATTTGTGTATGTGGCTGAGCTTTTATGAAATATGGATATTTATAAATTTGAGCTAGCTCTGCGATATCTTCTCTATCATCGACCACTACAAAAGGTATATGATTTTCGCGAAATTGAGCACTAAGTTCGATTGTGTATAGATTGTGATAACAAATAACGAAGTGATTTTTTAGTCTTGCGATCCTATAAAGCATGCGTCGTTCCTTTAAAATGCTAATTAATGTGCCTCTTTTTAAAACCTCAACCACAATACCGATCGATAGTGTAAATATAATAAAACCAATAAGTATAAACGTGATAGTAAAAATTCTGCCCTTTGGAGTTATTGGAGCAACTTCGGTAAAACCAACTGTTGTAAAAGTCATGCCAGCTTGGTAAAAGGCATCTATTAGTGAGAAATTATCTATTAAGACATAACCTAATGTTCCAAAAAGTAACAGTAATACGACTGAAATTAGTGGAAATCTAAAAGGTTTTAATTGTTCGTAAAGCTCAGTATCTAGGCTTATTTCTGGTTTTGTAGGGTTTGACCAGTTGAGGAATTTTAAAAGTCTTGAGAGAAAAGACATAAATTCCTCTTCATTTTATATTCTTAGTTTGATTGTTTCTTCATCGTTCTTAGAGTAGAAGCAGCAACTTTTATCTTTCTTGTAGTACCATCTTCTAGTGTAACGCGAATCGTTCTAAGATTTGGCAAGAATCTTCTTTTAGTTTTATTGTTAGCGTGGCTCACATTGTTGCCTATCATCGGTCCTTTGCCTGTTATCGCACATCTTTTTGACATTTTTTTTCCTTATAAACAAAAATTTCTGCTGATTTTATCTAAAACAAACAAAAGTAATGCTTAAATAGATTCTTTTTTAAAAGAATTGATTTTTATTAATAATCTAGATAAAATAACGCCTTTGTCTATAAATTATAAATAGCAAAAATATTTAGAAATCTTGAGTGATACAAAATGCTTAGTAAAGAGTTGATCGAAAAAAATGTTGATTTTGTTTTACAGATGCCAACTCTTTTTGAAAAGATCGAGCACTTTTTATTAGCTGGTAATGTAACTGAGGCAGTTGCTACTTTACAAAATATATCATCTTTTAAAACTTATTTTAGCTCCATTTTTAAACGTGCAAAATTTGATATTCCTTATGATGGCAACGATTTGGTAGTAATAGCAAATATGCTTGGCATTGATACTTTTAGAGCGATAGTACTTTCTTATTTTATATTTTTAAAATCCCCAAAAATTTATAAGGTATTTAATTTTAAAATCGTCGATTTGATCGAGCTTAATGCTAAAATTTTATCAGATTGGCTAAAGATATTAAATTCTTTTAAAGAAAAGCACTATAACTATTTATCGCTTGCTCCGTATTCTATAGCCTGTATTATAGTGTGTGAGAATTTATTTTCGAAATTTCCATCTTATATGTCAGATGTTATTTCGTATTCTGACATAAGCTATAATAAAATTTTGCAAAAAAAATATGGCTTTAGCCTTTGGGATATTTTTTTAAAAGCAATGAATATGAACAAGCAATCATTAAGCAAGATTGATAAAGAGATGCTTTGCTTTTTTGAGATTTTGCTCTCTTATGAGTCCAGCAGGCCTGAATTTTATGATTTTGGAGTTGATAAAATTTTAGATATCAATGTTTATCCAGAGATGCAAACCATTATATTTATTAAAAAAGCTCTACAAAAATGAAATTAACTTTTAATGGTTCTATGGCTATTATAAGGCCTTTTGGTTTTTTGGAAGCAGAGAATATTCCATTAAAATTAAGTGAAAAATACGTAAACCAAATTTCTTCGCGTGATATCAGCGCTATACTGCTCTCACTAAAAAATGTTACATTTTTTAGTCCTATTTGGCTTGGTAGAATAATTGAAAATTTAAGCGAAGAAGCGCAAAAGCTTGGCGTGGTATTTGCGATTTGCGATTACAATGAAATTTTTTATGAATTGATGATGAGAACAGTTAAGAATATTTTAAATGTCTCGATGTTTGAAAGTGAAAATATCGCAAGCTTGTTTTTAAATAAATTTCTAAATAACGCAAATGACAAAGTTTTCATTTATAACTCAACTGAGCAGTATAAGCACTATTTGGCTAATTATCTCAAAAATCGCTCATTTGATGTGGTTGAGGCTAGAGATGCGACCGAGTTTAATAAAAAAAAGAATTTATATAGTTATGCAGTATCACAGCTAAATCATGTGAGATTAGGACAAAATCAGATAGATACTTTTATAAAAGATGGTGTCGTTATTTATGCCATAAAAAGTTTTATGGACTCAGATTTTATTGAAGATTTTGATATGTCAGCTCATGATATTATGCTAAAAATCGGATATAAATTTTTTATTTTATGGGTAAATATTTCTGGTGCTTTAAATATAAGGGGTGCAAAATTTCTAATCAAACTTGCTAGCATTAGCAAAAGATCAGGTGCATTTATTTCGCTTTGTGGCATAAACGAATCAAATTTATCTATTGAATTAATAACGTACCTTAAAGATGCAAATATATTTATCTATAAAAATTTAAATGACTTTTACAAAGATGACACTATTTTTTATCTTAAAAAAAGAGACTTTGATGCAGAGCCAGTAGATATTAACAAGAACGTTGCTCAAATTTCATCTTATGTGACGCAAATTGCGAGCAAAATTATCTCACAGTTAGCAGAAGAAGAAATTTTGTGTGTTGATACCAAAGTTAGTGCGCTTGACATAGAGGATGAGTGCGATTACTTGCGTATTTGTGTTCAGTATTATGGTGATATTTACGCAAGAGTGCTATTTGGTGTAAAAAAAGATAAGTTAGATAAAATTTGCTCTATTTTTATGCCTGAAGGCAATGATTCAAATGACTATTTAAGTGGATATTCTCAAATTTTTAGTATCATTACGGATAAATTTTTGACACATCTTTGGCAAAAAGACATAAAAGTAAAAGTTAGCTTGCCTAAAATTTTATCTGATGATGTTTTTTTCGATCACAATAGTGTAGGCATCATGAATAGACTAGACGTAAAAGATGACGAAATAGGCTTTGTATTTGTAACCAAGTAAGGAGAAGAAATGTACGTTGCACCTAGTATTTTATCGGCTGATTTTGGAAATTTGGCAGCTGAGATAAGAGCCATTTGCGAGGCTGGGTGCGATCTGGTGCATGTTGATGTTATGGATGGGCATTTTGTGCCAAATTTAACCATTGGACCAGTCGTGGTAAATGCCGTTGCAAAAGCAGCTACAAAGCCACTTGATATACATTTGATGGTTGAGAATAACTCATTTTTTGCTGATCTTTTCTTGCCGTTAAAGCCAAAATTTCTAACCTTTCACATCGAAGAAGAGAAGCACCCATTAAGGCTCATCGATCACATCAGAAAAAATGGTGTAAGTCCTGGCATCGTGCTAAATCCTCATACGCCAGTTAGTGCGATCGAACACATTATCGATGAAGTTGATATGGTGCTTTTGATGAGTGTAAATCCTGGCTTTGGGGGTCAGAAATTTATGCCAGTCGTGCTTGAAAAAACAAGGGCGCTAAGAGAGCTAATAGAACGAAAAAACGCTAAGTGTCTGATCGAAGTAGATGGCGGCGTAAACGGACTAAATGCGCCTGATCTTGAAGACGCTGGGGCTGATATCTTGGTGGCTGGTAACTATATCTTCTCATCAAATTCCTACGAACAAGCCATTCGCGCCATAAAGCTTGAGTTTTGAAACCAAAAAAACAGCGTTTAGAAAATAGCATTGAAATTTTAGCTAGGCAAAATTTAAGCTATCATGAGTTTATTTTAAGATTTAGCGATATTGAAGAAATTTCATCACTCATTGACGTGCGCGATCTTGATATGTGGCGAACTCTTGGACTTGATATTACTAGAAATGAAGAGAATGAGATCGAGCTTGGCACGAGATTTAGAGATATTAGCGAGCAGGAATTTTGCGTGGTTGATATCGAAACGACTGGTGGCACGACGAGCGGACAGATCATTGAGATCGGTGCAATAAAAATGAAAAATGGCGTTGAGATAGGGCGTTTTGAAAGCTTTGTGGCAGCTAATGAGGTGCCTGAAAATATCACCGAGCTAACCGGTATAAAGGCTAGCGATTTAGTCGGTGCGCCAAATTTGCTAAATGTACTTGAGCGGTTCAAAATTTTTCTTGGAACTAGCGTCTTTATCGCGCACAACGTAAATTTTGACTACGGATTTATCTCTCATAGCCTAAATGAGATCGGCCTTGGCGTGTTGCTAAATAGAAAGCTTTGTACCATCGATCTTAGTCGCCGCACTATCGCTTCGCAAAAATACGGACTTGGCTCGCTAAAAGAGCTTCTTGGCATAAACAACACCCACCACAGAGCGTTAAATGACGCAATAGCTGCGGCTGAAATTTTTAAAGTTTGTCTCACGCGCCTACCTTTTAGTATCCAAACGACAGAGGATCTTATAAACTTTAGCAAAACAGCTCCAAGCGTGAAGCTAAAACCTGAACCGGTTTTGTGTGCGAATTAGTGATAAAAAATTATCCACTATCAATACAAAATTACTAAATTTAATCTTTTTTTTAAAAGCTTGTGGGCAGTTTGCTAAATTTTACAAAAAAGGAGACAAATGAGCCAGAAAAATTTAGTTTCAAATTTTATCTCAGCTGATGATGAGATGCTCGCTTTTTTATCAAATTTTAGCAATAAGTGGTGCGTGAGTAACGATGGGGCGAAATTTATAGAGCAAAATTTTACATTTATCGGCTCAAAGCCAGTTTTGCAAAATTTAGAAGATTACAAAACGGCTGAATATAAAAATTTTACCGACATTAAAAAATGTCTCAGCTCAAATCCAAGTATCAAAAGTAAAATTTTAAGTGGCGATATAAACTATATCGGCGATAGTTTAACAAATATAGAGGTTAAATTTGCGCCTAAGTATTTTTACGATTTTTTAAAATTTGTAGTTGAAAATATCCCAGAACATCACTATTTTTGCTGTCCTAAGGAGGGCTGGATATTGTTTATTGCGATGGAAGGATATGTGGAATTTGGCGTCTTGCACTAACAGAGTTTTTAAATTTATTTTAAGTAGTCGTCTAAAATTGTCCATAAAAACAAAACGTGAAAGAAAAATTATTCGTAAAAATTCTTAAAATTAACAAAAAACTGGGCTTGCATCCTAACACCGCTTGTTGCTAGCAAAATTTAATCAATTTTTTTATATAATCCCTATTTTTCATAAAGGCAAAAAGATGGATAGAAAATCTTGGAGTTCAAGGCTCACATACATTTTAGCTGTTGCAGGAGCTACGGTCGGCTTTGGTGCGACGTGGCGTTTTCCGTATTTGGTAGGGCAAAATGGTGGTGGTGCCTATGTGCTCGTGTTTTGTATCGCGATGATCGTGATTGGCATACCGATGATTTTAGTTGAAAATGCGATTGGCAGACGTCTAAAATGCAACGCTGTGGATGCTTTTGGTGGATCAATAAATGGCAAAAAGATCAGCAAAAAGTGGCAGATCGTTGGCTGGATGGGGCTTGTTGGTGCTTTTGGTATCATGGCTTACTATATGGTTATTGGCGGCTGGGTGCTAAACTATATCGCCCAAATTTCATTTGGTTTACTTGATCTCTCACATGTGGTTAGTTTTGAGGAGACAAGTGCGTTTTATGAGCAAAATATCGTAAGCAATCCACTTGCTATCAGCTTTGCGACTCTTGTTTTTGTGCTAGTTAATTACGCTATTTTGGTACAAGGTGCGGTCGGTGGTATCGAGCGATCAGCGAAATTTTTAATGCCGCTACTTTTTATTTTAATGCTTATTATGATCGCTAAAAATATCACACTTGATGGTGCAATAGAGGGCGTAAAATTTTACTTAACACCTAATTTCTCAAAGATAAATTTAAAGCTTTTTGTTGATGTTTTGGGGCAGGTCTTTTTTGCTCTTTCGCTTGGATTTGGTGTGATGATCACGCTTTCTAGCTTTGTGAAAAAGGATGAGGGTTTGGTTAAAATTTCTATCATTACAGGTATTTTAAATACGGTAATTGCCGTGCTTGCAGGATTTATGATTTTTCCTTCTCTTTTTAGCTACGGTGTATCGCCAGATAGCGGCCCAAGCCTCGTGTTTAAGAGCCTGCCGATCGTTTTTTCACACATGCCATTTGGTGGTTTTTTCGCGGTTGCGTTTTTCGCACTATTAATGATCGCTGCACTTACAACATCGCTACCAATATATGAAGTAATAATCACAACACTTCAAGAAAAATTTAAAATAAAACGCAAGAAAGCAATATTTTTAGTCCTTGGAGGTATATTTATTTTAGGAAATTTGCCTTCGCTGATGGCTACAAACATACTAAGTCACGTAAGCATTTTTGGTAAGAATATTTTTGATGCATATGATGCAATAAGCGCAACAATATTTTTTGTATTTACATCATTTGGTTGTGCAATATTCGTAGGTTGGGTGCTAAAAGATGATGCAAAAAAAGAGATTTTGCAAGGTAGTGAAAAACATGCAAAACTAATAAATATCTGGTTTTGGTATATCAAATTCGTCGTACCGTTTATCATTTTGGTGCTTTTTATTAGCTCGTTTTACGATAATTTTTTAAAATAGGGCGTAAAAATATGTTTTATTTTTTACTCGGTATTTACTTTTTTTACGTCGCCGCAAAGGCGATTTTGGCGATTTTGCAGATAAATTTTATACGCGCAGAGGCCAAAAAGCCAGCCGTCGTGCTAGAGCAGGGGGAGTATGAAACCGCCGCTGCCGTAGCAATAACTAATCAAAAATTTGAAATAGCAGGCCTACTTTATCACGCCGCGATATTTATGATGTGGGCGTGCTGGGGGCTTGGCGCGATATCGGGGCATGCCTACAAAACGGGAGATATAGGCGACAACATCTTTATGGTTATGGTATTTTTGCTCGTTTCGTCGCTACTAGAACTGCCACTAAATATCTACGAAACCTTCGTCAAAGATAAAAAGCTCGGCTTTTCAAACGTAACGCCTAAAATTTTCGCGCTTGACCTGCTTAAAACGCTCGCGCTAACGCTGGTTTTTGGCACGCTGTTTGTGTGGCTGGTGCTACTTTGCATTAGATTTTTGGGTGATTTTTGGTGGTTTTGGGCGTTTTTGCTTAGCTTTGCGGTCGCGCTTGTTATAAATCTTATCTACCCGACGCTTATCGCGCCTATCTTTAACAAAATGCAACCGCTAGAAGAGGGCGAGCTAAAAAGCCGTATAGAAGGGCTTTTAGCGCAGTGCGGGTTTAAAAGTAGCGGCGTTTTTACGATAGACGCCAGCAAGCGCGATAACCGCTTAAACGCCTATTTCGGCGGCCTTGGCGCAACTAAACGCGTGGTGCTTTTCGACACGCTCGTTAAAAAACTAAGCTTAGAGGAGATAATCGCCGTTTTGGGGCATGAGTTCGGGCACTTTAAGCACAAAGATATCCTAAAAATGATAGCTCTAAGCGCGGTTATGCTTTTTGCGATGTTTTTTATATTTGGCAATATCCCTGACGCGGCGTATCAAGCGCTTGGGCTTCATCACGGCGGCGGCGGAGTGATCGTGTTTTTGCTACTTTTTTCGCCAATTTTCGGGTTTTTATTTTCGCCGGTGAGCTCGTATTTTAGCCGCGCGAACGAATTTGGCGCCGATAAATTCGCAGGCGAGGTCTCAAACAAAACCGACATGATAAGCGCGCTAAAAAAACTAGGCAGCGAAAACAAGGCCTTCCCGAAGGCTCATCCGCTCTATGCGTTCGTCTATCATTCGCACCCAAGCCTTTTTGAGCGTATAAACGAGCTGGAAAATGAAAATTGAAGAAGCTCTTAAAGAGGCTAGTTTAAGGCTAAGCTCACTTTGCCAAAATCCAAGCAGAGTTGCTAAAATTTTGCTTATGAACTATCTTGATGTAAGCATTGAATGGATATTTTTAAATCAAAAAAATGAATTTGATGAGAGCGGCTATTTCGCTCAAGTTAAAAGGTATGAGAACTACGAGCCTCTTGAATATATAACTGGTAAAGCTAGCTTTTATGGGCTTGATTTTTACGTGGAAAGTGGAGTACTTATCCCAAGACCTGAAACAGAAATTTTAGTGGATAAAGTAATAGAAATTTCAAGTGAATATAAAGAGCCAAAGATCGCAGAAATAGGCATAGGAAGCGGCATTATTAGTATCATGCTAGCTCTAAAAACAAATGCAAATATCGTAGCAACAGACATAAATGAAAAAGCTTTGATGCTTGCTAAAAAAAATGCAGATAAATTTGATGTAGGTGGGAGGATCAAATTTTTAAACTGCTCTTATGTGGATGAAATTTTAGAAGATATTGATATTTTGGTTTCAAATCCGCCATATATTGCAAGAAGCTATAAACTTAGTAAATTTGTACTAAATGAGCCAGAAAGTGCGCTCTTTGGAGGCGAAGTAGGAGATGAAATTTTAAAAGATATTATTCTCATAGCCAAAGATCGCAATATCAAAAACGTTGCTTGTGAGATGGGGTACGATCAAAAAGCAAGTATGCAAAAATTCTTAGAGGTCAATGGTTTTGAGTATAGTTTTTACAAAGACTTGGCTGGCTTTGATAGAGGCTTTTGCGCGAAGTTAAAAATATAAAGGAGAGAATTTGAGAGGAGTTTATTTTTTGCTTTTGGCGGTACTTATAGGAGCTGAGCTAACGCTTGGTATCTTGGTGGCACCAGTCATATTTTTCCCGCAAAACATCATAGGAGATGGCATACTTACGCATTTTATGAGCGGTCAAATGATGACAAAGATATTTTTGAAATTTAATTATATTTTGCTTTTTATAAGTATAGTTATAATGATTGGCGAGCTATTTGATCTTAGAAAAAAGCTTATTTTTTCACTAAAATTTAGCATGTTAATGCTTGCTTTTTTAAATTTGGCTTTAGCTTTGAGCTTTGTATTTTTCTTTACGCCTTTTATAGTTTACGCTCAAAATTTAGGTGTTGACGCGACACAGACGGCTGAATTTGCCAAAATGCATAGTGCGAGTGAATATGTGATGAAAATCATGCTTGTTTTGCAAATCATTTTATTTTTTGTGAAATTTAAGATTAGCCAAAATGAATGCAAAGCCTGATATTCAAGTCTTAACAAATTTTCTAGCTGAATACACGGCGGCGATGGTGAGTGCTGGCACCTACACCGCACGCGTAGAAAAGTGTGTAGACCGCATAGCTAAACACTACGGCCACGACATTAGCGTGACGATTTTCGTGAAGTATTTTACTATTAGCGTCATGGACTCGGCCGACAACTCCCTGCGCCGAACCTACGTGAAAAAGATCCCGTTTGGTCATGTAAGCTTTAACCGCATTTCCGAGCTTTCGTCGCTTAGCTGGCGGATTTTGGATGAAAATTTAAGCTTAAACGAGGCAAAAGAGCAGTTTGAAGGCGTCCTGCGCATCGGGGCGCATAAATTTGCAAGCTCACTTATTTTAATAAGCCTTGCAAATGCGGCGTTTTGCAAGCTTTTCGGCGGCGATGCAGGCTCGGTGGCTTGCGTATTTTTTGCGACGCTCGTAGGCTATAGCCTTAGATTTGCGCTTGCTAAAATGGGCGTAAATTTAAAAATCCAGTACGTCCTAGTCTCGTTCGTCGTCTCTTTTATCGCTTATCTTGGCGTATTTTACGGCTTTACGCATACTAGCGACGTGGCGATCGGCTCGTCGATACTATTTTTGATGCCAGGCGTTTTTCTCATAAACTCGGTCTTTGACATCCTAAACGACAACACGCTTGTAGGCATCAGTAGAGCCGTGAGCACGGGCATCCTGATACTTTGCATCGCGGTGGGCGTCTATATCACGCTCTCGCTTAGCAACGCGGAGATTTTACATGTTTGAGCTTTTTACTGCAACTGTTATAGACGGCGCTTTTGCCGCGGTGGCGGGGCTTGGCTTTGCCTACGCTAGCTCTCCGCCAAAAAGGACTCTCGCATTTTGCGCGCTACTTGCGGCATTTGCGCACGCTAGCCGCTTTTGGATCATGCAGATGGGATTTTTTAACATCAGCGTCGCTACGCTCATCGTCTCATTTTTAAGCGGGATTTTGGGTATGCTCTTTGCCAAACGGCTCAAAGTGCCCGCCGAGATCATCGCATTTCCCGCACTTTTGCCGATGGTGCCAGGAGTTTACGCGTACAAGGGCATTTTGGCGCTGTTTTCGTTTCTAAACGAGCCTGATATCGCTAAGAAAAACGAATACTTAATCATATTTTTCGATAACGCCATCACGACTACCACGGTCTCGTTAGCGCTTGGCGTCGGGGTTTCGGTGGTGCTAATTTTATTTTACGATCAGTCCTTGATGATTACTCGCGGCGCCAAGTGCGATCTGGCGATGCAAGATAACAATAAAAGCTAAAAATAGAATTATTAAAAACAATTATGATTTATGATTAAAGTAAAAAGCATAGTGAAGTATTTTTAAAAATTATTATAAAAATAAAAGTTCTCTTTAATTTAATACTCCTTATATTGGTATTAAGTTTCGTTGAGTCAAAAAAATATTATATTGTATAT
>NZ_PIRF01000009.1 GCF_003049705.1 Campylobacter concisus
CTAAAGCTTCTTGTGCTTTTAGGAAGTGGGTGGTTAAGAGAGTTTCGATCTTGCCACCAAGCGGGCAAGCTTTGGGTTCTGGGTATTAATACAAAGCAGGGGGTAAACTAGCTATGAAATCCTAGCTTACAAGATTCTCTATTTAATATTTAAATAATCTTACTATTGAATATAATAAATACCTAGTTAAATTTATAAAAAACTCTATTTAGATAAAGTCCTTCAGCTGGAGCTGGGATACGCGTTAATGCGGGCCATCCGTTAAGTGAAGCATTGATGAGCTCACCGCCATTTTTTATACTTAAAGCTTTAAGTAGATTTGCAATCATAAGCCGTACTTGGGCGCGCAAAAAGCCATTCGCTTTAAAAACTATGATAGTTTGGTTTTTGTATTCATAACAAAATGCCTTAAAAATTTCTCGTACTGAGCTTTTTGTGTCACTTCCTGTTTTCATATAGGAGCTAAAATCATGCTCACCAACAAAATTAGATAAAATTTCATTTGCTTTTTTGATATCAAATTTTGGCAAAAAGACTTTATAATTTGAGCTAAAAACATCAAATTCTCCATGATCTATAATGTATCTATAAGACCTTGCTACGGCGTCAAATCTTGCTTGAAAATTTTCATCAACTAAATTTATACGTTTTATATGAATATTTGGGTGGGCATGGCGGTTGATTAGCTCTTTTAGATGCTCTAAATTTTTAAAATGATCGCCACAAATTACGCTTGAGCTTTGATTAATCGCATGAACGTTTTTGTCTGTACGTGAGCTAGAGACTATTTTTTCAAATATTCCAACGTGAGCTAGAGCACGCGAAAGCTCATCTTCTACGCCATTTTCATGCGGCTGAGTTTGCGAGCCTTGGAATTTGGAGCCATCGTAGCTATAAATTAGTTGGATTTTCATTAGTATCTTCGCATGATTTTGGCTTTAAAAAGCAAAATTCCTGCCAATAAAAAGACGAAAAATATGAGCGGGATCGCAAAAGCTGGTTTTGATGAAAGTAGCATTATGAGCGTAAAATACCCAAATAAAACGCCAAATGTCCCAACATAAACCATGCCCTTTTCATATCTATAAGTAACGATGCCAAAGCTTATAGCAAAAAGTGTACTGGCAAGTGGAAATAGCGCAACAAGCACATACGTACTAAGATCTTTTCTTCTTTTTTCACTACTATTTGCCTCCGCCCAGTACTCTTTTATGCCGCCTATATCGCTTATCTCTTCACTTTGGGCAGTCCTTATCTTCATAGATTTGAAGTTACTTTGATGATAAATTTCATCTTTTATGTCATACATTTTTCCATCTACTAAAGAGAGTTCGATGCTTTGATTTGTATTAGTGATCTTTGCGTTTTTAGCAGTGATTAAGCGTTGGGAGTCTTTAATGTAAGGATTAAACATCACGATATCTTTATAGGTAGTGCCGTTGTTATCTTGCATTTCACTACCCACATAGACCATCCAGTCAGAAAATTTTTGTCCAAACTGGGTTGGCTTTAAATTTAGCTTTGCGACAGTCTTTTTATAATCAATAAAATTTGCATTTAGCTGTGCGGCTATTGGTATCATTATGGTAGCGATTATAAGTAGAGCAGTGCTTAAAAATGCTGAAAATATTAAGAAAAATTTAGCAATCTTATTTGGTGAGCCACCAAGCGTAAAAATAACGATACTTTCATTCTCTTTTGATAATCTAAAAAAAGTCATCGCAAGTGATACAAAAAATGCTATAGGCACGACAAAAAGTAGCACGCGTGGAAGCATAAATGAGTAGAGTTTAAAAAGCTCGCCAAAGCTGATCTCAATGTAGGAAGTAATGCGCGCGATCTGGATGAAAAATACGATCGACATGATCAAAAAAAGCGTACTAAATAGCGACGCAAAAGTCCCTATGAAGTTAAACAAAAGATATCTGTTCACTCTACTCATAAATAAACCTTAAAATTTCTAAAATTTGCTCTTTAAAAGCGTATGTAATAAGTAAGCCAAGACTTAAAAATGGCACAAAGGCTAGCTCGTAGCTCTTTTTGCGAACGAGCGCATACACTGGAAGTGTAAAAAGTGCTGCAAGATAGATCGCCACTAGAGCCAGTTTGACTGGCAAGATAGCTCCGATGATCGCCGCTATAAAGATATCTGCACTACCCATCGCTTCTTTTTTTATGGCAAAACTTACGACAAATCTAAGCACCCAAAAGATAAGTGCAAAAAGGAATAAATTTAAAATCTGGGCAAAATTTCCTTTAACTATAAAAAGCATCAGAGCGTAGATAAATGCGAAAAATAGCGCCGCAAAAAGAAGCGGATCTGGCACAGCTTTATATCTTATATCTATGACGCTAAGAGCTAGTAGCATTATAAAGCAAAGACCTAAAAATAGCGCATAAAGCAGCGTTTCTACACTTAAAATTTTGCCGCACTCTTTAAAAAAGCAGATCAGAAAAAGTATCCCAGAAACTAGCTCGATCACTGGGTAGATGAGGCTTATTTTTTTCTTACAAAAGGCACATTTGCCGCCTAAAAATAGCCATGAAAAAAGCGGAACATTGTGATAAAAATTTAGCTTATGGTCGCAGTTTGGGCAATGAGAAGCTGGAAAATTTATACTTTCATTTCTTGGTAAGCGGTAGATCAAAACATTTAAAAACGAACCGATGCAAATGCCAAGAATAAATGTAAAAACGGCAAAAAAAATGACTAAATTATCCATTATCTCGCTAAACTCCGCCAAATCTTCGCTCTATATTTTTAAATTTGCTAACGATGCTTGCAAGCTCATCCTTACTAAAGTCAGGCCAAAGTGTGGGCGTAAAAAATAGCTCTGCGTAGCTTGCTTGCCAAAGCATGAAATTTGAAAGCCTGCTCTCGCCACCAGTCCTAATGAGAAGATCCACCGGCTCACTCTCATCAAGTGCTGCATTTAGGCTTGCTTCGTTTATCTCTGTACCTTTTAAATTTAGCTTTCTCACAGCTCTAATAATCTCGTCTTTTGAGCCGTAGTTTATAGCTAAATTTAATAATAAATTTTTATTCTCTCTTGTAGCGTTTTTGGTGATTTCTATCTCGTTTTTTAGCTCATCGCTAAATGGCGAAATATCACCAATCGTATTAAATTTGATCCCATTTTTTATAAAGTCAGCGCGCTTTAAAATGAGAAATTTCTTAAGCAAATTCATCAAAAATTCGACCTCTTTTTGCGGTCTTTTCCAGTTTTCAGTACTAAATGCGTAAAGACTTAAAATTTTCACACCATTATCGATACAAAATTCGCACATATCGCTTACTACATTTGCTCCAGCTTCGTGCCCGTTTGTCCGTAAAAATCCACGTTTTTTAGCCCAGCGCCCATTTCCATCCATGATAATAGCAAGGTGGTTTAATTCATTCAATCTTTAGCCTTTTATATCAATAATTTGTTCTTTTTTGCTCCAAAGAGCACTTACATTTTGCACTGTTATGTTGGCGCTAAATTCACTTTTTAACAAGCTAGCTACATTATTAAATGGAGTGGCGATCTCGTATAAAACTTCATCTTTAAATTTAAAAATAAGTGGAGCAAAATTTGAAAATATTAAAAAAATTTTCATATCACTCTCCTCTTTTTTTAGCTGAAAAACGCCGTTTATGCCATTATAAATAAATGGTATATGCACGACATTTTCTTGCAGAGCAAAGAGCATTTTCGCTAGCACTTTCATCTCGTCTTTTGTCTTAGCTTCACTTAAACTTTTAAATAAATGGTCATAAAACCACGATAAATTCTCATTTTCTATCAAATTTTCGATAAGATTTAGCCCATCAGCCAAGACATCTTCGTCTAAAATTCTTGGCTTTTCGTATAAATTTTTTATGACGATATTTTCGCCCTGGCTTTGCACCTCGCCCCAGTATCTCGAGCCTACGTTTAGCTCTTTTGCGCTTTTTGTGTTTAAATTTCTATTTGCAAAATTTAAAATGTATCTGTTAAAACCGATCTTTTGGCTTACTAAGATACTAAGCGGAAGTGACGAATTTATAGCTACTAACGGTGAATTTGCATTTTTTGCTATTTTTTGAATGCGAGAAATTTTCTCTATCATAAATTTGCCGCTAGCTCCACGATATGTCTTGCGATCTCGTCTTTTGCGGCAAGCGGCAGCAAAGTTTCACTATTTTTCGTGATGAAATTTACCTCATTTTGCTCACTTGCAAAGCCATTTTTCTCACCCAAGATATTTAGGCAAACTGCGTCAAGCCCCTTTTGCTCTAGCATTGCTCTAGCATTTTCGTGTGCGCTCTCGCTTGAGATTTCAAGCTTAAAGCCGATCTTTTTGCATTTAAACTTTTTTAAGCTTTGCAAAATATCGACATTTCTCTTTAGACTTAAGCTTAAAATTTCGCCAACGTCCTCTTTTTTTATCTTGCCATCTATCTTTGTCGGTACAAAATCACTAACTGCAGCACACATTACAATTAAATTCGTGCTCTCACACTCGCTCTTGCAAAGCCCTAAAAGCTCACTACTTGAGCTAAATTTAAGGCTAAGAAATGGCTCATTTGCGGTTTCAAAGCTAGCAAGCAGTTTTACCTCCGCACCTGCATAGTAAAAGGCTCTTGCCAAGGCTCTTGCCATCTTACCGCTTGAGAAATTTGTAATGGCTCTAACATCATCTATCTTTTCGGTTGTTGCGCCACCCGTGATCACCACTTTTTTGCCTGCGAAAATGGGCTTGCTAAGCCTTTTAATGGCCGCTTCTACTATCACTTCAGGGTTTGCAAGACCGCCTTTACCAACGTCGCCACAAGCTAGAGTTTTTAAAACCGGCTCAACTATTAAAGCGCCGTTTTTCTTTAAAATTTCAAGCGAATTTTGCGTCGCGAAGTGCTCTATCATACTGTTATTTGCAGCTAGTGCGACAACCAAAGGTACGTGCGAGGCGGCGATTAGCGTTTGCATAAAGACATTGTCACAGATGCCAGCTATTAGCTTATTTATCGTATTTACAGAGGCTGGAGCGATTAGAACTAGATCCATTTTAGAGTAGGCTATGTGATTTACGCCATCTTGCCAGTTTTGCGTTTGCGAGCTTAAAATTTTATGCTCACTTAGCGCCTCAAAGCCGCTTACACTGCAAAATTCAAGCGCTCCGTCACTTAAAGCCACATAAACATCAGCACCTTTCTTTTTAAGCAGCGATAAAATTTCGAATGCCTTATAAAAGGCGATACTACCGCAAACGGCAAGTAAAATTTTCTTATTTTTTAACATCGTCTTTGCCAAAGAATTTCTCAAAAAAGCCGCTTTTGTTCTCTTGACGAGCTCTGCTAATCGCTAGCGCTCCACTCTCAACATCTTTTGTGATGGTGCTTCCTGCTGCGATGATGACGTTATCAGCGATATTTACAGGGGCAACTAGCTGCGTATCTGAGCCAACAAAGACGTTTTTGCCGATTTTGGTTTTGTATTTTGCTTTGCCGTCGTAATTGCATGTGATTGTGCCACACCCGATGTTTGTGCCGCTTTCTATCTCGCAGTCGCCAAGATAGCTCAAATGTCCAGCTTTTACGCCGCTAAGAACGCCCTTTTTTACCTCGACGAAATTCCCTATGTGTGTGTCAGAAATTTCAGAATTTGGTCTGATGTGAGCTAGTGGCCCTATATCTGAGTTTTTGATAATGCTACTTTCGATCACTGATGAGCTTTTGATGATGCTCTCTGTGATGACGCATTCGCCAAGGATACTTACGTTTTCTTCGAGCACGCACTCGCCTTCAAATTTAGCCCTGCTGTCTATGAAAATGCTCTCAGGCATGCGCATCAAAACGCCAGCTTTCATCAAATTTTGCTTGATCTCATCTTGCATGATCTTTTCTGCAATGCTAAGCTGAAATTTATCATTTATTCCCATGAAATTTTGCTCATTAACATTTACTGCAACGCACTTTAAGCCCTTTTCATTTGCTATTTTTATGGCGTCAGTTAGGTAGTACTCTTTTTGTGCGTTTTGGTTGCTTATGAGTGGTAAAATTTGCTCTAGAGCCCCGCGTTTAAAGCAGTAGCAGCCAGCATTTACGCTTTTTATGGCAAGCTGCGCTTCGCTCGCATCTTTTTGCTCGACGATGCCTTCAACTTTGCCATTTTTTATGATGACTCTGCCGTAGCCAAAAGGATTTGCTGCTTCAAATGAGCTCATAACCACGTCAGCTTCAGCATTTGCTAGACGCATTAGGTCGGTTGATTTTACAAGAGGCATGTCACCACAAGTTACTATCACCTTTTCGCCGCTTAAATTTACGCTCTTTATCGCGCCAGCAGTGCCTGGGTAATTTGTGTGGTCTTGCTCAAAAATTTTAGTTTGAGGGAAAATTTCTTTTATTTTTTGACTAATTAACTCTTTTTCGTAATGAAGCACGACGCTAACGTCATTTGTGATAGCATAAGCTTGCTTTAAGATGTGAATGATCATCGGCTCACCGCAAAGTTCAAATAGGACTTTTGGACGTTTTGATTTCATCCTGGTACCAAGACCAGCAGCTAAAATTATGATTGAAGTATTGTTCATTTTTAAGCCTTTTAACGTTAAAAATTTCGCAGATTGTAGCAAAAAATGCCAAACATTTTTTTTAATTTAACGATTGTTTCAACAAAAAGCTAATAAAATAGCAATTCTTAAGAATTTATAAATAAAGTGAGCTTAAATGGATTTAGGAACCGTCGTCGGCTGGGTTTTGACCCTAGTGCTTTTGTTTGGATCAATGGCGATAGGCGTTGGTATAGGACCATACATCGATATTCCTTCTGTGATGATCGTTTTTGGTGGTACTATCGGCGTTATGATGGTTGGCTTCAAGATGGAGACGCTTAAAGGAATTGGTAAATTTTATGGCATTGCTGTTAAGCCATCAGTCGTAGTAAATTTACCTGAGACTATAAAAAAAATAGTCGATTATTCAACTAAAGCTAGACGTGATGGTATCTTATCGCTCGAAAGCGAAGTAAATAATGAGACAAATCAGTTTTTAAAAAGAGGCCTCTCAATGGCGGTCGATGGCAATGAGCCAGATGCGATAAGAGCGCTTTTAGAGATTGATATCGATCAAACTAGCACAAGACATTCAAATAATATTAAAATTTTTGAGCAAGTCGGCGGTTTTGCGGGTGCTATGGGTATGATAGGAACGCTCATTGGTCTTGTTGCGATGCTTCTTAACATGTCAGATCCTAGTGCGATCGGCCCATCAATGGCGGTTGCCTTGCTTACGACACTTTATGGTGCGATGATAGGTAACATTATAGGTGCACCTGTGGCAAATATCCTCTCTATTCGCGATGCTGATGAAGCACTTGAAAAACAAGTCGTACTTGAGGGAATCATGTCGATACAAGCAGGTGATAATCCAAGAACGCTTGAAGCTAAACTCTTAGCCTTTTTACCACCAAAAGATAGAAAAAGTCAGTTTGAATAATGGGTAAGTTAATAAAACCAGAAGAGTGTCCAAAATGTATGCCTGAGTGGCTAGCTGCTTTTGGCGACCTCATGTCACTTTTGCTTTGTTTTTTCGTTTTATTACTTTCTATGGCGACAATGGATGCTAAAAAGATGGAGGCCGCTGTTGGCTCACTAGCTGGTGCTTTGAGTGTGCTTGAAGGTGGTGCTAGACCTGAAAATCAGATAGAAAAAGAGACGGATCCAGAAAATACTCGTGCAAAAAAGATAAGCAAGCAAAAGGGCTCACAAAGTGAGCTAAATATGAATGTTAAAAAGATAAATGAGTTACTAGCTGCTAGCGGGGCACCTGAGATCACTATGGAGGAGAGTGAAGATGGCTTTATCGTAAGGCTTCCAGCAGCTATGCTTTTTGAGAAAGATAGTGCTGAAATTTCTGGTGAAGATGCGAAGCTGTTTTTAAAACGAATAGGCATGATTGTGGCAAAAATGCCTAATGATGTAAAAGCCGATATTATCGGCCATACAGATAATATAGAACCAAGTAAAGACTCAGCTTATAAAAATAACTGGCAGCTCTCAACTGCAAGGGCTTTAAGCGTGGTTGAAGAGCTAATTAACGATGGCGTACCACAAAATAGAATAATAGCTTCTGGCAAAGCTTCGTTTGATCCGATCGCTAGTAACAGCACAGAAGATGGCAGAGCTAAGAATAATAGAGTAGAAATTCACTTCATATCGCTTGAGCCAAAAAATAAAGAGGCTACTAAGAAAAGTATCCTTGATATGAGGAATTAGTCGTGAAGGCACTGCTTGCTTTAGCGGTTTTACTTTGCACGGTTTTTGGGGCTGATCCTGCGCTACCAACTATAAATTTAAGTCTAAATTCTCCAGCAAATGCCGAGCAACTAGTAAATTCTCTAAACGTTTTACTAATCCTCACCGCACTTGCACTTGCTCCTTCGCTCATTTTTATGATGACAAGTTTTTTAAGGCTTGTTATCGTATTTTCATTTTTACGCCAAGCCATGGGCACACAGCAAGTTCCTCCTTCAACAGTGCTTATCTCGCTTGCGATGGTTCTTACCTTTTTTATCATGGAGCCAGTTGGACAAAAGAGCTATAATGATGGCATAAAGCCTTATATAGCTGAGCAGATAGGCTATGAAGAGATGCTTGATAAGAGCTTAAAGCCATTTAAAGAATTTATGGTAAAAAACACAAGAGAAAAAGACCTTGCGCTTTTCTTTAGGATTAGAAATTTACAAAATCCAGCAAATATTGAAGAGATACCGCTAAGTATCGCAATGTCGGCTTTCATGATAAGTGAGCTAAAGACATCTTTTGAGATAGCGTTTTTGCTCTATTTGCCATTTCTTGTCATCGACATGGTCGTAAGCTCAGTACTGATGGCTATGGGTATGATGATGCTTCCTCCTGTCATGATCTCACTACCATTTAAACTGCTCATATTTGTGCTTGTTGATGGCTGGAATTTACTAATAGGAAATCTTGTAAAAAGCTTTCACTAATGAAAAAATTTTTATTCATTTTTTTGCCGGTATTTTTGCTTGGTTCAAATTTAAGCGTGATCGCAAACAAAGCAACGCAAAATGAAATTTCAAAGATCAAAGAGCTTGAGCTAAAAAGAGCAAATTTAAACGATGAAGCCACATTAAGCTCATATATGCCAAGCCTTAGCCTAGAGGGCTCATACGGCAAAAATGCAAGCACTTTTCCAAGCATAGTCGCTAAAGAGTCAGCTGGCGTGCTGGCTAGAATTGATTTTTTACTATATGATGGCGGAGCGAGAGAGGCTAGGCTAAAGATGAGCCAGCTTTTAAAAAACAAAGCCATGATCGCTAGTGATGAAGCCAAAAACTACCTTGCATTTAAGGCTGTAAATTTATATTTTAATGCTCTAGCACTTGAAAATATAATCACAGCCAAACAGGCTCAAGCAAATTTTTTAAAAGGCGTTCTAGACAAGCTTGAAAAGGCAAACATTGCAGGTCTTGCCGCAAAAGATGAGCTTGAGAATGTAAGGGCTAAATATTACTTAGCTAATAGCACGCAGCTTGAATACAAAAACAAAATGGAGCAAATTTTAAATGAGATAAATTTACTAACTGGTGAGAAAATTTTGCCATTAGGCGGAGCAAAGATGGCTGATATTAGCTCAAATTTAGCTTCAAAGAATGCTGAGCTTGATAGACTAAGCCAAGATATATTTTTAGGTGAAGCTAAGCTTAGCGAGACAAGAGCTGGCTTTTTGCCCCAAATTTCGCTTTATGACACATATGGATTTTATAAAAATAATTACGATATCGATCTAGGCAGGCTTAGTTC
Organism: Campylobacter concisus; assembly: GCF_003049705.1. Lineage (NCBI taxonomy): Bacteria > Pseudomonadati > Campylobacterota > Epsilonproteobacteria > Campylobacterales > Campylobacteraceae > Campylobacter > Campylobacter concisus. Next base: position 9,790 of record NZ_PIRF01000009.1, read on the forward strand.
TTACCGCTCATACGTGGATAAATACCTAAAAGAAGATACTCATGGCAATAAATTTGGTATCGCTTTTAAATGGAAAATTTTTGATTTTTTCGCCACTAGTAAGATGAGTCAGGCTCAAAAGATCGCACTTGATGAGGCAAGGCTAAATTTGGAGTATAAAAGGCGTGAAAACGAGACAAAGCTTAAAAATTTGCAAAGTGAAATCGTGGTGCTCACTTCAAAAATCACTTCACTAAACGAATATGTAAAAGCAAGCGATTTGGCATTAAAAGCTAGCTATGAGAAGTATAACTCTGGGCTTTTGGGATATAGCGACCTGCTTGAGGTGCTCTCTCAAAAATTTGACGCCATTAGCCTTTTTGAGAGTGCAAAAGATGAGCTTGAGATTAAAAAAGCGGAGTTCTTTTTTGAAAATGGTGAGCCGATTTTAGAGAGGATTAGAGATTGAAAAAACTGATAATTTTGATGATATTTGGCATTTTTTCATTTGCTAGTGAAGAGATTTTTGCTGATTTTGAAGTCTATGCTAAGCAAAGCTCAAAGCTTGCATTTGAGAGCAGCGGCAAGGTGGATAAAATTTTTGTAGATGTCTCAAGTCACGTTAAAAAAGGTGACGTGCTAGCTAGCCTTGATCAAACAAGCCTAGATATCGCTCTAAAAAAGGCAAAAAACGACCTAGCGCTTGCCAAAAATGCCAAAGAATTTGCTAAAAATACCTTTAATAAATTTAGCCAAGTAAAGGACGTCACTTCAAAGCAAGAATTTGATGAAGTAAAGTATAAATTTGATGAGGCAGCTCTAAGAGTTCAAGCGGCTGAGATCGCCATTTTAAATGCAGATGATCATCTTAAAAAGGCTCTTTTAAAAGCTCCTTTTGATGGCGTGATAGCTAGTAAAAATGTCGAGCTTGGCGAGAGTGCTTCGCCGCTTCAGCCAGCCTTTGTCTTAAACTCCGAGGAGGCTAAAATTTTAATAGCGATTGACGAAAAATACGCAAATTTAGTAAAAGTTGGCGATATGTTTAAATTTAAGCTTGACGCGACAAACGAGGAAAAAGAGGTTAAAATCGCGCTAATTTACCCAGAGATAAAAAGAGAGACCAGGAAATTTTACGCCCAAGCTTACGATATGGGGATGAAGCCAGGCATGTTTGGTCAAGGAAAAGTGATAATCGGCGAAAATAAATGATAAAAACAGCCATCAATCGCCCCATAACTACGCTTATGATATTTTTAAGTCTCGTTGTCTTTGGCATCTACTCGCTAAAGACGATGAATGTAAATTTATACCCGCAAGTAAATATCCCAATCGTTAAGATCACGACCTACGCAAATGGCGATATGAACTACATCAAGACAAAGATCACGCAAAAGATAGAGGATGAGGTCTCAAGCATCGAGGGGATAAAAAAGCTTTACTCAACCAGCTTTGACAACCTAAGTGTGGTAAGCATCGAATTTGAGCTAAACAAAGACCTAGAGAGCGCTACAAACGACGTCCGCGACAAGATGCAAAAGGCTAGGTTAAACGCAAACTACGAGATAGAAAAGCTAAATGGCCTCTCTTCAGCCGTCTTTAGCCTTTTTATCACAAGGTTTGATGGCAACGAAACTAAGCTCATGCAAGAGATAGATGATGTGGCAAAGCCATTTTTAGAGCGCATTAGTGGCGTCTCAAAGGTCAAGACAAATGGCTTTTTAGAGCCAGCGGTGAAAATTTTGCTAGATAGATTTAAGCTTGATAAAAACGCTCTTAGCGCAAACGAAGTGGCAAATTTGATAAAGGTTGAAAATTTAAAAGCACCTCTTGGCAAGATAGAAAATGAAAAAATCCAAATGGCGATCAAGTCAAATTTCAGCGCCAAAAGCATAGATGAGATAAGAAATTTAACGATCAAACAAGGGGTCTTTTTAAAAGATATCGCAAGTGTTGATCTTGCTTACAAAGATGCAAACGAAGCAGCGATAATGGATAAAAAAAGTGGCGTCTTGCTTGGTCTTGAGCTGGCTCCAGACACAAACGCTCTAACCGTGATCGCTCTAGCTAAGTCAAAGCTAGATCAGTTTAAAAGCCTGCTTGGTATCAAATACGATGTAAAAATAGCTTATGATAAGAGCGAAGTGATACAAAAACACATCGATCAAACCGCCTTTGATATGATCCTTGGCGTCTTGCTAACCATAGTGATCGTGTATTTATTTTTAAGAAATTTCTCGATCACTATCATCTCGGTCGTAGCGATACCAACTAGCATCGTGGCGACGTTTTTCATCATAAACGCCCTAGGATACGACATAAACCGCCTAAGTCTTATCGCATTAACGCTAGGCATTGGAATTTTTATCGATGATGCGATAGTTGTCACTGAAAATATCGCTAGCAAGCTAAAAGATGAGCCAAATGCCCTAAAAGCAAGCTTTGCAGGTATAAAAGAGATAGCATTTAGCGTCTTTGCGATCTCGCTCGTGTTGCTTTGCGTCTTTGTGCCAATAGCCTTTATGAGCGGCATCGTTGGCAAGTACTTTAACTCATTTGCGATGAGCGTGGCAGCTGGCATCGTCATCTCGTTTTTTGTGAGCATCTTTCTTGTGCCAACGCTTAGCGCTAGGTTTGTAAATGCCAAACAAAGCGGTTTTTTTCAAAAGAGCGAGCCATTTTTTGAGGCACTTGAAAATGGCTATGAGAAAATTTTAGCTTTAGCGCTTAAATTTAAGCTCATATTTTTATCCATAACGCTTGTGGTCGTTGTTTGCTCATTTGCTCTGGCTAAATTTGTAGGTGGTGATTTCATGCCAAGCGAGGATAACTCGGAGTTTAACATCTACTTTAAGCTTGACCCATCACTTAGCCTGCAAGCTAGCAAAGAGAGGCTAAAAGATAAAATTTCACTCATAAATACCGATCCTCAGGTAGCTTACGCCTATTTCATCCTTGGCTACACAGACGCCAAGCAGCCTTATCTTGTAAAAGCTTACGTTAGGCTAAAGGAGCTAAAAGATAGAGCTAATCACGAGAGGCAAAACGCTATCATGCAAAGTTTTCGTGACAGACTGAAGAGCGATGATATGAGCGTCATCGTGGCTGATCTGCCAGTGGTTGAAGGTGGCGATGTGCAGCCAGTTAAGCTTACTATCACATCTGAAAATGGCAAAGAGCTAGAGAAATTTGTGCCAAAGATCAGCAAAATGCTAAAAGAGATAAATGACGCAACGGATGTAAATTCGCCCGAAGAAGATCTGCTAAAGCGCGTGCAAATTTCTATCGACGAAGATAAAGCTAAGAGGCTAATTTTAGACAAAGCCAGCATCGCAAGCGCTGTTTATAGTGCATTTAGCGAAAATGAAGTTTCTGTTTTTGAAAACGAAAATGGCAAAGAGTATGAGCTTTACATGCGCCTTGATGATAAATTTAGAAGCGATACAAACGATATTTTAAAGACCAAGATAAGAAGCAAAGAGGGTTTTTTTGTCACACTTGGTGACGTGGCGACGATTAGTTTTGAGCAAAAGCCAGCTAGTATTTCGAGGTTTAATAGAGCTGATGAGATAAAATTTTTAGCAAATACCAAAAACAACGCTCCGCTAAATAGCGTGGCAAATGAAATTTCAAAGAAGCTTGATGAAATTTTGCCTGCAAATTTCAAGTATAAATTTCTTGGATTTGTCGAGCTCATGGACGATACAAACGCTTCTTTTATCTTTACAGTAAGTGCTAGTGCGGTGCTTATTTATATGGTGCTAGCGGCACTTTATGAGAGCTTTTTGCTGCCATTTCTCATCATGCTTGCTATGCCGCTTGCCTTTTGTGGCGTCGTGATCGGACTTTTTATAAGCGGCAATCCATTTAGCCTATTTGTCATGGTTGGCGTCATCTTACTCTTTGGAATGGTCGGTAAAAACGCCATTTTGGTAGTTGATTTTGCAAACCACTTTGCAAATAGCGGCATAGAGGCAAACGAAGCTGTGAAAATGGCTGCAAAAAAGCGCTTAAGGGCTGTTTTGATGACCACTTTTGCCATGATATTTGCTATGCTGCCGCTTGCACTTAGCAGGGGTGCTGGCTTTGAGGCAAACTCACCTATGGCCATAAGCATCATCTTTGGGCTCATTAGCTCGACCTTGCTAAGCTTGCTTGTCGTGCCAGTGCTTTTTGCATGGGTTTATAATCTTGATAAATTTATAAGAAAATTTTATGAAAGGGAGAGAATTTGAAGAAGATTTTGGCGGTTTTGCTCTTTGCTTTGCCTCTTTGGGCTGGAAATTTACTAGAGATCATCGCTCTGGCGCAAAGTGCAAGGCTTGAGAGTTTGAAAGAATTTAATAAAAATGAATATATAAATAAAAATAAGAGTAAAAAGCTAAATTTATCCCTTGATGGCAGATATACCTTTGTGCCTGATGAGATAAAGGGCGGATATATGACAAAGGCGGGATCGATCACGGCAAAGGTCGAGTATCTTATCTTTGACGGCGGTGCAAGCGAGGCTGCTGATAAAATTTTAGACCACAAGGGCGTGGAGAAAATTTACAAAGATGAAGAGCTGATGAATCTCACTGCTTTTCAGGTCGCAAAGGTCTATTTTAACGCCGTTGCCCTAAATTCACTTATAAATTTAGAGACAAAATTTGTCGATAGCTTTGCTAAGGCTGCGGCTGAAAATGAGTTTTGGTTTGAGTATGGCGAGATAGATAAGAGCGAATTTGATGCGATAAATTTCACCTTAAATAAAAAAAGAGCTGAGCTTGACGAGCTTGGACTTAAGCTAGCTGAGCTAAACTCAAGGATAAATTTGCTCTCAAATGGCGAGATTGGCTTTAATGCTGGCTCAAAGATAATGATGCCTGATTTTAGTAAAGATGATATAAGCGCAAAACTTGGAGCAATGGAGCAAGAAAAATTTATAAAAGAGCGAGAAAATGAGAAACAAAAGAGCAAATTTGCTCCAAAAATTTACTTAAAAGATACGCAAAGTGTGAATAATAACAGCTTTAAAAAAGGTGAGAGGACGACTTCGCAGATGATAGGTGCTTACGCTGATGCGAACAAGCCTAGAGTGGAGTTTGAGTGGAAGCTGCCTGATAGCTTAAGTCTTAGCAAGCAAAGTCAAGTTAAACGCATTGAAGAGCAAAAGGCGGCACTTGATCTAAGCGATGAAGAAAATAGGATAATCACTCGCCTAAAAGAGCTAGAAAGCACAATCAAAGGCTTAAATGCAAAGCTAAATTTGCAAGATTTGAAGCAAGATAAGCTTGATAGTGATTTTATTGATCTGCTAAATGGCTATCTTGATGGCGAGATAAAATATGAAGAATTTCTATTTGTGAGTGAGAAAAATTTTAGTGATAGGGCAAATTTCATACTTGATGGCGATTTACTTGAGCTAAATAAACTTGAGTATTTTTTCGAATGTGCAAGAAAAATAAATGAGGTGATAATTGAATAAACTGATTTTTGTAACCATTTTGTGGGCGTTTAGCTTTAGTTTGATAGGTGAGTTTTTAGCTGGCAAGGTTGATAGTTATTTGGCTGTTTTTATTCGGGTTGCGCTTGCGAGCTTAGTCTTTTTACCATTTACAAAATTTCGTGGCATCAGCCCAAAGCTAGCATTTGGCATCATGGCGATCGGAGCGGTGCAAATAGGGCTTATGTATCTATTTTATTACAATTCATTTTTGTATCTAAGCGTGCCAGAAGTCGCACTTTTTACCATTTTTACGCCGTTTTATGTGACGCTCATCTACGACGCATTTAGCTTTAAATTTAGGCCACTTTACCTATTTAGCGTTGGCGTTGCGGTTTTTGGAGCTTTGGTTATAAAATATGGTGCTATAAACGATGGTGTATTAAAGGGCTTTTTGCTAGTGCAAGCGGCAAATATCTGCTTTGGAGCAGGGCAGAGCGCATATAAGGCACTTTTAGAAAAATTTGACGTGGATCAAAAAAATGTCTTTGGCTACTTTCACTTTGGGGCATTTTTTGTAGCTGTCGTTGCGCTTCTTACTCTTGGCAATCCAGCCAAATTTTCACTTACTTCAACGCAAATTTTAGTGCTTCTCTGGCTTGGCATAGTCGCTAGTGGAGTTGGGTATTTTATGTGGAACAAAGGTGCTTGTGAGGTCGATAGCGGCGTGCTTGCCATCATGAATAACGCTCTCATTCCAGCTGCTATCATTGTAAATTTAGTCTTTTGGCAAAAGGATACAAACTTAACTAGGCTAATTTTAGGCGCTGTTATAATGTATATATCTTTGATAATTCATAACAAGATAATGAAATTTTATGGTATGAAGATCGCTTAGGCGTAAATTTTATAGCTAGCAATAGCGAAGCATAAAAGCCCAAGTAGTGGCAAGATGTAGAATATGGATCTAAATTTTATAGCTAGAAGCGAAGCGATATTATAAAAGATAAAAATAATAGCTGGCACGAAAATTTTAGTCGAGCTTAGTCTAAAATTTAAAACATTATTTAGCAATCCATCAAAAATGTCGCCATACGAAGCGATATGAAGTGCGGCATTTAATGGATAAAAAACGCTAAAGATGTAGTTGATAGCAAGGACGCTAAGCTGCTGTAAGCTAATGAGTGGGAAGAAATAAAGCACGCAAATTTCCATTGCAAAGCAAACATATAAATTTAAAAGAATAAGATGAATGAAAGGCGAAAATTTATCTTTTAGGTGTTTAAAGTATAAAAATATGTAAAAAACGCCCATAAGTGAAAAGTAAAAACCTACGCTAAAAAGTAGCTGCGGAAAGAGCGATATGCTAACAAGCGCTACTATAAAAAGTGTCTTGAAGTTTAAAATTTTGACGCCTTTTAACGTGCAATAAAATCCTAAAATGCTCATTAAGAATGCTCGCAAAAAGCTTGGTATAAAGCCTATTATAAAAAAGTAAAATGACAAGACTATAAAAACGATAATAGCTAGATCAAAGTTGTAGTTTCTAAAAGGTAAAAACCTAGCATATAAAAATTTTAAAAGCGGCCTAAATACAAAAAATATAACTGCACTTATAAAACCTAAATGATAGCCACTTATGGCTATAAGATGCGCTATACCAAGGTGTGAGACGTCATCTCTTAACTCTGCGTCAATGCTTGTGCCTAAAAATAGAGCCGAGTAGAGTTGTGAAATTTTGCTATTTTCATGCTGGGCATAGATTAGTGATTGTAGTTTTTGGTTGATATTTAGCGTGGCTTTTTGTGGCAGTTTTTCGCGTGAAAAGCTAGGCATGTAAAAGGAGGAAGCAAGATAGTCTTTAAAACTAACGTCTAAATTTATGACGCTTAGAAATATATTATCTCCAGCTTTAAAGTCATCTGTTTTAGCTCCAAGCGTATAAAATGAAAACTCATCAGTCTTAAGCTTTAAAATTTGCCTTTTCTTGCCGTCATCTCCAAGCTTTTCGTAGCTAGAAATCACGGTTGCTGTTAGCTCTTGTTCTCCTTTGTCCATAAAAATTTGATATTTATGATAGTTAATAGCTAAATTTATAGAAAAAATACAAAGGCAAATCAGACAAAATATAGTAAAAATTTCTTTATTTTTTAAAGCTTTAAAACGCATCAGCCTTCAAATGAAACATCAGATACTGGCATGACAGACATATCTTCAAACCTTGAGTGTTGCTTTTGAAAGAGCACATCAACTGAGCCAGTTTCGCCATTTCTGTTTTTGCCAACTATGATCTCAGCCTTTTCTTGAAGCTTATTAAAGACGTGATTGCTCTTGTACTCTTTGCCCTCGGCACTTGCGCGTTTTTCTTTCTCTTTTTCTTCTTGCTCTAGGTAAAACTCATCTCTGTAAACAAAAAGAATGATATCAGCATCTTGCTCGATCGCGCCTGATTCTCTTAGATCGCTTAGCATAGGGCGTTTATTTGCGCGAGATTCTAGGCTTCTGTTTAGCTGAGAAAGAGCGATGATTGGCATATCTAGCTCACGTGCCAAAAGCTTTAATCCACGAGAAATTTCAGCTATTTGGACGTGACGATCAGCGTAGTTATTTGTACTCATCATAAGACCGATGTAGTCGATCACGCAAAGTGAAATTTCAGGATGCATAGCCTTTAGTTTTCGCATTTGTGTTCTTACTTGATGGATATTTACATAGCCACTATCATGTACAAAAAGCTTGCTAGCCGCAAACTCCTCGCAAGCATCGCTAAATCTAGCCAACGCTTCATCATCCATCTTTGCAGTCATTATGTCTTGAAGTGGGATAGAGGTCTTGCTTGCTAGCATTCTCATCATTATTTGCTCAGCTGGCATCTCAAGCGAGAAGAAAACAACTCCAGCATTATTTTTTAAAACCTGACTCATAAAATTTAAACAAAGTGTCGTTTTCCCCATGCCTGGACGAGCTGCGACGATGATGAGGTCTCCATTTTTAAAGCCCTTTATCATCTCATTTAGCTTCTTAAATCCAGTATCAAGTCCAACGATATCTTTTTCACCAAGCGAGGCTTGAGCATTAATATGATCCATCATTTTCATGATGATCTCTTTGCCTTCTTTTATAACTCCAGTGCTTCCACCTTCTATCAAAGAGTAAAATTCCTGGCTAAGATCATCGACCATATCGCGGCTTGGCTTATCTTCATTTACTTTGCTTGGTATGTTGTGAGCGATCTTTACAAGACTTCGTTTTATAGATTTTTCTCTTAGTTCGTTTGCGTATTTTTGAATGTCTATTAGGGAATTTGTGCCCAAAATATCCAGTATTAGCTCTTCGTCGTATTTTTCGCCAAGTCTATTTTTTAAAAATGGCATAGTTATGGGATCATCGCTATTTAGGCATGCTACCATTGCATCATATATTTGCGAATGCCCTTTTAGATAAAAATCCTTTGCCTTAACAATGTCAAAAATTTCACCTAAAATATCGTTGTTTTGCAAAATGGAGCTTAGTATAGCTCGCTCCATATCAATGTCGTAAAGGTTGGTAAATTCTATCTCGTTAACTCTTTGCTTTGCCACAACTTTTCCTTTAGTCTCTACTTTTTATCTCGTCATCGATCTCTTGTAAAAATCTATCCACAAGCTCGCTCTCAGGCAGCCTTGCGACTACTTCGCCGTGACGCATTATCATGCCATTGCCTTTTCCAAATGCTATGGCAACATCTGCGCCCTTTGCCTCGCCGATCGCATTTACCACGCAGCCCATGACTGAAACGTTTAGCGGCTCTTTTATACCTTTTGTTTTTTCTTCTACGAGCTTTACTGCTGCCATGAGATCAGCTTGCAAACGCCCACAAGTTGGGCATGAGATGATATTTAGTCCCTCTTTTTGGCGGCCACTATCTTTTAAGATCGCCTTTGCGACTTTGATCTCCTCTTCAAGCTCGCCTGTAATGCTAACTCTCATCGTATCGCCGATACCTTCAAGTAAAAGCCCACCAAGTGCGATCGCGGACTTGATAGTCGCGTGAAATGTTGTACCTGCCTCTGTTACACCAAGGTGAAATGGGTAGTTTGTCTTTGGACGAAGTGCTCTATAAGCTTGCATCGTGCGTTCAACGTCGCTTGATTTAAGTGAAATTTTGATATCTGTAAAGTCAAAATCCTCAAGAAGCTTGATGTTATACATAGCACTCTCCACCATCGCCTCAACTGTGCGGCCATAGCGATCCTCAAACTGCTTTTCAAGCGAGCCAGAATTTACACCTATGCGGATAGGTAAATTTCGCTGTTTGCAGGCATCAACTACTGCTTTTATGTTTTTTGCTGAGCCGATGTTGCCTGGATTTATACGGATAGCATCGACAAATTCGCTAACGATGAGCGCGTAGGTGTGGTTAAAATGAATGTCTGCAACGACTGGGATGGGTGAGCCTGCGACGATTTGCTTTAGCGCGCTGGCGTCCTCTTTGTCAAAAACTGCGCAGCGCACGATGTCACAGCCTGCAAAATACAGCCTTTGTATCTGCTCTAGCGTGCCTTTTACATCCTTTGTCTTTGAAAATGTCATCGACTGCACGGAGATCGGTGCGTCACCGCCTATTAAAACATCGCGAATTTTTATCTGTTTTGTCGGGTATCGTTGCAAAATTTTGCCTTTAAATTTTTATTGGGGATTATAAAGAAAAATGGCTTTTAAAAGGCTTGAAAATTTATTTTTAATAGTTTATAAAAATTAGTATTTTATTGGATATAGTTTTTAAACTTCACTTGCTTTCCATAGCCAACTCATCAAATTCCATAATGCTTTCATAAGCATTAGGTTTCCCTATATGTCTGTTTTTAAAATTTGCCATATCTTTGTTGGATAGTTTTTAGACTAACATTTTAAGTAAAATTGACTGGATCTATATCGATATCACTAAGCTCGCTTTTGCAGAGGTTTGCAGCTTTTAAAAGAGGTATATGAGAGTTTGAGCGAAGTAAAATTTCATATCTAAATTTGCTTCCAAGATACTCTATCTGGCACTTTCCGTATCCTATAATCTCAAGCTCATCGCTTCTTAGAGGTTCTATTCTTTGCACAAATTCATTCATTGTATTTTTTACTATGTTTTCATCTTTATGCGAGATGATAATGCGAAGGAGCCTAGTAAAAGGCGGATATAGCCCCTCGCGGTAGCCAATCTCATCTTTTAAAAATGCGTCATAATCACTGATGTAGCTCTCAAAAAATTCTCTTTGTTTGCTTTGAATGATAACTCTGCCAACCCCGTTTCTACCAGCTCTTCCGGCTACTTGCATGGCAAGAGCGAGCGTTCGCTCTCTGGCTTTATAATCAGGAAAATTTAAAAGCTCATCAAAGCCCATGATGACGGCAAGCTCTACGTTGTGATAATCATGTCCTTTGCTTAGCATCTGCGTACCAAGTAAGATATCTATCTTGCCGTCGTTAAATTCCTTCAAAGCCTTTACGAGCTTGTTTTGCGTCGTTATTTCATCCCTGTCAAATTTAGCGATTCTGGAGTTCGCAAACTCAGCTTGCAGCCGCTCAAGTAGCTCGCTAGTACCGATCTTTTTGGCCTCTATCATCTCGCTGCCGCACTGATGGCAGGTCTTTGGCACGGCCATTTTATGCTCGCAGTATTGACACTTTAGCACGTTTTGTTTTTTGTAGTAGCTCATGCCGATACTGCAAAATGGGCACTTTAGCGTTTCACCGCAGTTTTTGCAGACTAGATATTTAAAATTTGCCCTTGTTGGCAGGCAGATGACAGCTTGTTTTTTATTCGCGAGTGTCTTTGAAATTTCATCTTTTAAAATTTCACTAATTCCAGTCTCGCTCTCATCGAAAATGTAATTTTTTTGCGAATCAAAATATGTCCCTTTTAAGCGAAAATGCTCCTGCTTATAAAAGCTAGTAAGGCTTGGCGTGGCACTTCCAAGCACCACTTGTAGATCAAATTTACTAGTTAAAAAGAGGGCGAGATCTCTTGCGTTGTAGTGTGGTTTTGAGCCTGTGTTTTTATAGCTATCGTCGTGTTCTTCGTCGATGATGATGAGTTTTAGCCTCTCAAGTGGTAAAAATAAAGCCGATCTCGCACCTGCAACGAGCCTAACTTTTCCACTTTTTATATCTTTTAAAATTTGCTCTTTTTTCTTTGACGTGATCTTTGAGTGCCAAACAGCTACCGCCTCGCCAAAGAAGCCCTCAAGGCGTTTTTGCATTTGTGGCGTGAGTGAAATTTCAGGCATTAAAAATAGCGCTTGGCTGCTTGCGTTTAAAATTTCTCTGATCTTAGCGATGTAAATTTCGCTTTTTCCGCTTCCAGTGTCGCCAAAGATGAGTGAAATTTTACGTTTATTTATAAAATCCAAAGCCTCTTGCTGTTTTTCGCTTAGTTTGGGTGCCACATTAAAATTTTGATTTTCATAAATTTGATCTACTGCAATAGTGTCATTTGGTTCAAATAAATTTAGGCTGACGCCAAGCTCGCACGTGTAATATTTTGAGATAAATATTGCCAATTCGCTTTGCATTGAAGTTAGATTAATCGGTAAAATTTCTAAAATTTTACTTGTTTTAAACTCTGGTTTGCCAGTTTCTTTTACAATAAAAGCAGTAAGAATTTTGCCTCTTAAAGAAGCCTTTACGCCTTGAAATTTTTCTAGTTTTTGATCGCTTTCATAAGTGAGTGGGGCTAAATTTAGCCCATAAAATGCGAGTATGTAATAATGCATTACTGAAGTGATTTGCAAATTTCATTTTCATCACTGCAACCAAAATCGCCAGTATTTTTGTCGTATTTGAAATTTGCTACTTTGCCATCTAGTCTAAATGTGTATTTGTCATCGCTTATTCTGTGCCAGCCATTTTTGCTACCGCTATCTTTTATCGGTATATTTATAACATTTTTAAAGAGTTTGCTTGGATCGCCATCGTCTAGTTTTTGTGGAAATTCTGGTTTTGCCTGCAAGATATTATCATTGTATTTTAGTGAAATTCCGCTTCTTATAGCAGCAAGTTGAGTTTTTGCATTTGAGATGGTAGCATCACTTCTAGAAAAAAATAGTCTAGGTATAGCGACTGTGCTTAAAATACCTAGTATAACTACTATAAATATTAGCTCAAGCAAAGTATAAGCTCGTCTTTTCATCTCTCTTCTCGCTTTAATATCTCATCAACGTTGCCAGTTAAATTTTTTACTGCCTTTATCACAGCATAATTTTCATAACATTTTTCTATAAAGGCATTTAAAAGCTCTTTTGGCTCGATAAATTGGCGTCCGCCCATTAAATTTTGCCAGTCATCTTCAAAGAATTTAGCAAAATCATCATCAAGCGTGATCGTATAGTCGCGAGATGATATCGTGAGCGTGATTTTTTTCATATTTTAGCCAAGCTTATCTGCCAAGGACAGCTTCGATTTTTCTCATTACATCGTCAGCTTCGGTATTTTTCTTGTCAAGATCCTCTTCTAAACGCATGATTTGATTACTTTTTGCCTCATTTTGTGCTTTTAAAGTTACGATCTCGTTGCGTAACTCTTCGTTCGTTTTGCAAAGTTCGTCATATTTTGTGATCAGGTCATTTACTTTATCGCTTAGTGTGGTTAAGATCGCATTATCTTCAAACATAAAAGTTCCTTTAAAATAATAATTAGGCTCGTATTCTAACACGCAGAGGCTAAATTCTTATTAAAATTCTCATTTGACAAAGCACTATCTTTGCTATAAAATTCGCCCAAATTTAAAGGCAATCAATGAGTAAATTTGAAATTTCATCTAAATTTAGCCCAAGCAGCGACCAAGCAAGAGCGATAAAAGAGATAGTAAAAAGCATAAAATCAGGCAATAAATACCAAACACTTCTAGGTGTGACAGGATCTGGCAAAACCTTTACTATGGCAAACGTCATACGTGAGCTAAACATGCCAACGCTTATCATGACGCATAACAAATCCTTGGCTGCTCAGCTTTACAGCGAATTTAAGGGCTTTTTCCCAAAAAATCACGTCGAGTACTTCATAAGCTACTACGACTACTACCAGCCAGAAGCCTACATCCCAAGAAGCGACCTATATATAGAAAAGGATAGCTCTGTAAATGAAGAGCTTGAGCGTTTGCGCCTCTCTGCGACGGCTAGTTTGCTAAGCTTTGATGATGTGATCTGCGTGGCCTCAGTCTCTGCAAACTACGGTCTTGGTAACCCAAGCGAGTATAAGGGGATGGTGGCGTATCTTAGCGTGGGTGAGAAGATAAGCCAAAGAAAGCTTTTAGAGCAGCTTGTGGATATGGGCTATAAGCGCAACGACAACTACTTTGACAGGGGGGATTTTCGTGTAAATGGCGATGTGGTGGATATTTATCCAGCTTACTATAACGACGAAGCCCTAAGAGTTGAGTTTTTCGGCGATGAGATCGATGCGATGTATCATTTTGACGTGCTTGATAACAAAAGACTAAAGGATATCTCTAAATTTACGCTTTATGCGACCAGCCAGTTCATCGTGGGCGCTGATAGGCTAAAGATCGCGATGAAAGAGATCGAAGAGGAGCTTGATATTCGTTTGAAAGAGTTTAACGAGCAGGGCAAGCTAGTCGAGGCACAGAGGCTAAAGCAAAGGGTGGAGTTTGACCTTGAGATGATGGCAAGTACGGGTATGTGTAAAGGCATCGAAAACTACGCTCGCCACCTAACTGGTCAAAAGCCCGGAGAGACGCCGTACTCGATGTTTGACTACTTTGAGATAAGCGGCAAAGACTATCTGGTTATCGTCGATGAGAGCCACGTAAGTTTGCCGCAGTTTAGAGGTATGTACGCGGGTGATAGGAGCCGTAAAGAGGTGCTTGTGGAGTATGGATTTCGTTTGCCATCAGCGCTTGATAACAGGCCGCTTAAATTTGATGAGTTTATAAGCAAAAAGGCGAAATTTCTCTTTGTCTCAGCTACGCCAAACGAGTACGAGCTTGGTATCAGCCAGGGGCACGTATATGAGCAGATTTTGCGACCTACGGGGCTGCTCGATCCTCTTATCGAGATAAAAGATAGTGACAATCAAGTTGAGGTGCTATTTGACGAGGCAAAGGCGGTTATCGCAAGAGGTGAGCGCGTGCTAGTTACGGTGCTAACTAAAAAGATGGCCGAGGAGCTAAGCCGCTACTACATCGAGCTTGGCGTCAAGGTCAAGTATATGCACTCAGACATCGACGCGATCGAGCGAAATGAGATCATTAGGGGGCTTAGAAGCGGCGAATTTGACATGCTAATAGGCATAAATTTACTCCGTGAGGGGCTAGACCTGCCTGAAGTGAGCCTGATAGCGATCATGGATGCCGATAAAGAGGGCTTTTTGCGCTCGACCACAAGCCTTATACAGACGATGGGGCGCGCGGCTAGAAATGTAAATGGCAAGGTGCTAATGTTTGCCAAAAAGATCACGCACTCGATGAAAGAGGCGATCGATACGACGACAGCTAGGCGTAAATTTCAAGATGAGTACAACAAAGCTCACGGCATAACGCCGCGCTCTGCAAGTAGAAATATCGAAGAGAGCTTGCACGTCGAAGATGATGGTGAAATTTATAAACGCGGTAAAAATTTAGAGAAGATGCCAGCGAGCGAGCGAGCTGCGATCGTAAAAGAGCTAAGAAAGCAGATGCTTGAAGCGGCGGCGCAGCTGGAGTTTGAGAAGGCGGCAGCGTTGCGTGACGAGATCGCCAAAATCCGCAAGCTTTAAATTTGACGGCTTGTCTTTTTCCGCCATACTTCGTTACCGGCTCAGTCGGCTTCGGTCGCGGACGGCTAGTCCGCTCCCTCGCCTCGCTCGCCGCTGCCTCGTCTGACGAAAAATACTTCGCCTTATCGTTTTACGCTCAAATTTGAAGTTAAATTTGTAAATTTCGGTTTCAAATTTTACTCACCGAGACCCATATCTTAAAAATGCCAAATTTTAAAAATGGCACAAAAATTTATTTAGCCAATTTTTACTAAAATATGACGTATTTGTAAAAAAGCAAAATTTTAATCAAAAAAGGAGTCCATAAATGACAAAAGAAGAGATAAAAATTGTAAAACGTGGTTTTGTTTCTGTCTTTGATATAAAAGGCGGCTTAATAAAAACGTTAGCAGAGTGTGCGCTTGACGGCAAGTACTATGGCTCTGCAGTCAGAATCACAACAAGAAATTTATATCAAAATCTAAACAAAAAAACAAATTTTGTAGACGATATAGAAACGGAAATTATTTTTAGGATACCTTGCTCAAGCGACAAAGATGCAGGTATCCTAGCGGCGCATGTCAGAGAGATGTTTTCGAATAGTAAAATTTTGCGCCTAAGTTGTGATTTTATAGATAATGAAATAGTTAATATCAAAGAAAGCTACGATGAAATTTTAGCCCAGTAATCTCACCCGCCCTCTTCGATATTATCCTGCAAAAAGACTCGCATACTCGGAAACTCAAGCGCGCAAAGACGGCCAAAGCCGTGCCTATAGATGCAGCCCGTGTCGATATTTGCACCAAATTCCGTGATATCGGGGCTCGCGATCGGCGTATGGCCGTAGACGTTAAAGACGCCATCGTTTTGGCTAAAATCGCCCCTACCCGCAAAGTACGTGCCGCCTAAACTCCGCCGCACTATCGCCGTCCGAGCTGCGCAGCGGCCACATCCGCCCGGCCGCCGAGTGTGATACGACGAGCCGCCTGCCCTGCGCGTTTTTAAACTCATGAAATTCCAAATAAAGCGGCAAATTTGACAAAAACTCTATGTGCGCGAGTTTCTGGACGCGGTCGGCTTTGGCGTAGGATGCGAAAGTCTGCGCACCGCCGTTTAGGAAAAACCAGCGCGGATCATTAGGCATTTCGCCGCACAAAAATGCATCCTTGTGTTGCAAAAGGTGGTATTCGTGATTGCCCATCACGGCCGCGTAACCGCGCTACATCGCTAACTGCACGACCTCAAAACTCCCCTCGCTGCGGTCTATCAGATCGCCCACGAAGCAAATTTTAGAATCAGCGCCGCGCGGCAAGCGATCTATCAGGGTGCAAAGAGTTTTATAACAGCCGTGAACGTCGCCGATAAGGTAAATTTGGTCGTTCATTTTGCTAAAATTTATACATTACCAACGATAGTTTTTATCAAAAAGACTATCTAGATTTTGCTTTAATTCATATGCTCTATTCAAGTGTTTTTCTATATCGTTTTTATTCTCGCCGACAGCATTTATTCCCACAAAGTCAATCGATATACTCACGCCGTTATCGCTAATATTTGAAACTCGCATAACATAAAGATAGATATCGAATTTGCTCCCGTTTTTAAAAACCTCAAGCTGCTTGTTGTATATTGTTATAGCCTGCTTTATTATCATCTTTGTCTTATATTCTTGTTCAGTATTATAACCAGATACGGTTGGAACTAAATTTTCGATATTTTTCTCGTAGGACGCAAAATCAGCTGTTTTAATCACATTTTTACTCTTATAAGTTTCAAGGGCAGATTTCAAAAACTCTATATTTAAATTTACCATCGAATAAGAATCAGCTTTAATCCAGTCCAATCTATATTTTTCATTTCCAGAACTTCGTATATTTCTCCAAAATTTATCGTAGTTTTCTTTATTAAAATCAATCCAGCCGCCCGACATATCTATGGCTACCCTCTTTGCTATATGAAAATTCATATTACTTGAGGCTCCATCGCCCTTTGACGCTATGCCACACCCGCAAAATAGTAGCGCAATCATAAAAATAATCAGCTTTTTCATCGCTTCTCCTATAAACATAATTTTGCAAAATTTTACTACCGCAAGCATTAAATTATACTTGCGTAGCGCAAGCTAAATTTCGCATCAAATTTGAGCGCTATCACTCGCCAAGTACTAGCATCGCGCCAAGGGCACTTTGGTTTATGTCGCTACAAAAGTGCCCAAGCCCCATTAGATACTTTAAATTTTCCGTCTTTTTATCTAAAATAGCCCCTTTAAAAGCCCTTTTAAATTTTGCTTTTCGCCGTTTGCGTCATCATCTTTGCCAAGCTTTTTATCTAAAAATCTACCTATCTCTTTTTTGACCTTATTTTCGAGATATTGTGATCTGACGTCGTATTTTAGCTTATCTGTCGTGCCTGAAATTTGCACGTTTAGGTCAGTCTTTTCGAGCCTGCAAACAAGCGGCGCGTTAAGCATTTTTGTCGCAGTATTGTAAGTGCCACCTGCAACCTTTATGTCGCTCTTTGGCGAGCTTAAATTTACGTTAAAAACAACGTTATTGCCCTTTATGTCACCGTAAATTTTGCCGTCTTTGTAAATTTCTTTTGTGATGTCCTTGCCGGTGAAGGTTTTTATATTGTTTGTGAGATTTGTGTTGGCTAGGTGACCCTCTTTTAGCAAGATGTCAAATTTGCCGAGCTTTTGCTTTGTTTCGTAGTCAAATTTTGCATCGCCGTTGCCGTCATATAGATGATCCAGCCCCAAAGTCTGCGTTAGCCCTTTGACTTCAAAATTTTTTAGCACCGCATCAAGCGCGCCACCTTTGTAGTTTGCCTCTAGTTTGCCCTTAAATAGATCATCTGAAGTGGCTTTTACGCTTAGATCATCCACTTTGCCATTTGCCGTTACGAGGGCTGCAAATTTACCGTGAAGCTCGCGGCCAGCTAAAAATGCAAGCTTATTTAGCTCTGAAACTACCGCTTGAAGCTTTAAGCTTAGCGTGCTTTTACCCACGTCAAAACTGCCATCTATGCCCTTTATATCAGCTAGTGAGCTAAGAAAGTCGCCGCTAAATTTTGCCATTTCGCCTTTATAGTCTAGGCTCAAATTTGAGCTAAATTTCTCATTTTCAGGGAATTTTTTATCAAGCATTTTGCTAAGCGCTGCGACGTTAAATTTACCATCATTTAAAGCGATCGTTGCGGTGATACTTGGGCTTTTGCTAAAGATATTTTGCCCCTTTGCTTGGACATTTGTCTTAGCGTTTGCCAGCCTGTCGTTGCCGCTAAGTGCCAAGATCTCTCCTAACTGTGCCTCTTTTAGGCTAAGATCAAGATTTTCATTTTTTATGGTGACGTTTAGCTTGCCAGCAAAGGCATCGCCGCCTAAATTTAGCTCATCTATCTTGCTCTCTTTAACCTTCACATCGCCCGCAAGTGCCATCTTTGAGCCCACCTCAAAGCCACTAACCGCTTTAAATTTCTCAGGGTCGCTAATGAGCAGGGCAAATTTGCTAAAAATTTGGCTGTTTTTTAGGTCATAAACGCCCTTTACATCCTTTAGCTCGCCAAGGTCGCTAAGCACGTTTGCGTCAAAATTTACAAGCTCACCTTTTGCGGTGGCACCGCCTTTTAGCTCAAATTTAGCTTCGTTTTTAAGCTTTGCAAGACCATTATCTATAAGACCGTTTTTTATCTCAAATTTAGCCTCGCCTGCAAGCTTTTTTAGCTCGTCAAAGCCGCTAAAATTTGCGTTTAAATTTATCTGCCCGTCTGCGTAGCTAGGCTGCAAGGCAAGCGCTAGAAGCTCTTTTAACTTGATGCTAGCCGCATTTAGGGCTAAGTTTTTGCTATCAAAATTTGCATTTATCTTGCCGCCAAGCCCGTTGATCTCAGCTTTTAGGTTTTTAAGGGCATTTTCTTGCATTGTAATTTCGCCGTTTGCATCCACAGCGCCGCTTAGTTGCTCGCCTAAGAGCTTGCCAAAAAGGGCAAGATCAGGCACGTTTAGCAAAAAGTCGCTCTTTAAATTTTTGCTAGCTAGATCATAAATCGTCTCGTTTGCTTTTAAAGTGGCTTCAGGTGCGATGATGAGGGTTTTTGCACTCACTTTTTCATTTGCAAATTTAGCATTTACGCCACCTTTAAAGTTTATATCTTTTGCTAAATTTAGCCCAAATTCATTTTTAAGAATTTCTTTGTTTATCGCTGCGTCGCTAGCTAAAATTTGAGCGTTAATGATGGGCTCATTTTTCTCATCGACCCCTTGCATATTGCTCGTTAGATCAAGCTTGCCGCTAGCTAAATTTGGTTTTTTGGCAAGAGCAGAAATCTCAGAAAGTTCGATGTCTTTAGCGTCAAGATTTAGAGCTTTTGGCAGATAGTCTTTTAAATTTGCATTTAAATTTATGTTTGAGCCAAGCCCCGTGCCAGTTGCCGCTAGCTTGAAGTCGCTAAACTTACCGATCGCATTTGCCTTAAGCGCGATATCTTGTTTAAGTCCAAGCTCACTAGCCTTTGCCTTGTCGGCGTTTATGTCTATGTTTAAGTTCATACTTTGAGCAAGCAGTGAAAGCTCACCATTTGCCTTTAAATTTATGGCGTTCATCACGGTCGCTTCTAAATTTAGCGTGCTAAATCCTAAGCTAAAATCTTTAAATTTCACATCGATACCGCGAGCAAGTGCCTCTTTTTCTATTTTACTTGCTATAAATTTATTGCCAAAAGAGCTAAAGATAAAGCCAAAAATGCAAAGGAATATCAGCCCCAAAGCCACTACTAAATAGGCTATTTTTTTCATAAATTTCCTTTATATTAGTTTTACATATCATAAAACTTTAGTGTAAGTGACTAAAGTTTTAATAAAATTTAACTATAAATTATTGACTTTTTTAGAAAAAAGTGCTAGGATCTCATCACTCAAAAATAAAGAGTGCTAAAAAAGACAATTAAACCAAAAGGATGAACAATGAACTTTCAACCATTAGGCAAGCGTGTTCTAGTCGAACGCGTAGAGGAGACAAAGACCACAGCTTCGGGCATTATTATACCTGATAACGCAAAAGAAAAACCTTTAAGCGGTGAGGTAAAAGCAGTCGGTGCTGAAGTAGAGGGCGTAAAAGTTGGTGATAAAGTTGTATTTGCAAAATACGGTGGCACTGAGATAAATTTAGATGATAAAACATATCTTGTTTTAAACATTGATGATGTTTTAGGCGTTTTAAAATAAGGCTGCAGATGGCTGCGATTATGTATGTTGATTTTCCGCAAGAAGGTCTTTTTGGAGACGAGATGTCAAAAGCTTTTGAGGATTTGGCTAAAAGTATCAACCAAGAACCCGGTATGATATGGAAAATTTGGACTGAGAATAAACAAACAAAAGAAGCCGGCGGAATTTATCTTTTTGACAATAAGGAGAATGCGGAAAAATATCTGAAAATGCACAGTGAAAGACTAGCTAAAAACGGCTATTCAAATATTCGAGGCAAAATTTTTGATATTAATATACCTTTGTCAATGATAAATAAGGCTGATTTTTTAAAATAAATTAAAACCGAAAGGAAAAACAATGGCAAAAGAAATTTTTTACTCTGATGATGCAAGAAACCGCCTATACGAGGGCGTAAAAAAACTAAATGACGCTGTAAAAGTGACAATGGGACCAAGAGGCAGAAATGTCCTTATCCAAAAGAGCTTTGGCGCGCCAAACATCACAAAAGACGGCGTT
This sequence comes from Campylobacter concisus, assembly GCF_003049705.1. Classification (NCBI taxonomy): domain Bacteria; kingdom Pseudomonadati; phylum Campylobacterota; class Epsilonproteobacteria; order Campylobacterales; family Campylobacteraceae; genus Campylobacter; species Campylobacter concisus. The sequence continues at coordinate 30,630 of NZ_PIRF01000009.1, forward strand.
AGTGTGGCTAAAGAAGTTGAGCTAAAAGATACTATCGAAAACATGGGTGCAAGCCTAGTTAGAGAAGTGGCAAGTAAGACAAACGACCAAGCAGGTGACGGCACGACAACAGCTACTGTGCTAGCTCATGCGATATTTAAAGAGGGTCTTAGAAACGTAACTGCTGGCGCAAATCCTATCGAAGTAAAACGCGGCATGGATAAAGAAGTAGCAGCTCTTATAGATGCACTAAAAAACATCTCTAAAAAAGTTTCTGGCTCAAAAGAGATCGCGCAGATCGCTACTATCTCTGCAAACTCAGACGAAAGCATCGGCAAACTTATCGCTGATGCGATGGAGAAAGTCGGCAAAGACGGCGTCATAACAGTAGAAGAGGCAAAGTCTATCCAAGACGAGCTAAGCGTTGTTGAGGGTATGCAGTTTGACCGCGGATACCTAAGCCCATACTTCATCACAAACCCTGAAAAGATGCAAGTTGAGCTAAGCAATCCATTTATATTGCTATTTGACAAGAAGATCACAAATTTAAAAGACCTGCTTCCAGTGCTTGAGCAAGTACAAAAGAGTGGTAAACCACTTCTAATCATCGCTGAAGATATCGAGGGCGAGGCGCTTGCAACACTTGTTGTAAATAAACTTCGCGGCGTGCTAAACATCTCAGCTGTAAAAGCTCCTGGCTTTGGCGATAGAAGAAAAGCGATGCTTGAAGATATCGCTATTTTAACAGGTGGTGAGGTTATCAGCGAAGAGCTAGGCAGAACACTAGAAAGCGCTACTATAAACGACCTTGGTCAAGCTTCAAGCGTAGTTATCGACAAAGATAATACAACTATCGTAAATGGCGCAGGCGAAAAGTCAGCGATCGACGCTAGAATCACTCAAATAAAAGCTCAAATCGCAGAGACTACAAGCGACTATGACAAAGAAAAACTACAAGAGCGCCTTGCGAAACTAAGTGGTGGCGTGGCAGTTATCAAAGTAGGTGCTGCGACTGAGACTGAAATGAAAGAGAAAAAAGACCGCGTAGATGACGCTCTAAGCGCTACTCGTGCAGCTGTTGAAGAGGGCATCGTAGTAGGTGGCGGTTCAGCTCTTATCCTTGCTTCAAAGAGCGTAAATTTAAATTTACAAGGTGACGAGGCAATCGGAGCTGAGATCGTTAGAAGAGCGCTTCGTGCTCCACTTCGCCAAATCGCTGAGAACGCTGGCTTTGACGCAGGCGTAGTAGCAAACGCAGTTGAGACAAGCAAAGATGCAAATTTTGGCTTTAACGCTGCAACTGGCGAATATGTAAATATGTTTGAAGCTGGTATTATCGATCCAGTTAAAGTTGAGAGAGTTGCGCTTCAAAACGCTGTTAGCGTGGCTAGCTTGCTACTAACGACTGAGGCAACTATCAGTGAAATAAAAGAAGAAAAAGCAATGCCTGCAATGCCTGACATGGGCGGAATGGGCGGTATGGGCGGCATGATGTAGCAGCCCTTTTCGAGCTAGAGCTTTCTAGCTCGAATTTATACTTAAACTTTAACCTCACTAAATTTATAAAATTATTTTACTCCTTTTTAAATTTATTCTTGTATCATTTTGCTTTCTTTCAGGGAGAATTTACAATGAAATATGATGAAATTTTTAGAGAATACGATATCCGTGGCATTTTTGAAAAAGACTTGACAGAAGATAGCGTCAAGGCTATAGGGCTTGCTTTGGGTAAGAAATTTAATGAATTTGGCGTAAAAACTTTAAGCGTTGGCTTTGACGCAAGACTTAGTGCTAGCACGCTTTTTAGGTATCTACTAAGTGGTCTAAACAAGGCTGGTGGCTTTAAAATTTATAACATCGGCTTGCTACCAACTCCTGTTGGCTACTTTAGCGTTTATGCTGATTATTTTGACGCAAATATCATGATCACTGGCTCTCACAACCCAAAAGAGTACAACGGCTTTAAGATCACTATCAAAAAAGATAGTTTTTTTGGTAAAGATCTGCAAATTTTAAAAGACAAGGTTAATGAGATAATCGCCTCTGGTGAGCAGATCATAGACGATGAGAGCTGTGAGAAATTTAATATCTTAGAAAAATACGTTGAGTTTTTTGTAAAAGAATTTAGTGAGCTTAAAAATTTCAAAAAGCCCTTTGTCATCGACTGTGCAAATGGCGCTGTTGGTGTGAGCTTGGTGCCGATCGTCAAAGCACTTGGGCTAAATGCGAAAATTTTATATGAAGATCCAGACGGAAATTTCCCAAATCACCATCCAGATCCAAGCGAAAAAGAGAATTTAAAAGAGCTGTTTTCACTCATTGAAAAAAAAGAATTTGACCTTGGATTTGGCTTTGACGGAGACGGCGACAGGATCGCGGTTATAACGCCAAAAAGAGATATAAAAGGCGATGAACTAGCATATCTTTATGCTCTAAATATGAAACATCCAAAGGTGCTTGGCGAGGTTAAATGCTCACAAAATATGTACGATGAGATCGCTAAGATCGGCGAAGTTTTTATGGGAAAAACAGGACACAGCAACATCAAAAAGATGATGAAAGAGCTAAACGTAGATCTTGCAGCTGAAGTGAGCGGTCATATCTTCTTTAAAGAGCGATACTTTGGCTTTGATGATGCGCTTTATGCGATGATGAGAGTGCTCGAACTAGTTCATAAGGGCTTTGACCTTGACGGCGAGCTTGATAAGATGCCACTTGTCTTTAGCACCGATGAGATCAAGGTAAAGACGACTGACGAGGCTAAATTTAAGATAGTTGCCAAGTTAAAAGAGTGCGTGAAAAACGAGAGTTGCGACCTGCCAAAGATAAAAAATATCATTGATATTGATGGTATTAGAATTCAGTTTGAAAATGGCTGGGCGCTGGTGCGTGCATCAAATACAACGCCAGTTATCGTCACTAGATTTGAGGCAAAGAGCAAGGAATTTCTAGAAGATATCGAGCAAAAAGTGACAAATTTGTTAAAGAGCTTAATGTAGCTTACAATGAGCATTTTGGGCTAAATTTACTCCAAAATGCTCTTTAAAATTTTTGTTTAAACATTTAAAAACTAAGTTGTATCTTTCTCGCCTAGCTTTCGTGGATTTTTTGGAAACTTTGCATACATACCATCCATCTAGAATTTAAATTTATAAAATAACAATTTAAATTTATAAAATAACATGCGGCTTAACTTTTTTGAACCTTCATGTGGATAATGTAATTTAAATCCACAAGTAGCCTATCTAATGTTGGCATTTTTTTAAAAATAGCTCATTATTTTGCAAGAGGTCGTCTACTAGCTTGCTGCTCAGATATGTAAGATATCCGTCCTTTATGGATTTTATGCAGTGTAACCTGCCGGCAAAAAACTTTACAAGTATATTTGTTAAATTTAAAAGATAGAGAGATGGCGTAAAAATTTACGCCATTAAATTTTTAGAGTTTGCCGCCTTCAACGACAAGTGATTCTGGATTGACGCTATCGCCGTAGATCGGTTTTAGTGTAGCATCATAGTCTTTGTGGAAGAAATTTTCTTTTCCAAGCTCAATGATCTCATTGTTTAGCCAGTCAAGTAAAACTTTGTTTCCTTTTTTAACAGCTGGTGCTATCACGTCCACATCACCAAGCGCTTCAACGCCTACAACAAAACCAGGAGTCTCTTTTGCCCAGGCAAAAAGTAGGGCATTATCATGTGCTAGTGCGGCACCTCTTTTATCAACCAAAGCTGCAAATGTTTCAGTATTTTGGTCGTATTTTGCAAGCTTGATATCAGGATAATTTTTTGTAAAAAACGCGTCTGCGGTTGTGCCCTTATTTACGATTAGGGTTTTGTCTTTTAGCTCATCGATGCTCTTTATCACCGCACCTTCAGGGCTTACGATGCCAAGTGAAACCTTCATGTATGGAAGCGCAAAATCAACAACTTGTGCGCGCTCAGGTGTTTTTGTAAAATTTGCAAGCGTGATATCTACTTTATCTGCTACTAAAACTTCAACTCTACCAGCAGCCTCGACTAGCTCAAATTTTACCTTGCTCTCATCGCCTAGTAGGTCTTTTGCGATACGTTTTGCAAAGTAAATATCATAGCCTTGGTTTTTGCCGTCTTTATCGACATAGCCAAATGGTGGTTTGTCGCTGAAAACGCCAATTCTTACATATCCGCGCTCTTTGATCTTTGCGATCGCATCAGCTTCGTTTGAAGCAGCTTTTGCCGTGTCGGCACCTTTGTCATTACCACAACCCGTTAGAAAGACGGTAGCGATTAATGCTAATAAGAAAAATTTAAATTTTCTCACTCTTTCTCCTTGTAAAAAAGTTAAATAAATAAGAGCGTTAAAATTTCGCTCTAAACGCATTTTGAAAAAACGGCAAATTATCTCTTATTTTTTCTAAAACGAGAATAAATTTAGAAATTTCTTCGCGCGATCGCTCTTTGGGTTTGTAAAAAATTCCTCTGGCTCGCTGATCTCCACGATCGCCCCAGCATCCATAAATACGATCTTGTTTGCAACCGCCCTTGCAAAGCTCATCTCATGGGTGACTATTAGCATCGTCATTCCATCTTTGGCTAAATTTAGTATAACATCAAGCACTTCTCTAACGATCTCTGGATCAAGCGCAGCTGTAACCTCGTCAAATAGCATAATTTCAGGGTTTAAACAAAGGCTTCTTACTATTGCTATGCGTTGCTTTTGGCCACCACTTAGCTCCTTTGGATAGGCAAATTTCTTATCAAGCAGTCCAACCTTGCTTAGCCACATATCAGCAGTCTTTTCGGCTTCAGCTCTATCTCTTTTTTGCACCTTTAAAGGCCCAAGAAGGACGTTGTCTATGACGTTCATATGATCAAAGAGCTCGTAGCTTTGAAAGACCATGCCGACTTTTTGGCGGATCCTTTGCCAATCATTAAATTTAGCATCAATTACTTCGCCATCAATTATTATCTCGCCGCTTGCGATACTCTCAAGTCCGTTTATACATCTAAGAGTTGTGCTCTTGCCACAGCCCGATGGTCCAAGGAGCACGACTACTTCGCCGCTTTTTACATCTAAATTTATATCCTTTAAGGCGTGAAGCTCTCCATAAAATTTATTTATTTTTTTAAGTTCCAAGATGTTTTCGCTCATTTTAGCTCCATTTTTCTTCTAATTTTTTTGATAGTTTTGAGACTGGATAGCAGATCACAAAATATAAAAAGAATATGAGCGTGTATATCCAAAATGGCGCCATAGGATTTGTAAATACATTTCGCTCGATGATCTGCTGGCCGACCTTGACTACCTCTACAACGCCGATTAGAACGACGATAGATGTCGTTTTTATCATACGGCTTAGTAAATTTACAGCTCCAGGTACTAGCCTTCTCGTGGCTAGTGGGATGATGACGTGAGAGTAAATTTGAAATTTACTAAGCCCAAGTGAGGCGGCTGATTCAAATTGATGTTTTGGTATTGATGTTATTGCGCCACGCACGATGTCCATCATTTCAAAAATTCCCCACAAGCTAAAGACGATGAGTGAGGCTGTAAATGCTGAAATGTGAATATCAAACGCCTTACTGACACCAAAATAAAATAAAAATAGCCAAACGATCTGAGGCATTATGCGAACGATTTCTAGGCAAATTTTTAAAATAAAATAGATAAATTTGTTTTTCATGCTCATAAGCACGCCAAGCACTAAGCCACCGATTATAGAGATAAAGATAGAGATAAATGAAATTTCTGTGCTAACGACTAGACCTTCAAAGAGCCTTAGTAAATTTTGCGTGTCAAATAATATACTAACTCCTTGCATTTCTTACCCTTTTTTCGATATAGCTAAGCACCAGTGAGACTGGCAAGATGATGATAAGATAGCTAATTACTAGCATAAAAAGTGCCTCGTCTGTCTTGTAATAAAGCCCAATGAGATCCTTTGCGACGTAAACTAGATCAGCAAGTGCCACGATGCTAACGATGCTTGTCTCTTTTAGTAAAAAGATAATATTTGCACTAATACTTGGCACCGCTACGCTAAATGCTTGAGGCAAGATAACATATCTTAGGAGCTGATTTTTGCTAAGCGCGATGCTAAGTCCTGCTTCTATTTGCGACTTTCTAACCGCCTCAAAGCCAAGCCTAAAGCTCTCACTCATATAGCTGCCTCCAAGAAAGCTAAGCCCAGCGACCGCACAGGTAAAGCCGCTCATCGACACTCCAAGCTTTGGCAAGCCATAATATAAAAAGAAAAGTTGTATAAGAAGAGGCGTATTTCTTGAGAGTTCGACGTAGCAGTCAATCACTTTTGATAGAAATTTTAGCTTGTAAAATTTCACAGCCATACAAAAAATACCGATCAAAATAGAAAAAAAGATCCCTAAAAAGGCGATCTCACAGGTAAGCACTCCTGCCTTAACATAAAGCGGATAAAATTTCTCAATAAACTCAAAATCCATAAAACTTTAATCCAATCTGAAAAATGGAGTTATTTTATCTTATAATCATAAATTTAAAACTAATTAGATATGATCTTGCTTTAAATTTAAGCTTGCAAAAAGGATAAAATTTGATCGATCTTTTTCAGATCATCGGCTTTTTAGGGATGATTTGCATCGTGATGGGCTACTTTTTACTTCAAATCGGCCGCCTAAATAGCCGCGATCTAGCCTATCAGATAATAAATTTAGTAGGCGCTATACTACTCATCATCTCGCTTTTTGTGCACTTTAACCTTGGCTCATTTTTGATAGAGGTCTTTTGGATAATCATTACGATTTATGGAATTTACAAAATTTATAAGGAGAGAGCGTGAGAGCATACGCGGAGTGGGAAGAGCAGGAGCTTTTATTTTTATCACTGCCACATAGTAAGAGCGACTGGGAGCCCTATTTGGAGGAGATTTTGGCGGGCTATGAGGAGCTTGTGGCTGCTGTTACGCCGTTTCAGAAGGTAGTGCTCATCTGCCCAGATGAGGCAAATTTTGCTAGATTTAAGAAATTTAAAAATGTTGAGTTTGTTAAGCTTGAGACTGATGATACTTGGATCAGAGACTACGGCATGATCGACGTTTGTGCTGAAGATGGCGTAAAGAGCTACAACTTTAAATTTAATGCCTGGGGCGGTAAATTTAAGAGTTCAAAAGATGATGCGATAAATTTAGAACTAGCTAAAATTTACAAAACCAAGCTTGAGCCCGTTGATATGATACTAGAGGGCGGAAGTGTCGAGTTTAACGGAGATGGCGTGCTTTTAACCACTTCAAAATGCCTACTAAATAAAAATAGAAACAAATCGCTTAGCAAAGAGCAGATCGAAGAAAAACTAAAAAATTTATTTGGCTTAAAGCGTATCATCTGGCTTGAAAATGGCTTTATAAAAGGCGATGACACAGATAGCCACATCGACACTTTAGCGCGCTTTATCACGCCTGATACTATCGCTTACGCAACTTGTGAAGATGAGAGTGATGAGCACTTTGATGAGCTAAAAAAAATGGAGGATGAGCTTAAAAAAACTGGCTTTAAGCTGCTTGCTCTGCCACTACCAAAACCTAAATTTTATGATGGCAAAAGGCTTGGCTGCACCTATGCAAACTTTATCTTTATAAATGGTGCGCTAATCGTGCCAACATATAACGACGAAAACGACGAAAAAGTGCTAAATTTACTAGCCAAGGCACTGCCAGATAGAAAGATCATCGGTGTAAATTCGCTAGTTTTTGTGCGTCAAAATGGCTCGCTTCACTGCTCAAGCCAAAATAGATATAAAAGGTCTTAGTCTTGTCAAGTCCGTTTGATTATGAGTTTAACCGCATAAATAAGCAGGAGTGCACGCAAGGCGAAAACAAGGCAGTTATCGCAGCTGGAGCTTGCGCCTTTTTGCTAGCACTTGTGAAATTTACAGCTGGGCTTTTTAGTGGCTCGGTCGCTGTGCTTGGCTCGGCGATAGACTCGATGCTTGATTTTATTGTCTCGCTTTTAAATTTATTTGCGCTTAGAAAGTCAAGAAAGCAAGCCGATGAGAGATTTAACTTTGGCTACACAAAGCTAGAGGCGTTAGCAGCGCTATTTGAGTGCGTCATCATCGTTGTGGCTGCTGGATATATTTTTTATGAGAGTATTAAAAAATTTAGCGAGCCAAATTTAGAGATAGACCTTGGCTTAAGCCTTGGTGTGATGGTTTTTTCGGTAGTTGTGACGTTATGTTTGGTGCTATTTTTAAACCAAATTTCTAAAAAAAGTGGCAATCTTATCATAAAAGCAGACGCACTACACTATAAGATCGACCTTTTTAGTAACCTAGCAGTCATCATCTCGCTACTTATCATTAAATTTAGCGGATTTGTGATGATAGATGCGATCTTTGGCATCGTGATAAGCGGCTACATCGCTCAAAGTGCGATAAGCCTTGGCAAAGACGCTCTTGGTGTCTTGCTAGATCACGCAGCAAGCCCTGAGGTCACAGATGAGATCATCAAGATGATAAAGGCAAAAGAAAGAATTTCTGATTTTCACTATCTAAACACAAGACAGAGCGCAAATACCATATTTTTAACGCTGCATTTAGTTTTTGACAAAGATATCTCGCTTTACGATGCGCACGAGGTGGCCGACTCGCTTGAAGCTGAGATAAGAGAGAAATTTAGGGATTATTCGTGGCAGATAACCACGCATTTAGACCCATATAACGACAAAGAAGGGAAATGAGATGAAAGTAGCACTACTTCAACAAGAATTTAAAGGCACAAAAGAGGCGACTATCGCAAAGACACTTGAGCTAATTACCGAGGTAAAAAAAGGCGGTGCTGACCTAGTCGTCTGCCAAGAGCTACACCAGACGCAGTACTTTTGCCAAAGCGAGGATACAAATTTCTTTGATCACGCAAACGACTGGCAAGAGGATGTCGCTTTTTGGGGCAGGGTAGCAAAAGAAAATGGCGTTGTTTTAGTCACTTCGCTCTTTGAAAAAAGAGCCGACGGACTTTATCACAATACCGCCTTTGTCTTCGAGCGTGACGGCAGTGTGGCTGGCAAATACCGAAAAATGCACATCCCTGATGACCCTGGATTTTACGAGAAATTTTACTTCACGCCTGGTGATATCGGCTTTGAGCCAATTGAAACAAGCCTTGGCAAGCTTGGCGTTTTGGTTTGCTGGGATCAGTGGTATCCAGAGGCAGCAAGGCTGATGGCACTAAAAGGGGCGAAAATTCTCATCTATCCAACGGCTATTGGCTGGTTTGAGGGCGATAGTGACGATGAAAAATCAAGACAGCTTGAAGCGTGGGTGGCAGTTCAAAGAGGTCACAGCGTGGCAAATGGCCTGCCAGTTGTTGCAGTAAATCGTGTGGGCTTTGAAAAAGATGATAGCGGCGTGATGGATGGGATAAAATTTTGGGGAAATAGCTTTGTTTTTGGGCCACAAGGTGAGCAGCTTTTCCGCGCAAATAGCACAGATGAGCTATGCAAGATCGTTGAAATAGACATGAAAAGAAGTGAAGAAGTGCGCAGAATTTGGCCATTTTTAAGAGACCGCAGGATAGATGCCTACGCAAATATCACAAAAAGATTTATCGACTAAATTTAGAGCTAGAATTTCTAGCTCTTTTAAAATGTAAATTTCTTATCTACGATGCGAACTATTCTGCCGCCAAGCCTTTTTGCCTGCTCTTCATTGTGCGTGGTGATGATGATGGTGTATCTTTGCGACAAGCTTTTTAAAAGCTCTTCTACGATCAAGACATTTTTCATATCAAGTGACGAGCAAGGCTCATCAAGCATGAGCACTTCAGGCTTTGTAGTTAGCATCCTTGCGATGCAAAGTCTTTGCTTTTGACCGCCAGAGAGCTTGTTAGCTAGCATATCTAAGTCGTTTATTTCGCCCAGTAAATTTACGCTTTTTAATAGCTCCTCTACTCTTTTTTGCTTATCCTTTATGCTGCCCTCATAAAATTCCATCGCATAGGTCAAATTTCTCTCGACGCTAAAAGGAAAGAGCGTGGCGTCTTGAAAGAGTATGGCTAGCTTTCGTCTTAGCCAAATTTCGCCCTTATTTTTGATATTTCCGCCTTTAAATAGGATCTCTCCGTTATATCTGCCGCCCTTTTGCTCCAAAAAGCCATTTAGCGCTGATAGAAATGTCGATTTACCACATCCTGAGCTGCCCATTAAGCAGATGATCTCGTTTTCGGCGACGTTTAAATTTAGATCTTTTAAAATTTCATTATCTTGGTAAAAGATACTAAGATCTTTTATACTTAAAATATCTGGCAATTTTCTCTCCTATATCAAATAAAACTACGGCTGAAAGCAAGTGCAAAATGATCAACATAAAAATGAGCACGAGCGCTGTAGCGTAGGCATTTTGCGTTGCGACTGACTGGCTTAGGAGCATGTGCAGGTGAAAAGGTAGTGCCATGACCGGCGAGAGCAGGCCTTCTGCCTTTGCCATGAAGACGACTCCAGTTAAAAGTAGTGGCGCAGTTGCCCCTATGGCGTAGCTGCCAGCAAGTATTAAAATAGATATTATATTTTTTCTAATAGTTGGCAAAACAAGCTTTCTAGCCATGAAATCTTTATCAACACCAAGCGCGAAGCTATCTCTTAACATCTTTTCATCGATCTGCGAGATCACCTTTTCTGTGCTAACTTCAACAAATGGAAAGACCATCAAAGCAAGCGTAATGCTAGCTGTTAGCAGGCTCTTTGGGATATCAAGACTAACGATAAAAAGCCCATAAACAAACATCCCAAGCAATATAGAGGGTATTGAGGCCATCGTTTGGATGATAAATTTAAGTCCAAGTTTGATCTTACTAGAAGTGCAGTAAATTTGTCTATAAATGGCGCAGCTAACGCCAAGAAGTGCAGAAAATATCATAGATAGTATCATCAGCAAAAATGAGCCTATGATAGCGTCTCTTATGCCGCCACTCTCACCTAAATTTAAACCTTGCGGATTTTTAGTCAGAAAGTCTAAATTTATCTGAGAGACGCCATTTGTAAAGATGAAATAAAATATCCAAAATATCATCGCAACCACTATAAATACGCAAAGATAGGCGTAAAATTTGACTAGATGATCTTTAAAAGCGTTCATTGTTTTTCTCAAATTTAAAGATAAAAATATTTAGCATAAATATAAAAACAAGCAGGACAAATCCGCTTGCAATAAGAGCGTGATAGTGCAAGCTGCCAGCCTCGCTCATGCCCATTTCAAGGGCTATTAGAGATGGTATGGTCTGAGCTTTTGAGAGCAGGTGCGGAAAAAGCGGGGTGTTGCCTATGACCATCATCACAGCCATCGTCTCGCCAGCTGCCCTTGAGAATGCAAGTATAAAGCCTGAAATGCTAGCTTTCATGGATTTTCTTAAAATTATTTTTCTTATAAAATATCCCGTGCTTACGCCAAGCGCGTCTGAGTTTGTTTTGAAATTTTGCTTTAGCAGACCCACGCTTTGGAGCAAATGCGAGGTAAAAAAGGGCAGTATCATGACGCTAAGGATGAGGCTAGCTGCCAAAACTGACTCGCCAGCAGACATTTTTAGCCCTGACTCTAAAATTTTTACAACCGTGTAAAGCGCAAAAAATCCATATATGATAGATGGTATGCCAGCTAGTATTCGTATCATCCAGTCTAGCACGTGCCTAAGCCAGGCGCTCGCAAAAAAGCATATAAATATAGTAACGCCAAGCGAGATAAAAAATGAAAATATACAAGCTAAAAACGCAACTGCGAAATTTGCGATTAGGATATTAAACAGCCCAAAGCTAAAAGGCTCTGTGCTAACGTCCCAGTCGCTGTTTAGCAAGAAGTCAAAAAGGCTTACTTCTGCAAAGAAACTCGTGGAATTTAGCAGTAAAAATCCCACGAGTAAAAGCAAAAGCATGGCGGATAAAAGTGTAAAAAGATATATCGCGCCTTTAAAAATTTGCCCTGTCATTGGCTATTTTACTGGTATAAATCCCATTTTTTCGATAGTCTTTTGACCTTCGGCCGAATTTAGCACGTCAACAAAAATTTGCTCGCTCTTGCTTAGATTGCCACTTTTTACGATGATGAGCGGGCGAGAGATGTAGTATTTGCCATCAACTATATTTTTAACAGTTGGCTCCACACCGTCAACGTTTAGCGGTATTAGCTTGCCTTTGTTTTGGTTTGTGATACCAAAAGATGCGTAGCCAATGGCGTTTTTATTTTCGATGATCTTTGAAACAAGTGCGCCCATTGATGGTGACTGGATGACGTTTTTGCTAACTTTGACATCCTTCATGATCTTTTTTTGAAAAACCTCGTGAGCACCGCCACCAAGATCTCTTGTAACTACGACTATTTCGTCATTTGGTAGGGATTTGTCAAGGTCACTCCACTTTTTGTACTCGCCTGAGAAAATTTTGACGATCTCGTCTTTACTCAAATTTCCGCCCTTTAGCTTTATCACCTCATTTTCTGGGTTTACAGCCACGCAAAGTGCGTCTATGCCAAGCGTATAGGCTTTCATATCTTTGATCTTTGCTTTTTCGCTATCTTTTATATCGCGAGCTAGCATGCCAAAGTCAGCGACATGATCAAGCACGGCTTTTACGCCAGCGCCAGAGCCGCCAGCTGAGACGAAAATGGTGATGTTTTTGTTTGGTAAAGAGCTATCTACTTTATCCCAAGTTTCGTACTTTTCGATAAAGTCGGTTGAAATTTTAGCAATGACCGGAGCTAGAGTAGATGAGCCACTAAAGCTAACTTGCGTTTTCTCATCCGCGCCAGAAGCGAAATTTAGAGATAAAAGCAGCATAGAAGTAGCCAACATAAGTGATTTTTTCATGAATTCCTCCATAAATAAATTTTTGATTGTTATTAACATTTGTAAAAGCTATTGATTAGTTGTAAATTTGCAACAGTTTTTCTAAAACTTAGAACTGTGGTGGATTATACAATAAAAAATGATATTTAAATAGCCGGTTTATCAAATTTATTTTGACTAATAAAGAAATATAAATTTAATCTTAAGAAAATATTTTTTTAAGTCTTGATTGTGTAGAATGGTTGCAACTTTACCAAAACGGCATGAAAATATCATATTAAATAAGGTAAAAAGCTAAATTTATAGAATAAAATAGCCTTAAATTTCTTGAAAGGATCTTAGATGAAAACTACTTCTTTGGCACTTGCTGGCTTGCTTTTAGCAACAACTCTTTCAGCAAAAGAATTTATCAGTATCGGCACTGGCGGCATGACAGGCACTTATTATCCGATAGGTGGAGCGATTTGCCGTTTAGCAAACAAAAATACTAATGTAAAATGCTCAGTCCAATCAACTGGCGGCTCTGTTTATAACGTAAATAACGTTTTGAAAAAAGAGCTCACATTTGGCTTTGTTCAAAGTGACGTTGTCTATGATAAATTTAACGGCACTGGCAAATTTGACGGAGCAAAAGATGAAAATTTACGCTCAGTAGTTGCGATCTATCCAGAACTTCTTGCATTTGTTGTAGCAAAAGATAGCGGTCTGACAAGCGATCTTGCTTCATTTGCAGGTAAAAAATACAACGTTGGCAACCCAGGCAGCGGCAACGAAGTGAGCACACTTGAAGTCTTTAAAGCAAAAGGCTTTGACGTTTCAAAACTAGGATACCGCGGCGTTTTAACAGTTGGCGAATGCCCACACGCACTAAAAGATAAAAAGATAGACGGATATAGCTTTGTCGTCGGCCATCCAACTGCAAACATCACTGATGCTGCGACATCTTTGCCGATTGATATCCTAAATATCGAAGGTAGTGAGATCGATAAGCTTCTTAAAGAGAAACCATACTTTGCAAAAGGCGTCATCCCAAAAGGCTCTTATGATGGCGTCGATCACGATGTAAATACTATTGGCGTAAAAGCTGTTTTAGTAACTAGCAAAGACACAAAAGATGAGGCTGTAAAAGCTGTGATAAAAGCTATTTTAGACAACTTTGATGAGTATAAAACTCTTCACCCAGCACTAAAATCAGTTAAAAAAGAAGATCTCGTTCAAGGTCTTTCAGCTCCGCTTCACCCAGCTGCAGAGGCTGCGTTTAAAGAGGCTGGTATTTTAAAATAATCCATTTCCAGGGGCTTTTGCCTCTGGATAAAATTTAAATATGCAAATTTTTAATTTATATATTTAAATTTTAAAGGAGAGAGATGAACGAAGTCAAAGACAACGAAGAACAATTTGTCGAGGTAAAAACAAGGGAGATAAATAGCAATTTTTACAACTATTTCATTGCGATCGTATGCTTTTCTTGGTCAGTTTTTCAGCTTTATATAGCTTATTTTCCGCTAAATACTAACATTTCACGCTCAATACACTTAGCCTTTGCGGTTGGGCTTGTATTTTTGCTTTATCCAGTCACTTTTCATAAAAAGGCACATTCTAGTTTGCCATTTTACGATCTGGTCTTTTGTGTAGTAGGCGTTGTTGCCGTGCTTTATCCAGCGGTTTATTTTTATGAGCTAGCTGATAGGATAGGGGACTACATCACACAAGATATCGTCATATCGTTTTTGACGATTATTGTCTTGCTTGAGGCTGGCAGGCGCGTAATGGGGCCAGCACTTCCAATTATTTGTATATTATTTTTGATATATGATCACTTTGGCCCTTATATGCCAGACATCATCGCTCATCAGGGTGCCAGCTTTGAAAAGATCGCAGGCCATATGTTTTTGACGACTGAGGGCATCTTTGGTGTGCCTATCGGAGTTAGCGTTAGTTTTATCTATCTTTTTGTCCTTTTTGGCTCATTGCTTGAGAGGGCAGGTGCTGGGCAATATTTCATAAATTTAGCTTTCTCTCTTCTTGGCAAATATAGAGGTGGCCCAGCTAAGGCTTCAGTCATCGCAAGTGGCCTAACAGGCATGGTTTCAGGCAGCTCCACAGCAAATGTTGTAACAGTTGGTACATTTACCATACCACTTATGAAAAAAGCCGGTCTTTCGCGCACAAAAGCTGGAGCCATCGAGGTTGCAGCTGGTGTAAATGGTCAGCTCATGCCTCCGATCATGGGCGCAGCTGCTTTTATCATCGCTGAATTTTTAGGTATGACATATACAAATGTCATGATGGCAGCGGTAATTCCGGCTTTTGCTTGCTATTTGTCACTATTTTTTATCGTTCATTTAGAGAGTGTGAAGCTTGGCTTAAAAGGTATAAATCAAAGCGAATTTCACTCAAGATTTAAAATTTTTGTAAGCGGACTTCACTATATAACTCCGATTTTGATTTTGCTTTATACGCTATTAATCGCAAAAGAGTCAGCCATCGCTGCGGCGTTTAATGCGATTGGATTTTTATTTTTAATAATGATCTTTCAAGAGCCAGTTAAAAAGCTAGCAAGTGGCGAAAAAGTTGGAATAAATGATGTGTTAATAGGCTTTGAAGATATATTTTGGGCGATGGTTGCAGCCGCAAAAAGTATGACAACGATCGCCATTGCAACCGCACTTGCAGGTATCATCGTGGGTTCTATCTCTCTAACTGGCCTTGGTCAAGTACTTTCAGATCTAGTTGAGTTACTTGCTGGTGATAATATAGTTATGATATTGCTTCTTACTGCTATGATGTCGCTAATACTAGGGATGGGTCTTCCAACAACAGCAAACTATATCGTAGTTTCAAGCCTTGTGGCACCTGTTATTTTATTTTTGGCGCATAAAAATGGCTTTTTAATTCCTGCTATCGCCGTGCATCTTTTTGTCTTTTACTTTGGAATTTTAGCTGATGACACGCCACCAGTTGGTATCGCAGCTTATGCAGCAGCTGGTATCGCCAAAGCAAATCCTATAACTGTTGGCGTTCAAGGATTCTTTTATGATCTAAGAACGGCGATCTTACCATTTGCTTTTTTCTTTAACAACAAACTTATGCTAATAGAAAGCGTAAATGAGGGCGATCCGCTTGATTCAAAAGGAATAGTCTGGATGAGTAATCCGCTTGAAATTTTACTTGTCTTTGGTATGGCGATCGTGGGAATGTTTGCATTTTCAAGCTTACTTCAAGGCTACTATGTCACAAAGCTTAGGATCTGGGAGCGTATTCTTTTGATCCCTGTTGTGCCACTAGCTCTTGTGCCAAATATATGTGCGAAATTTAATCTTATACCAAACGAATACACTGCTTATATCGTAGCTGCTGTGCTTTATGGATTTGTTTTTATGACTCAATGGGGCATTAAAGACAAGCCGCTTGATCAAATAAAAATAATCTAATCTTAGGCAAGAGCATTCTTGCCTAAATTTCTAATATAAGTTTTTAGACTATCTTTATACAAGGATATTGGTGTAATAAATAAAATAAGAAATTTTTAGGCTCGTAAGCCTAAAAATTATAGTTGTTTTGAGCGTCTTAGATCGCCTGCAAATTCGCAAGACATCTTATCGCCTAATTCGCAGCCTTTTACTAAAAATTCATAAGCTTTTTTAAATTCCTTAGCTTCTATTAAGATAGAACCTACCATCTCGCAAGAATATCCATTATTCTTCTCACAAGCTTTATTAAAAAGTTCTCTTGCTTTTTGTGGCTCAGTATTTAGATAAAGTCCACCAGCTGCCGAGCAACCTTCAACCTCACCAGCTTCGCAAGCTTTGTTATAGTACTCTAAGGCCTTGCTTGGATTAGGTAGAGCTGTTTTTCCTAGTTGGTAAATCGCTCCAACTTTTACGCAAGATTTTACGTCATTTGCCAAACATCCTGCTTCAAATTTAGCCAAAGCTTCTTTAAAATTTGAGCTCCCATATGCCTTTAGGCCATCTTCAAAGTTACCTGCAAAAGCACAAGTGGCTAAGATTGAGATAAAAATCATTTTTTTCATTGAAATTCCCTTTTTGTGAATTAACATGCGATTTTAGCATATTAATTTTTACACTTACTTGATGAAAAATAATTACGCTTTTAAAATTTGCTCTTGTTTTTTATAATCAGGCATGATTTTTTCTATAAAATCGTAAAAACTTTTTTGATGATGTGGATAGAGCAGGTGTGTTAGCTCGTGAAGAACGACGTAGCGTACGGCTGAGAGCGGCTTTTCTATGAGTCTTAGGCTTAGGTTTATGTAGCCCTTTTTGTGATTGCAGCTGCCCCAGCGAGTTTTGCTATTTCGTATGACTATACGCTTGATTGGTTTGTTTATAAAAGGCTGAAAATAGCTCACAAGCTCTAAAAATAGCTCTTTTGCTCTTACTTTTACAAAACGCTCAAGGCTTTTTAAATTTGGCGTAAAGACAAACTCGCCATCAAAAAATGGCTCTTTAAAATTTTCATCAAATTTTATCTTATAAATTTGCCCAAGAAATTTCATCTCATCATCTTTTGGTAAATTCAAAAGAGCTTTTTTGTAAGTATTTTCAAGCCAAATTCTGTGCATCTCAAGAAAGCTAAGAGCCATCTTTTGTGTGCTATAAAATGGCATAGATAGCGTGATCTTAGCATCCTTGCCAACTCTTAGACGCATGGATTTTACATTTGTTTTAAAATTTATTAAAACGCTTAGCCCATAAAAGTCTAAATTTATGCTCTTTTGCTTTAAACTAGGCGTTTTTCTTGCCATTTTTTACTTCTCCAACGCCACGTATTTGCAAGACCTCTTAGCCACTCATCAGCACAAAATCCTATCCAAACGCCGATAATTCCCCAGCCAAGATAGATGCCTAAAAAATATCCAAGTGGTAGCGAAAGCCCCCACATAAAGATAAGGCCGGTTACTAGTGGAAATTTTGCATCACCACTTGCACGAAGGGCATTTACGATGACTATGTTAAAGGTTCTACCCGCTTCAAGAAATATCGAAAGTGTAAAAAGCGGTAGCATGATCGCACGTAAATTTTCGTTTAAATTTAGTGCGTCCATGATTTGATGCTTTAGCGCATAAGCTATAAGTACGACTACGAGCGTTATAAAAACGCCGAGTCTTAGCGCCCTAAATGTCCTTGTATAGGCCTCGTTAAACTCGCTTGCTCCAACTAAATGTCCTACAATGACCTCGTTTGCCACGCTAATGCTCGCTCCACAAAGCAAGATAAGAAGCGTGATCTGAAAGTAAATGGTCTGCACGCTAAGGCTAGCCTCGCCCATGCTTGCCACAAAGCCAAAAGCGACCATATATTGTGCCATCCAGAGTAAATTTTCGCCTGCACTTGGAAGGCCAATTGAGAGGATTTTCTTTAAAATTTCAAATGGTACGACAAGTAGCTTTTTAAAGTAAATTTTAACTTTTGCCTTTTGACTTAGCATATAAGCTAGCACAAAAATGCCTACTAATCTGCCAACAAGTGTCGAGATAGCGACTCCTTGTAAGCCTAAATTTGGTAGATTAAACCAGCCAAAAAGGGAGATGGCATTGCCTAAAATCGTAATTACGTTCATTAAAACCGAAGTTAGCATAACAGCAGTTGCTAGATTATAAACACGAAGTACCGCAGCTAGCACCATACCGATACCATCAAAAAGTAGGGCAAAGCCAAGGATGTGAAGATATGAGAAGCTATCATTTATAAGCTCTTTTGGCACGTTTAGTAAATTTAAGATGTTGTAGCCAAAGACGTAGATGACGATAGCTGAGAAGATACCAAAGAGCGTATTTGACGTGATGCTTGCGTGTATGACGTTTGAAGCAAGATCGTTCTTTTTAGCTCCCAGTGCTTGGGCAACGACAACCGAGCAGCCAATGCTTAGGAAGTTAAAAATGGTCATAAAAAGATCCATCACTTGATTGCCAGCACCCATTGCACCAACTAGATGTACACTCACTTTTGTCACCATGTAGGTGTTGATAATAAGCGTAATGAAGTGTAAAAACATATCCAAAAATATCGGAACTACGAGTTTTCTCATAGATAAATTCATTAAATTTTCCTTAATTATTTTAAAATTTTTGGCGATTATAGCCAAAATTAGGTTTTAGCTCCCTTTTGATATAATCGCGAGAAATTTAAAAAATGAGAGAAAAATGGCATTAATCGACCTGATAGACGTAAGTAAAAAATTTGGTGCAAATGAGATTTTAAACGCTGTAAATTTTAGTGTAAATGAAAATGAAAAGATAGCGATCATCGGCAAAAACGGCAGTGGCAAAAGTACACTTATGAAGATCATCTCTGGCGAGGTGGCAGTAGATAGTGGCAGACGCATAGTGCAGAGCCTAATAAGCGTCGAGATGCTAGCTCAAACTCCAAATTTTAACGCAACTTTTACCGTAAGGCAGGCACTAAATAACGAGCTAAAAGAGATATTTGACGCGATAAGCGAATATGAAAAGAGTGGCGTTTTACTAGCAAATGATCCAGAGAACAAAGAAATTTTAAAAGAGCAAGAGAGACTTATAAAATTTATAGAAGCAAAAGATGGCTGGAATATTGAGCACAAAATAGAGCGAATTTTGCAAGAATTTAAGCTAAAAGAGTATGAAAACAGGCCCATTTGTTCGCTTAGTGGTGGCGAGATCCGCCGCGTGGCACTGGGCGCTCTCATCCTTAAAAAGCCAGATGTGCTGCTGCTTGATGAGCCGACAAACCACCTTGATGTTTACATGGTCAAATTTCTTGAAGATATGCTTAAAAGCTCAAATCAAAGCATAGTTTTTATTAGCCACGATAGGTATTTTATCGATGCGCTCGCTACTAGGTGCGTTGAGGTCGAGGATGCAAGCTTAAAAAATTTCGAGGGCGGATATGCAAACTATCTAACCAAAAAAGAGGAAATTTTAGCAAGTCTTGCAAAGTCGCATGAGACACTGCTAAAACAGCTAAAGGCTGAAGAGGAGTGGCTAAGGCGCGGCGTAAAAGCTAGGCTAAAGCGAAACGAGGGCAGAAAAGAGCGGGTGCTCGCCATGCGCGAGGAGGCCAAGAAAAACCCAGGTGTGATAAGACGCGTGAGGCTAGAGCTTGAGCGTGCGAGTAAAAATTTCAACCAAACGCAGAGCCAAAACCGCAAAAAAATGCTCTTTGAGTTTAAAAATTTAAGCAAAAGTATAGACGGCAAGGTGCTTTTTGAGAAATTTGACGCAAGGGTTTTGCAGGGCGAGAGGATAGCCATAGTTGGGCGAAACGGCAGTGGAAAAAGCACGCTACTTAAAATTTTGCTAGGACTTGAAAAGCAAAGTAGTGGCGAGATAAAAAGGGGTGAGGTGAGTATCGGCTACTTTGATCAAGCTAGAAATGTCCTTGATGATGATAAGAGCCTAATAGAGACATTTTGTCCAAATGGCGGCGATCACGTGCTAGTTCGTGGGCGAAATATGCATGTTTATGGCTATCTTAAAAATTTCCTCTTTCCAAAGGAATTTTTAGATAAAAAGATAGGCGTTTTAAGTGGCGGCGAGAAAAACCGCGTGGCACTGGCGATGCTTTTTACTAAAACTTACGACGTGCTGGTGCTTGACGAGCCGACAAACGACCTTGATATCGCAACTATCAATATCTTAGAAGACTATCTGCAAAGCTTTGAGGGGGCGATCTTGCTAGTTAGCCACGATAGATATTTTGTCGATAAGATGGCAAATAAGCTTTGGGCGTTTGAGGGCACAAAGATAAATGTCTTGCACGAAGAGTATAGCGTCTATTTGGAGCTTGAAGATGAGATGAAAGAGCTTGATAAATTTGAAAAAGAGCTTTCAAATAGCCAAAATGAAGCCAAACAAAAGAGCAAATCTGGCGCAAAACTAAGCTACAAACAAACGCAAATTTTAAACACATATCCAGATAAAATTTCAGCCCTTGAAGCAAGAGTAGCCGAGCTAAATGAGGGGCTTAGCGATCCTAAAATTTATCAAGAAGTGGGACTTACTACGCTTTATGAAGAGCTTGAAAAGGCAAAAGCTGAGCTTGAAAGCCTAGAAAATGAGTATTTTGAAGTGCTTGAGATCGCTGAGGAGCTAGAGTAGCTTGAAAAAGATCGGTAGGATAAGCGCGCTAAATAGAAGAGTTGTTAGGCAAAATTTAGCCACAAGCATGAGCCTTTTGATAGGTAAAGAGAGATTTAGCGGGGTGTTTTCGCCAGAGATAGAAAAATATGAAGTAGGCGATCTAGTCCGGATAAAATATAAAAAGGTTGGATTTTTAAATAAGATAGAGACAATTAGGCTAATCGC
Source organism: Campylobacter concisus (assembly GCF_003049705.1). Lineage (NCBI taxonomy): Bacteria > Pseudomonadati > Campylobacterota > Epsilonproteobacteria > Campylobacterales > Campylobacteraceae > Campylobacter > Campylobacter concisus. The sequence goes on from NZ_PIRF01000009.1 coordinate 51,698, forward strand.
GACAAATAGAGAAAATTCGGACTTATATGAAAGGTTGAAAAATTTATTTTATTTGATTATGTTTTTATATTTTTCTATTTTTTTGTTGATGGTGATTTATTATGGGGTTTTAAAGAATTTTAGTATTATTGGAGCTATTTTAGCGTTATTTGCCGTATGGCTATTAAATACAGTAGTTAGAGTAGTATATTATCAGTTTTTGATATTTAGATATTTTATATTTGGATAGGTTTTGTGAAATTTAAATGTATGGAAGGTTTTTGCGCCATGATGAGGTCGCTAAATTTGTTTAAAATGGGGCTAAAATGTTAAAAAAACATCCGCTAATCTCAGTAATAATCGCCATAGTTGTGATATTTTTTGCTACCTACTTTTTTATCTTTGGGTTAGCTACTATTTTAGATGACGACATTGGTGATAGTAAAGAGTTAAATAATAGCTATTTTTATGTCAAAGATGACAAGGTCTATGCCATGGTGCCAAGTGGTGGTGAATTTGAACTAATAGGCGTGAGGGCCAGTAAATTTAGATACATTGACACTGGCAAATACGACAACAGAAACGTTGGCGCTAGCGATAAGGCAGTATATTGTGGTAATCTCGTGATGAGTGGGCTTGATCCAAATGGCGTTAGAGCGCTTGGCAATGGCTACTTTGGCGATGGCAAGATAACATACTTTTGCGATAGCGAAAGCGAGACAAACCTTGAAATATCCGCACTTAAAGAGTTTTGGGACATCTTCTCACATAAAATGTTTAACACTCCAAAAGCGCAAACTCATATCTATAAATTTAGACAGGTTGATAACGTAAATTTAGCAGCGATCTTGGGCTTTGGCTACGCAAGCGACGGCGTGAAGGTCTATCATGATGGCAAAGAGCTAGAGGGCGCAAATGCTAGCAATATGCGATACATCGAGCAGGCATCTGGCAGAAAGAGCATACATTTTACGACTGACGGAGAAAATGTCTATTATGACAGCACAAAATTAGGGATCAAATTTAGCCCACAAATGCGTGATATCGGCGAGATATGGCGCATTCACTATCTTTATGAGCCAAATTCTGGCATGGTTTATGCAAACGATCACGAATTTGACCCAAAATTTGCCCCATACGAGCCACTTTTTAACATAAAAGATGAGCACTCCTATCATGCGCTCTTTCGTGGCAAAGGCGGTATCTATCACTGGGAGCGAAAGTGGCAGTGGTATAACAGCATAGATGAGGGTGAGTTTGTAAGAGACGGCGATGATCCATTTAAAGGCGAGATAACGCCGCTATATGGCGACGTGGTGATAAGTGATGGCAAGACATATTTTTTAAAAACCTATGAAATTTGGCACAACACAAAAATTAGCCACGGCCTAAGCTCACGCCACACGTTTATCGTAAGGCTTGATACAAAAGAGCAGTGGCGAAAGATAGGGCTTGTAAGAAACGATGGCTACGGAGCGGTCTATGCAAATGGCGATAAGACATATTATTTTGATAACGTCGGCTACGGCTGGCATTTTAACAGCAGTGTTTATGATATAAACGACCTTGGTGTGGTTGAAATTCTCACTCGTCCTTATGGCCCAAATGTTAAGAATTTAAAACTTGATGAGATAGTAAAAATGGTAGATCAAGGCGCTATGGTGCCAGCTGAGGGCGAGGTGGTGATCGATGCGATAAGCGACTTTGATGATTACTCGCAAAAATATGCCTACTGGATATTTTTAGCCATTGCATTCATAGTCTCGGTAGTTGGCGCTATTTTTAAAAACAAAAAGCAAAAAAGTGGGCTTAAAAAAAGGGTGGATGATTATAGATAATGAGAAAAATTACTATTAGATTTGTTTATTTTTTAGTTATCTTGACGCTATTTTTTGTTTTGGCGATGCTTTATCTCTGGCATGAGGGCGAGTATCAAAGAGGCTTTGCAAATATTGATAATAGTGAGTTTTACCGCTCACCAGAGGGTAAAATTTATGTTCAAATTTCAGGCAGCGGCAAGTATGAGCTACAAGGAGTTGATGAGGCTAGTTTTAGGGTTTTAAAGCTAAAACACGCGTATGATTACTCAAACGTGGCGGCTGATAAAAACAGCGTCTATTGCGCTAGAGAAATTTTGCCAGGTCTTGATCCAAACAGCACCAAAGTGCTTGGCAATGGCTATATAAGTGACGGCAATATAAGCTATTATTGCAGCTCTAGAAGTAAGAAAAAGGCGGGATTTAATGAATTTATCGCCGTCATGAAAAGCGTCGCTCACATCTTTATAAAAAGCTACGATGATAGCTCATATTTTTATAGGACAAAGCTGGTTGAAAGTGCAAATTTAGAGCCTATATTTGACGCTGGTTTTGCAAGAGATGGCGGCACGCTTTACTACAAGGGCGAAAAGCTTGACGCACAGCCTAGCGAGCTAAGATACATCACGGCAGAAAATGGCGCTCCTAGCGGATATTACACAGATGGTAAAAGCCTATTTTTAGGCTTTTATAAGCTTGATGCAAGCTACTCAGATGAGGTGCGCCAGATATGCTACGACCCCAAGCACGACATAGAATATCTTTTTGAACCAAAAAATGGGGCGGTGTTTGCAAATGAGCGTAAATTTAGCACTCAGCAGATGCCTTATAGTGCCATTTATAGCGTGGATAACGTGCACTCTTTTTGGCCTCTTTTTGCCAGCAAAGATGGAATTTACTTTTGGGATAGCATGAAAAACGAACAAGCTAAAATTTCAGACTACCAACTAAAAGGCGAGCTAAAAAGGCTCTATGCTGACGTTTTTGTAGATGAGAGCTCAGCGTATTTTTTACAGCAAGGCGAAGAGTGGCGGCGCTCAAGGCACGGCAGACACTTAGTGGCGCAAACAGTATCTTTATATAAATTTGCCCCAAGTAGCTCTTGGCGTGAGATAGGGCTGGTAAAAGATGGCGAGTATGGCGCAGTATATGCAAACGGCGAGAAGGTCTATTTTTTTAGCAAAATAAAGCCATTTTACGGCATAAAGCATAGCGTTTATGAGGTGGCTGATTTTAGCGTCATAGAAAATTTAACAAGAGCGTCTAAAGAGCTTAGCACAAAAGATATCAGCGAGATGATAAAACGCGGCGAACTAGTGGAGACAAGCGGCGAAGAGGTCGCAAGGTCGAGGATAGAGTATGACTCCCCAAAGATCATCTTATATATCACATTTGGCATTGCTTTTGTCGTCATAGTGCTAATAACTCTTGCAAAACCAAAGAGAGATAAAAGCGACTTGAGATAAATTTCAAAGTGGCTATTTTTGGTGGCTAAAGCTTAAAATTTCATAAAAATTTAAAGAGAAAATTTGACCCATTTACTCTTTTTTGTTATTTTGAAATGAAGCTGAAATTTACAAAAAAAAGGAGAAAAATGATCAAATTTCAAAGGTCGAAATTTAACAATTCGGTATTTATCCCATCGCTTGCCGTCATATTTTTAATAACGGCATTTGCAGCGATATTTCCAAATTTCTCAAATGAGTTTTTTAAAGGTATGCAAAACTACATCGCGGCCAAATTCGGCTGGTTTTACATCCTGGCCGTCGCCGTCATACTTATAAGTATCATTATCCTTGGCTTTAGCAAGCTTGGCGAGATCAAACTAGGAGCCGATCACGTAAAGCCAGAGCACAAAAATATCTCGTGGTTTTCTATGCTTTTTGCCGCCGGTATGGGCATCGGGCTTGTGTTTTTTGGCGTGGCCGAGCCGCTCATGCACTATCTAAACCCGCCGGTCGGCGACGCACAAACTATCGCAGCGCAAAAGCTTGCTATAAACATCACCTTCTTTCACTGGGGTATGGGCGCATGGTCGGTCTATGCCATCGTGGCGCTAATTCTTGCCTTTTTCTCGTACAGACACGGCTTGCCGCTCACGCTTAGATCGGCGTTTTATCCGATCATCGGAGATAAAATTTACGGCAAGATAGGTAGCGCCATCGACACATTTGCCGTCGTGGCGACGCTCTTTGGCGTGGCGACATCGCTAGGATACGGCGTACTCCAGGTAAATGCGGGCCTTACGCACGTTTTTGGCCTGCCGACTATGCATATCACGCTTCTTGTCGTGCTTTGTTTTGCGGCTACCGTCTCAGCGGCAAGCGGCGTGGATAAGGGGATTAAAATTTTATCAAACTCAAATATCGCGCTAGCCATTTGTTTCATGTTTTTGATACTATTTTTGGGCGATACGACGCAGCTTTTAAAGTCATTTGTACAAAACAGCGGCGACTACGTCTCGACGCTCATCTCAAATACATTTAATCTCTACGCCTATGAGAGACAAAACGAGAGCTGGCTTGGCGGTTGGACGCTGCTATACTGGGCTTGGTGGCTATCTTGGTCGCCGTTTGTGGGACTATTTATAGCTAAAATTTCAAAGGGCAGGACGATAAGAGAATTTGTGGTCGGCGTGCTTCTTGTGCCGACGGGCTTTACATTTGCTTGGATGAGTTTTTTTGGTAACTCGGCGATTGCCTTGGTGCAAGGCGGCTTTAGCGAGCTTGCCGGTACGGTAAATTCTGACTCAGCCTCAGCGCTCTTTATGTTTTTAGAAAAATTTAGCTTTTCAGGCGTGCTAAGCACGATTGCGGTCTTTATGATCGTCATATTTTTTGTCACTTCCGCCGACTCTGCGGCGATCGTTATGAACATGCTTTGCTCAAACGGCAAGGATGATACACCAGTTTGGCAAAAGGTCTTTTGGGGTGTTACAGTGGGCATCGTGGCGGCATTTTTGATGCTAGCAGGCGGTCTTGGCTCACTTCAAGCACTTACGATCACGACTGCGCTGCCATTTGCCATAGTGCTACTTGGTGCCATTTATGGGCTATTTAAGGCGTTACGTGTGGATCTAACCAAAAAAGAGACAAATAACTTTAGCAACATGCCTATTAGTGATCTTTCAAAGCCGTGGCAAGAGCGCCTAAGTGCGATCATTACGCTACCAGGCAAAAAAGATGGCAAGAAATTTTTAAACGAAGTCGTGCTAAAAACTTTTAACGAGTTAAAAGAGGAATTTGCCAAAAACGGCCTTGAAGCAAAGGTCACAAATGGCGAAAATTTTGTAAATTTAAATGTCGGACTTGGCGACGAGATGGACTTTAGATATGGTGTCTATCTCACTAAAAGCCAGAGCCCAGACTACACCAGAGAGCTTGACGGCGATGATCTTTACTACAGGGCTGAAGTCTATCTAAAAGAGGGCGGTCAGGACTACGACGTGCTTGGTTGGAGCGAGGCCACGCTGATAAACGACGTCATCGAGCAATACCGCAAACACATGCAGTTTTTACATGTTGTTAGAGAGTAAATTTGAGTGAAATTTGCCTGGAATTTGAAAATTTCTAGGCAAATTCTAAATTTTACTCACTCGTTATCGTTTGTTACTGAATTTAAAAGCGTGATATACTTGTTTGTAAATTTTAAAATTTGATTGAGTTTTATGCACGTGGTGTAAAGCAAGATATGAGTGTCCTTATTTTTTAGAGAAAACAAATTAGAAAATTTAACTTTATTAATTTGTATTTTTGCTTGTAGCTATGAGATAAATTTGAAATAAAAAATGTTAATTTTTTGTTGCGTATCGTTCAAATTCCAGAGCCAAAATGCATTTTCTGTAAATTTTTAACTTTGATAGATGTTTTGCTGTATCGGTCATTGTAAAAATTTATAAAATCTCAAGTCTGGTGCTGATATCAGCAACGCCTTTTGAATACATCGCTGATGTTACTATCGCATCGGCATTTGCGTAATCTTTTGCATTTGATAAATTTATACCACCGGCTGCTAGGATAATGGTATTTGGAGAAATCTCATCTCTTAAAGAGAGTACATTTTCGATGAGCTCTGGACTAAATTTATCGCACTGCACGACGTCGCAATTTGCTTTTAAAAGCTTGCTTACTTCGTCTAAATTTTCAGCTTCAATGCATACTTTTCGCTCAGCCATTTTTGCTTTAAACTCTGGCAAATGCGATAAAAATTTATCAAAGCTACCGTAGGCTTTTATGTGGTTTTTAAAAAATAAAATACTATCGCTAAGCCCAAGCCTATGGATGCCACCACCGCCTTCAAGTACGGCTTTTACGCAAAATTTCTTAGCAAACGGAAAACTCTTTCTAGTTGCCAACACTTCACATTTTTCATTGACGTACTTTGTGGCATTTACCATTTTATTTGTATAAGTTGCGATGGCACTGGCATATTCTAGTGCGACTTGAGCTAGTTTCCAAGCTTTATGCACATCTTCGTAGCTGCCATAAATTTTTATGATCACATCGCCAGCCTTGCAAATTTGAGAATTTTGCAGAAAAATTTCACTCTCGCACCCAAGTAGCCTCGCAACACTTGCGGCCACATCAACGCAGCTAACACAAATTTCATCACGTGAATAAATTTCAAGTGAGGCATTTTTATCGATATTTTGAAGCGACGTAGTAAGATCAAAGTAAGGTACATCTTCGTTTATATAGCTTAGAATTTCTGCGTCGCTAAGTATCATTTTATGCCTTTTTTACCTCATTTTTTGCTTTTATTATCATTTTTTTAAAGATTCCATTGTCATAAAGCCCAGCATGATAAAGAGCAAAACAAGTAAATGCAATGCCTGAAGCAACGTGAAATTTCTTAATGCTTTTATTTCTTTTCATAAAAAGGGCGCTTAAGCAAACTGAGGCTAAAGTGATGCTCATACCGACTTTTGATACTTGCCTATGAGTGTGTATATCAAGTAATTTGCCACTTATTTTTGTATCGTTTTTCAAATTCTTCTCCATTTAGTTTTTATTCCAGCAACTTGTATTTTTGATGCCAAGACTTTCTGGGTCAAATTCTGGATTTAGCCCAGCCTTTCTTTGAGCTTCGTAGTCTTTGACTGCTATTATCACTACTTTTGAAAGTAAGAATATAGCGATGATGTTAATAGTTGCCATTGCAGCCATTGTGATATCCGCGATATTCCAAGCGAGCTTTAAATTCATCTGAGCGCCAATAAATATCATAACGACAGCCGTTATCTTAAATAGCAACGTAAGCTTGTGGTTTTTTGTTAAAAATTTCATATTTGCCTGAGCGTAGTAGTAGTTGCCAATAAGCGAAGTGATGGCAAAAAGTACAACTGCAAGAGTAGTAAAATGAACTCCAAATTCACCAAAATACTCTTTCATTGCAGCTTGAACGAGAGGAAGGGCGGTTAGCACCTCACCACTTGAGCCAGTTTGTTTCGTAAGATAGGCCTGTGAAAATAGCACGATCATACCAGAAGCGATACATATAGTCATGTCTATAAAGACTGCCATTGCTTGAACTAGGCCTTGTTTTACTGGGTGGCTAGTATGTGCTGCGGCTGCTGCGTTTGGAGCTGAACCCATACCAGCTTCGTTCGAGAAAAGGCCTCTTTTGATACCTATTACGATCACGCTGCCGGCAAATCCACCAAATATCGCTTTAAAATCAAAGGCATTTTCTAAAATCATCTTAACAACATCAGGAATTTCTTTGAAATTTAAAATAATAGCGATAAGCGCTAGCGAGATGTAGGCAAGTGCCATGAACGGCACGATGTATGAGCTTACCTTACCGATGATGTGGCTTTTGCTAAAAAACATTACCGCCGCAAATGCCGTAAGTATAAGGCCGATGCCAACAGGTAGTCCGCTTTGCGCAAAGCTAACGTTGCTACCAGCTTTGTCATAGTAAATTTCAAAGGCTGATGTCATGGTATAGCTTTGAAGTCCGTTAAAGCCGTATGCGTAGGTGATGATGAGAATCACCGCAAAAAGCGAAGCCAGCCATTTTATGCCAAGACCATTTTTGATGTAATAAGCTGGACCGCCTTTAAATCCAAAAACGTCTTTTGTCTTATAAATTTGCGCTAGTGTGCTCTCTATAAAAGCTGAAGCTGATCCTAAAAAGGCCATCAAGCACATCCAAAAAAGAGCTCCAGGACCGCCCGCGACGATGGCAGCTGAAATTCCAGCAATATTGCCTATGCCAACGCGCGAAGCAGTCGAGATCATAAGTGCTTGAAATGGCGTTAAATGGTGCTTATTGTACTTATCTTTTTTTTCTACTAAGACTCTGCAAGCCTCAAAAAACATCCTAAACTGCACAAAACGAGTCAAATAACTAAAATAAATTCCCGTAGCCACAAGAATAATGACTAAAAAATACCCATATAAAAAGTCGTTGGCTACGTCCATTTTGCCGTTTAAAAAATTTAAAAAACTATCAAGCACCATCTACCCTTTCAAATTTATTTTGATTTGAATTTTACGCCCTTCATTGAATTTAATAAAAGCCAAATCGTTGTGCCATTATGAAGCATGGCAGTTGCTATTGGATTTAACATGCCAAGTGTTGCTGCACTTAGTATAGCTGTGTTTACGCCAACGGTTGAGCGGAAATTTGAGCTAATTAAATCCATTGTTTTATTTGCAAGCTCTTTTACGAGAGCTACGCTCATGATGTCGTCTTTTAAAAGACTTATATCAGCCGTCGCTTTAGCTATATCAGCACCTTTGTGCATACTTATGCCCACATTTGCCTTAGTTAGGCTTGGAGCATCATTTATGCCATCTCCCACAAAGGCTACTTTTTTGCCCTCGCTCTTTAGCTCTTCGATGATAGCTGCTTTATCTGTTGGTAAGCACTCTGCATAGACCCTATCAAGCCCAAGCTCTCTTGCCACCTCTTCAGCCTTGCTTTTGATGTCACCACTTAGCATGACGACCTCTTTTACGCCAAGACTGCGTAGTTTTGCCACCATGTCTTTTGCGTTTTCTCTCATATCATCTTTCATAGCGATGACTCCGACTAGCTCTTTATCATATCCTACGTAGAGTAAGGTTAAGCCGCTATTTAATGCTTTGCTTATTAAAGCTTCATGAGCTTTAAAACTTATCATCTCGTCATCCTCCAAGAAGTGTCTACTGCCTATAACCACCTCTTTACCGTGCATCGCAGTTTTTACGCCATGAGCTACGATAAATTCAACTTCATCGTGATGAATATGGTGGAAACCACGCTTATTTGCAGCTTCAACTATTGCTTCGGCTACTGGATGAAAGTAGTGCTCCTCGGCACTTGCAGTTAAATTTAATATATCATTTTGAGAAAAGCCCTCTTTAAATGAATAAATTTCAACTACGCTTAGGCGTCCATGCGTCAGAGTGCCGGTCTTGTCAAATACAAAAGTGTCAACTGAGCTTAAAGCTTCGATCGCTTTTGCACCTTTTACAAGAATGCCATTTCTGCCTGCTTTTGAGATACTTGATTTAAAAGCAACTGGTGTAGCAAGCTTTAATGCGCAAGAGTAGTCCGCTTGAAGTACGCTAGCAACGCTATTCATATTTTTATTTATAATGTATGAAAGTCCAGCAAGCGAGAGCGTAACAGGCACAAGTTTATCAGCTAGTTTTAACGCTTTTACACCAATGGCTGATTTTTCATTGAGTGAAGTTTGTATGTACTCTTTGATCCTAGCTGTCGCTGTATCACTGCCTACATTTTCAGCCCAAATTTTTATCCTACCTTCATCAACCACTGTGCCGCTTATAACACGGTCACCTCTAGCTTTTGGTATAGGCTCAGCCTCTCCAGTCATTGAGACTTGATTTACATCGGCGTTACCTTCAACGATATAACCATCAACGCCTATCGTCTCACCAGCTCCGACTACTACGATATCGCCTTTTTTTAAATTTTCGGTTTTTACCTTTTCAAGCGTCTTTTCACCATTTAAATTTCTCTCGACCCAGACTTCTTCGATGTTTGGTTTGGCTAGCTCTTTGATGAGATCATCACTTCTGTGGCTAGCACTTTCTTCCATATATTCGCCGATATTTATCATCAAATTTGTGCTATTTGCTGCTAAATGATCGCCCATTGCTAGGCTAGTACCAATGGCAGTTGCCTCAAGCACTTTTGAAGTGATACCCTCATGCCTTAGCTCTTTTGCACCTTCTATTAAATTTGGAGCTGTGGCGTAAAGAGTCACGGCTGATTTTAGAGTTTTATTACTCATAAATGGCGTTACACCAAGTGCAGCAGCAGCTTTGTAGATATTTGCTTTGCTAGGCAGGCTCTCATCTTTTGGCTTGGTTGGAAAATCATAGCTTTTTATAAAATCTAAAATTTTCTCATAGCTCTTATCAAACTCGACAATGATGCTTTTTGCGTATTTATTTACACGAACACTTAGTGCATCAGTTCGCTCTGAGATCGCAGCCTCGATAGCACTGACGTCGCTTCTAGCATTTAGGCTCTCGCAAATAAACCTCGCTCTATTTTTACTCTTGTGAGCTAGAGTGATCTTATTTTTGTGAGTCAAGTTCTGCTTTGACATCTTCAAAACGCTCTTTTAGTTCTTCTATGCCAGCGTTTATAAGCTCGCCACCTTTGATAATCGCTTTAAATACGCACTCTTGTGCTTTTGGATTAGTCAGTACATAAGCTGCGATACCACCTAAAACTAGACCTTTTACAAAGCCAGCAGCATTAAAATTTTCAGGTACAAATGGTAAATTTTGAGCTGCATTATTTATTGCGTTATCAATTGCGCTTGGCTGAGTAGCTGCTGCATTGTTAGCTGCAGTTTCACTTGCTACGTTTTCTTCGTTGATGTAAGGGTTGTTCATTATTTACTCTCCAATTTTATTAGTTTTTCTGCTATCAAAAGACCGCCGATGCCAGCTGCTGTAAAAGCTGCTGCATTTAGATATTTTTTTTGTGCTATTAAATTTGAAGCATGAATACCAACAGCGCCTACAAAACCACCTGTTACAGCGTATTTTGCTATCTTTTTAGCAACATCTTTTTTAGTTGCTCTATTATTTAGATAGTCGCTAAAGCCAAGTGCAGCTGCACCCATGCCAGCGATTAAAGCACCGCTGATGAAGTGATCAAATGGAAGTCTTGTGTTTGAAAGTGTAAAAAGACTATTTTCTTGCATTCTCTATCCTTAAGCTATATCGTTTGGTGTGATAGCTTTTGGAGCAGCTGGCTTTTTAGCGCGTGGTTTTCTTGTTTTCTTTACCACTTTTTCAGCCTCTTTTTCTACTTTTTTAGCACCACGTTTTGCTTTTTTTTCTTCTTTTACTATAAAGTCTTTTGCATCTTTTGCAACACTTTTACCTTTTTTGTAAAGATCTTTTGCAGCCTCTTTGCCTTTATCAAAGCCATCTTGGGCGTACTCTTTGATCTTATCTCTTTTATTCCAAGCAGCTATTGCTAAACCGCCTACTGCTAAACCTGCTAAAAATGGTAATGCCATTTTAAATCCTTTCTTTGTTTGATTTTGTAAATTATTCATTTTCTTCATCCTTATTAAAATTTTTGCTAACTACTGAAATGCCTAATGCTCCAAGCGCAAGTCCGCTAAAAAACGAGAAATTTGGATTGTTGGTTATTTTTGCTAACTCGCTTTTATCAGCTTTGCCACTCGCGATATTTTGCAAGCTTTTAGTTATCTCATTAAAGTCGTTTTGATAGTTTTCTAAAATATTTGTTATGCCATTTTGCTCAAAATTTTGTGAAATTTCATTTAAATTTAGCTCATTTTTTATTTCACAGCCACTATAAATTTCTTTTAAACGTTGCTTTAAAGAGGTGATATATTCGTTATTTGAAGTAGCCCAAAGTCTAAAAAATAGATCTTTTAGCTCTTCATCATCTAAGCTTTCACAAAATTTTTCATACATTTTATTTAGCTCTAGCTCGTAGTTTAAAGCTTGTATTAGCGCATCTTCTTTATTTTTTGCTGGCAAAAATATAGCTTCATTTTCGCAAGCAAGCTCATAATCATGTGTGCTCGCAAATTTTTCTATCAAGATGATTGCATTTTTTCTGATATTTGCGATCTCGTTAAAGACATCACCAAATGAAGCTAAATTTTCATATAAGCTAAGCGCGTTTTTTTCGCTGGTATATGATGCGTTTAAAAGTTCATTAAGCATATTTCACTTCTTTTGCAACTTCATTTACTCTAGTTGAAATCTCTTCTAAATTTTGCCCTTTTAAAAGATCTTCCCAAAGGTTTTTTGGAAAAATTTCATGATCGTATTCGATCGTTACAGAGCCGATTAGCTTGTTAAATTTTACATTTTTTATACCATTTATCTGAGCTATCACATCATCTAGGCTAGCTAAATTTACGCTGTTACTTAGCTCTTTTATCTTTGGACTAACTCTTACTCTTAGTCTACCGTTTGTGTGAGCTATCATTGAAAAATAGCTTGCAACTTGTGCTAAAGTTTGTGTTTTTATATCCATTTTCATCCTTTTTTTAATTGCGTATTATCTATTTCACAGCTTAAATAAACCTGAAATTTTTTTGTTTTTCATTATCAAAAACTAAAATGAAATGATAAAATTTAATTTCCATTTTTCTCTTGGCAATCACTGCAAATGCCATAAAGTATCATTGTATGCGACTGTTCACTAAAATTTTTTTCTTTGCAAATTTGCTCTTGCCTTTGCTCTATCATCTCATCTTCAAAATCAACTATCTTTTCACAAATTTCGCATATCAAATGATCGTGCGAGGATTTTAAATTTAGTTCAAATTTCTTTACTCCATTTTCTTCAAAACAGTTTGCAAGATGATGCATTTCGAGAAAATTTAAAAACGAGTAAATTGATGTCATTGAAATTTCATTCTTGTGGATTTTGTAAATTTCTGAAGAAATTTCTTGAGCACTTAGATGAGAGTTACTAATGAAAAGTACATGCAAAATTTGTTCTTTTAACTCTGAGCTTTTTTGCCCAAAGGCTTCTAAAAACTCTTTAAAATGCTTATAAAATAGTTCAAAATTATCCACAAAAACCTAACTAAAATGATAATTAATATAAGGATTTTACAACTTTACTTATAAAAAAAGCATAAAATTTCTTACGAATTTCAAGTAAAGTATTTTATAAGATTGTTTTGGTATAGTGTCGCATTTTTTAAATCAAAATTAAGGAATAAAATGACTTACGACGAGCTTGAATTAGACGCCGTTTTGTTAGAGGTTTTAGAAAATAGAGGCAGTTTTGATTCTATGGACGATGAGGAGCTTTACGAGCTTATCGAACAAGTTGCACAATATACAGATGGCGATTACGAAGAAGCGTTTGAGTATATGACTCAATTTTCTCCAATCCCTAAAAAACGCTTCGTTTCACTATTTATGGTTTAGCAAAAAGCTAAGCCATAACTTCTATAAAATTAATCAAAAAAGTAAAAATAAAAAGAGCTCTTGACCCACTTAATGAGTCAAGGAATTTGAGCTATAAGAAGTATTTTGAGATTATTTCTTTAAATTTTAGTGTGTATTTACTAGCTTTTGGACTATTGTTGTAGATATTCTCAAAATCATACATTCGCTCATAGTAATCATTTGTATCTTGTATATTTATTTTTAGCCTTGCCACATCTAGACTAACGCCTACAAAAGCACCACTTGTCTTGCCACGCTCCTCAGCAAATGCTGAAATTTCAGGCAAATCACTTGTGATCGCTACTTCATTACCAACGCCACCAGTTGCTTCTGCTTTTAGACTGATCGTATCTTTTGCATTAAATAAATTTGCATAAGCTTCTGAATTCTTAAATAAAATGATCATATCAGCTGAGCTGTAACCAAGTTGTAAGCCTATGCTTCCAGATGTGTAATTTACAAAAAATGGGCTTGACCATTCACCATCATCGTTTTTAGCGATAAATACGCCTTTACCTGTAGAGCCAGTTACAACAGCGCCTGCTTTTGTCACATCAGGGATTATGGCGATCGCTTTTATGCCTTCAAATTTAGTGTTTGGCTTTAAATTTCTTGTACCAAAAGCGTTTAAAATATTTATTGCATTTTTTAGCTTTTGATTTTGGATCACATCAGCATTTAGGTATGGCGTGAAAAATAAACCAGCAAGAAATATGATTAATAGTCTTTTCATTAAAATTCCTTCCTTAAAATTTTCGTTATTATAGCCTAAAATAAACTAACGGTAAAAATATTATTAATGATTTTTTATGAGAGTTCATTATAAAATGCGACCTTTTAAGGAAAAAATATGAGTTTAATACTTTTTGTCGAATACGTCGGTATCGCATCAGCTGCACTTAGCGGGTTTTTATTTGCAGTAAAAAAGGAGTGTGATTGGCTTGGAGTCTTTTTGTCTGCATTTTTGACTGCACTTGGTGGCGGTATCATGCGTGATATGCTCGTTGGTAGGGCAGTTTATTCATTTACGCACTATATGCCAGTAAGCGTTGTTATTTTTATGTTGATTGTTTCAAGAGTGGCAAATTTACATATAAAAAGAGAAGGTTTGGAGCGAAAATTTGTATTTATCTTCGCCGATGCGATCGATGTTATCTGTTTTTCCATCGTGGGGGCAATGGTTGCCATTGAGTACAACTACAATATCTTTGGTGTGATGATGATCGCCTTTTTTAACGGCGTTGGTGGAGGTATCTTAAGAGATATTTTGCTAAACGAAATTCCATGGTTTTTACGCACTGGACTTTACGGCACGATAAGCCTTGGTGTGGGGCTTGCTTACTTTGTGCTATATCATCTAGGCCTAACCAATATATTTTTTACTATGCTCTTGCTTGCTGCTGGCATTACAGTTAGGATGTTTGCGTTTTATAGAGGCTGGAAGCTGCCTGATCTATGAAATTTAGCGAGTTTTTTGATATCTGGGTCAATGAAAACTACTATAAATTTGGCGTAGATATCGGTAAAAAGGGCGACTTTTACACAAATGTAAGCGTTGGCTACCTCTTTGGCGCCTGCCTTGCAAACTACTTTATAAAGCTACTTAAAAATGGCGAAATTTCTAGCTCCTGTAAGGTAGTGGAGATTGGCGCAAACTCAGGTGAAATGCTAGCTGATTTTGCGCAAGGCATCTTTACGCTTGAGCCAGAAATTTTGTCAAATTTAGAGCTTATCATCATCGAACCTCATGAAATTTTACGCAAAAAACAGCTTGAAACCTTTAAAAATCGCTTTGGTGACGAGGTTAGAGTAGAGCACTATGAAAATTTGGGCGAGTGCTCGTTTGATGAAATTTTTGTCATCTCAAATGAGCTACTTGACGCATTTAGTTGCGAGGTGATAGATGGGCAAAATATGCTTTTTGTGGATGATGATCTAAAATTTCACTGGCAAAAGGCGGATCAAAATTTACTAGCTCTTGCAAAAAAATTTGGCATAAAAAAGGGCGAGATATCAACTAGCTACGCTAAATTTGCGCTCCAGCTTGCAAATGCGGCAAAAAAGGTGAGATTTTTAAGCTTTGACTACGGCGAATTTGAGCCAAAAAATGAGTTTAGCCTAAGGATTTTTAAAGACCATCAAGTATTTTCTTTATTTGAAATTTCAGACCTTGAGCCATATTTTAAAAGATCGGATCTAACATATAGTCTTTGCTTTAAGCAAGTAAAAGAGGCTTTTTTTGAGGCTGGCTTTAAGATGCTTAAATTTAAAAAACAAAACGAGGCTTTAGTTTGCGATCTTGGTGTGGATGAAATTTTATCTTTGGTGCTTGAAAAGGGTAGCAAGCAAGCCTATGAAAATGCAGCCAAACAGGCGAAATTTCTACTCTCGCCCGAGTTTTTAGGCGAGAAGTTTAAATTTATAGAGTTTTTAAAGAGCTAGCCTAGCGATATTGGCAAAACTCGCCTCGCAAGCCTTTAAAAGATCGTTTGGAGCTATCTTTATCTGTTTGCCTCTTACTCCAGCACTTACTAACACGTATTCTTGCTCTTTTGCACGTTCATCGATAAATGTGGCAAAGTGTTTTTTCATAGCAAGCGGTGAGCAGCCGCCCCTAATGTAGCCAGTGATCTTTTCTAAGTCTTTTAAATTTATAAGCTCGCAGCGTTTGGCGCCACACGCGTGAGCAAGTGCTTTTAGATCAAGCTCCAAATCGCCCTGCAAGCAAGCAACAACGAAATTTTTAGGCTCACACTCACAAACGATAGTTTTATAAATTTGCTTTATATCTTGCTTAGTGCTAGCTGCTACGTGGATGGCTGAAAGATCGTTTAAATCAACTTCATACTCTAAAATTTCATAATTAATTTTTAGCTTGTCTAAAGCTCTAGCAGCATTTGTTTTATGTATCATTTTTTCTCATTTTTGCGAATTTTTTGTATAATTATAGCCAAAACTTAAAGGAGGAAAGATGGCTGAAGAAGTTGAAGAGAAAAAAGCAAAAAAAGGTGGCAATGGTGCATTAATGATAATTATCATTGCGATATTTGTTTTGCTACTAGTTATTGGAGGGCTAGTCGCGTTTTTGATGCTTAGTTCTGACGAGCCAAAAGAGGCAAACATGATGCAAGCACCAGCTCAGACTCAAACGCAGTCCATGCCAGCTCAAAATAAGGCAAAGCATGGTAGCAACGACTATTCAAATATGGGACCGATATATCCGCTTGATCAGTTCATTGTAAATTTGCTTAGTGAAAATGGCTCAAGATTTCTTAAAACCAAGATTGATATGGAGCAAAGCGATGAATTGCTAACTCCTGAGCTTGATAAGAAAAAAGCACTTTTAAGAGATATTATCATCAGAACACTTTCATCAAAAACTTACGAAGAAGTAAGCACCGCAAAAGGCAAAGATAGGCTAAAAGACGAGATCGTGGGTAAGCTAAATGAAGTGCTAAATGATGGCTACATCAAAAACATATTTTTTACTGATTTTGTGGTGCAATGATAGGTATTGATATCATTAAAATAGATAGAATTTCTAGACTTAAAGCTCGTTATGGCGAGTTTTTTTTAAAAAAATTTCTTAGTGATGACGAGATCGCGCTAGCAAAAAATGATGCGACTTTGGCTGGATTTTGGGCGGCCAAAGAAGCAGCTAGCAAAGCCCTTGGTGTGGGCATCAGCAAAGAGTGTGGTTTTTTAGACATTGAGCTTAGCAAAGACGCAAAAAATGCACCAAAGATAAAATTTAGCCCAAAAATTTATACAAATTTTAATATCAAAGAAGCAAGCCTTAGCATAACTCACGATGGCGGATTTGCCGTAGCTGCAGTGATGATTGTCTAAAATTTATGCATTTTTACAAAGCTTTTTAATATCTTTTAACTACTTCTGATAAATTTAAAAAACGTATTTTTATAAAATTTTTTAAAGAAAAGACGATATCTTTAATCAAGATTTAATGGAGCTAAAGAAACTAAGGATAGTAAAATGCAAATTTCTAATAACCTCTCAACTACTAACTATCTCTCAAGAGAAAACATAGCAAGAGAGATGGGATTTAAATTTAACGATATAAACGAGATACTTAGTAACGATATGGGTCATGGCATGACATTTCCTAAGTATATGAGCCTAGACGATAAAGCTAAAGCAAGGGAATACGACAGATATGATCACTCACTTACTGGCTTCGTAAAAGGTGAAGGAGAGGCGAGAGTAAGCATACTTGGCAAGCTAATGGGCTATGACGACGCTTTTTCAAAAGATAAGATAGATGAGCTAAAGAAATTTATAGATGATAGCGGTGCTTTGGGGCTTGAGAGAGCTTTTGGTGACTCAGAGACTTTATCTGTTAACGAATTTATAAAAAGATATACCAGAAAGCATGGTTTCTCTGACTTTACCTTTGGTGGAACAAAAACAGCTGAACTGCTTGATAGCGATATGAGCGTTGATGAGTTTAAAGCTAATTGGACTAAATTTGCACTAAAGAAGCGCTTTGGTTTAGAGCTTGACGAGGAGCTAGCAAAGGAGACTATAAATTCCATCAATGATCTTGAAACACAAAACGAAGAAGATAAGAAAGAGAAGAAATTTACACCTATACAAGTTACTAAAAAATCTCACACCTATAAGCTTGAAGCCGATGAGAGATTTAAAGAGCTTTATAAATTTATAAAGAGTGAATTTGATAATGGCAAGAGCATGTTTGAAATTTTAGAAAAAGTGGCAAAGCTTAAAGTGGATAAGAGGGCATAGGTATTTTATAAGCAAAGAACGGAATTTTTATAATTTAAATTTCAAAGAAAAAGCATAGATATCCTAAGACTTATGCAAAAGATAAAAAATATGTCCTAGCCAGCAAAGTATTGATATTAAGTCGCTAGCAAGACAAATTTACATCCACTCAAGCACTTGTGTGATATCTTTTGCGTAAAAGCATTTTAACCCTTGCGTGTCAAGCGGCTTGTTTGGGATGATAGCATTTTTAAATTTCTGTGTTTTTGCCTCTTTTAATCGCTGATCTAGGTTAAAAATTTCTCTTATCTCGCCATTTAGGCTTAGCTCGCCGATAAAAACACTATCCTTGCTGATAGGGCGGTTTTTAAAGCTACTTATTATCGCTGCGATGACGGCTAGATCGGCCGCAGTTTCGCTTATCTTAACACCACCTGAAACATTTATAAAGACATCGTAGTGTCCAAGTGGAATTTCAAGCTTTCGCTCAAGTAGGGCTAGTAGCATATCTAGGCGGTTTCTCTCAAAGCCAGTCGAGCTTCGTTTTGGATAGGCGCTTTCGCAAACAAGTGCTTGAATTTCAATACTAAGTGCCCTTGAGCCTTCCATTATAATAGTGATCGCACTGCCACTCATCGCTCCGCCACGTGTGAAAAATTTACTCGATACCTCGTTTGCACTCACCAGTCCATGCTGGCTCATCTCAAATATACCAACCTCGCTTGTCGAGCCAAAGCGGTTTTTAAACCCACGCAAAATCCTCAGCTCTCTGCTCGCGTCACCCTCAAAATAAAGCACCACATCAACCATGTGTTCAAGTACTCTAGGTCCTGCGATCGAGCCCTCTTTGGTGATGTGACCTATGATAAAAACGCAGATATTTTGGCTCTTTGCAAGCCTCATCAGCTCAAATGTGATCTCGCGAACCTGTGTGATCGAGCCTGGCGCGGAGCTTATATTTTGGCTATAAAGCGTTTGAATAGAGTCAATGACTAGCACCTTGTAGTCGCTCTTTTGCACTTCTAGCAGGATATCTTCTAGGCAAATTTCAGTTAGCAGGTATAAATTTTTATCCACCGCATTTAGCCTATCAGCTCTCATTTTTATCTGGCTTTGGCTCTCTTCGCCGCTTACATAGAGCGTTTTTTTACCGTCTTTTGCTAAATTTGAGCCGATTTTTAGAAGCAAGGTTGATTTACCGATGCCTGGACTGCCACCTATTAAAACTAGCGAGCCCTCGACTACGCCACCACCAAGAACAAGGTCTAGCTCGCTATCTTTGGTGCTAAATCTCGTAAAATTTTGAATTTCAACTTCGTCTATGCTTATGGCTTTGCTAGGTGCGCTAGTGCTTTTTGCTATCTCTTTACTTATCTTTATCTCTTGCTGGCTAAGCTCGACAAAGCTATCCCAAGCCCCACATTGTGGGCATTTGCCCAGCCATTTTGCTTGTTGATTACCACACGCTTGACACTCAAAAACTGGCTTTGCTTTTGCCATAATATATCCTTTTTAAAATTTCAACTATTATCACTCCAAAGGCCGCTCCGATCATGTCAGCTACGATGTCAAGCAGGCTAAAGCTCCTGTTTGGTAAAAATGCCTGAACGAGCTCTATTTGCACGCCAAAGGCTAAAAGTAGGGCTAAATTTTTTAAAATTTTAAACTCATAGCCAAGGTAGAGCAGTATATAAAGGACGAAAAAAGCTAAAAAATGATTTGCTTTGTCCCACGAGTTTTCTATGATCGCGGGACTTTTTGGAGTAAATGCAAGAATATCAATCACCAAAAGAGCAGCGAAAAAGCAAATTTTACTAAGAAATTTTACGCTACTCAAAAATGGCGTCCATTAGCTCGTCTAAAAACTCGTCTGGATTAAATTTGATGATATCATCCATGCTCTCGCCAACGCCTATATAAAATATAGGTAGCTCAAGCTCTCTTGCCACACCAAATAGTGCTCCGCCCTTTGCGGTGCCATCAAGCTTTGTGATGATGACACCATCAAGCGAGACAATATCGTTAAATGCTTTCGCTTGTGCAACTCCGGCGTTACCTTGCGTTCCATCAAGAATCAAAATTTTGCGGTGAGGCGCTTTTTCGTAAGCTTTTTTGCTAATACGAACGATCTTTTCTAACTCGTTTGCCAAATTTGTCTGGTTTTGAAGTCTGCCAGCCGTGTCTAAGATGACGCGGTCGATGCCTTTTGCAAGGGCCGAGCTGATAGTATCGTAAGCAACAGCTGAAGGATCATGCCCTTGCTGTGTGGCGACTATTGGCACATTTAGTCTGATTGACCACTGGCGTAGCTGCTCGATCGCTCCAGCTCTAAATGTATCACAAGCACCTAAAATAACGCTTTTACCGTTATTTTTATATAAATTTGCAAGCTTTGCGATGGTTGTCGTCTTGCCAGCGCCATTTACGCCAAGGATGAGATCGACAAATGGCTTATCAGGCTCGATCACACGCTCATTTTCGTAGATAAAATAGCTACTCATAACGCGCCTAAGATCAGCTCTACTCACTTCATCTTGTGGCGGCAAGTAGTATAAAATTTCTTCTACGATCTCATAGGCTACGTCAGCTTCAAGTAAAATTTCTTCTAAGCTCTCTTTGTCTATCTTTTTTGACTTCTTCGCTGAACTTATCGCTCCAAAAGTCTTCTCAAGGCCTTTTTTTAGAAAATCAAGCATTATTTTGTGGCCCTATTTATGTCGTTTTCAAGCATCTCTTCAGGTACAAGACCGATGTAGCCCTGAACGTAGTCGCCATTTGCTTTAAAAAGTGCTGACGCAGGCAAGCCTTTTATACCGCCCATCGCTTTTTCAAATAAAAAATTTCCCTCTCCAACCGCGACTTCATATTTTATTTTATATTTTTGAGCAAAATCTTTTACTTCATCTTCACTTTTGTCTTCAAGTAGCACACCAACGATATCTAGCTCATTTTTAAATTTCTCACTTAAGTTGTTTAGATGCGGGATCTCAGCCTTGCAAGGAGGGCACCAAGTGGCAAAAAATACGTAAAGCGTTGCTTTTTTACCATCTTTTACATCAAAGCCATTGCTTCTTTTTGTAATCTGCATAGTTGCTCCACTTAGCAGCTTTAGATTTATCTCTTTTATCTCGCTATCTTGGGCATTTTCACTCATTTTTGGAGTGAGTGAGTCTTTGCTTAAATTTTCATCTTTGCTAGCATTTTTATCTAAAATTTTGCCTTGCGTTTGTTCGCTTGTATTTTGCTCTTTTTTTTGCTTGTTCTCGTCGCCGCATCCAAAAAATGCAAAAATGCAAAGTGATGTTATAATTGCTCGTTTTAATGTCATAAATTTCCTTTTGAATAAGATTTCAGGATTATACAAGAAAGAGCATAAAATGAGCGTTAATTTAGAAAAAAATGAATTTAGAAAAAATGCAAGAGCAAATTTGATGAAACTTACTAAATTTAAGGCCAAATGCTCGCATTATAAAGCTACGAAAACTCTTTTAAAATTGATAAATTTTACAAATTCTAAGAAAGTACTGTTTTATTTGCCACTTAACTACGAAGTTGATGTGCTTAAAATAAGGCGAAATTTATCACATAAATGTGAAATTTTTGCCCCTTTTATGGTAGGTCTTAGCTTAGAGATGGTAAGATTGCGACTGCCATTTCTAACTTATAAATTTAATGTCAGACAGCCATCTGGCAAAAAAATGGATAATGTTAGACTTGATATGGCAGTAGTTCCAGCGATTGGGGTTGATGGAGCTATGGCTAGGATAGGGCATGGAAAAGGATTTTATGATAGATTTTTTGACTCTTTGCCTATTAAGCCAAAACGGATAGTTTTTCTTGAGATAAAAGACTTTTATACCAAAGATGTGCTTTCAAGTACACAAGACGCGGTAGCAGACTTTTATATAACCCCAAATAAAAATTATATAAAAAGAGGAATAAATGATAGAGGTTTTAATAGGCTTAGGAGCCGGTGTGGCTGGCGTTGGAGCAGGGTATCTATACGCCAAAAAAATAAATGATGCAAACTACAACATATTCTTAGAACAAGCAAAAGCAAAGGCAAAAGCTATTGAGTATGAAGCTGAGCTAACGCTTAAAAATTCTAAAATTTCAGTACAAGAGGCTGAATTTGAGGCCAAAAAAAGATACGATGACAAGACGACAAAGCTTCAAAAAGAGTATGCAAGTAAATTTGATGAACTAGCCAAAAAAGAGAAAATTTTGCTAAATGAGCAAGAGCTTTTAAACGAGAGTAAAGAGCTTTTTGAAAAAGATAAGCAAGACGCAAAGATCACTTACGAAGAGGGTTTAAATTTAAAAGCGACTTATCAAAACAAAGTAGAAGAAGCAATAAGAGTGCTTGAGCACGCTGCTGGCTTAACAGAAGAAGAAGCAAAAGAGGTCGTGCTTAAAAAGGTCGAGGAGAAGTCTCGTGCGGATATCGCTCATATCGTTAGAAAATACGAAGAAGAAGCAAAAAGAGAGGCTAAAAAGAGAGTTAATTACATCTTGGCGCAGGCTACGTCAAGATTTGCTGGAGAATTTGCGGCTGAGCGTCTGATAAATGTAGTAAATATCAAAAACGATGAGCTAAAAGGTAGGATCATCGGTAAAGAAGGACGTAATATCAAGACCCTTGAAATGGTGCTTGGAGTTGATATCATCATCGATGATACCCCGCACGCAATCATACTAAGCAGCTTTAACCTTTACAGGCGTGCGATCGCAACAAGAGTGATCGAGCTTTTGGTAGAGGATGGAAGAATCCAACCTGCGAGGATAGAAGACCTTCACAAAAAAGTGACTGAAGAATTTGAGCAAAGCATACAAGAAGAGGGCGAAAACATCGTCATGGATCTTGGTCTAAATAAAATTCACCCAGAGATAGTAAAACTAATAGGCAAGCTTAAATTTAGAGCAAGCTACGGACAAAATGCCTTGGCTCACAGCCTTGAAGTAGCTCACCTTGCTGGTATCATCGCAGCTGAGTGTGGCGGAGATGAGAAGCTTGCAAAAAGAGCTGGCATACTTCACGATATCGGTAAGGCGCTAACTCACGAGTATGAGGGCAGTCACGTTGATCTTGGAGCTGAAATTTGTAAACGCTACAAAGAGCATCCAGTAGTCATCAACGCTATCTACGCTCACCACGGCCACGAAGAGGCAACAAGTATAGAAAGTGCGGCTGTTTGCGCAGCTGACGCACTAAGTGCAGCTCGTCCAGGTGCAAGGCGTGAGGTGCTTGAGAGCTTCCTAAAACGTGTCGAAGAGATCGAAAATATCGCAAAAAGTAAAGACGGTATCAAACAAGCTTATGCAATAAATGCAGGCCGTGAAATTCGTGTCATCGCAAATGCTAAACTCATAAACGACGACGAGGCAGTGCTTGTAGCAAAAGAGATAGCTCAAGAGATCGAGAGCAAGGTGCAGTATCCTGGTGAGATAAAAGTAAGCGTCATCAGAGAGACTCGCGCTGTTGATTTTGCAAAATAACGGCAAAATATGAAATTTCTTTTTTCAATTTTATTATTTTTCTCAATTGGCTTTGCCAGCGAGGAGCTCGTGCTGGACTCGGCAAACTCGTTTATAACAACGATGAGAGGCGCTAGAAACGCTCCTATAAAAGAGCTAATCGAGCAGTCAAAAGCGACGATCATCTTTCCAAGTGTTAAAAAGGTCGGTTTTGTAGTTGGTGGTATGGGTGGAGATGGCATCATGGTTGTTGGCAACATTAACTCGCCAAGTGAAATTTTACCAGTTAGCATAAGTGGCGGCAGCATCGGTATACAGCTTGGTTATGAAGATAGTTCGCTTGTGCTTTTTATATTTAAAGATAGTATTATCCATGATATTAAGGATGCCAAGATCACGCTTGATACAAAGCTATCAGTAGCTTTTGGTGATATTGGACGCAATTACAGTAAAGTAAGCGATTTTAAATTTTCAAGTGATATCTACGCATATGCCGCAAATGATGGTTTTTTTGCGGGTGCTAGCTTTGGTGGAGCAGTCATCAGTGCAAGAGAAGAAATTTTAAAGCAAAGTGGCTATGCCTATGAACAGCTAATAGCCTCTGCATCTAAACTTTTAGGAGATTAATGCAAGATATCATAAACTCAGTTTCAACATACGGCTATATTGTATTGTTTTTTTATAGCCTTGGTGGCGGCATGGTTGCATTAATCGCCGCTGGAATTTTAAGTTTTGCTGGCAAGATGGACATCACTCTTAGTATAATTGTCGCTGCTGTGGCAAATACAATTGGTGACACGCTAATTTTTTATGTCGCAAGATTTAATAAAAACTCACTTATGCCTTATATCAAAAATCATAAAAGAAAGCTTGCTTATGCAGGAATTTTGGCTAAAAAACATGGCGATAAGATAATATTTATCAAGAAATTTATCTACGGCGTCAAAACTTTGGTTCCTATCGCGCTTGGACTTACGAAGTATTCATTTTATAAATTTAGCATTATAAATTCGATCTCGTCAGTGCTTTGGGCGGTCATTATCGGATTTGCCAGCTTTAAAGCGGGTGATTATTTTGTAGGTGCAAGCGACTATCTTGGCGAGCATGGATATATTATGCCTCTTGCCATGGTTTGTTTGTTGCTTGGAATTTGGTTTTTTTTACAACATATTACAAAAAGGAGAAAAGCATGAAAAAGGTGATATCTGCTTTAATCGTGGTTATCGTGGTGGCCATTGGAGCGGTTTATTTTGCTTCAAATGAGGTGGAGAAAAACTATCAAAGAATAGTGAATGATCTAAACAATATTAAGGGCTTTAAAATTTCTAATAACAATTACAAAAAAGGTTTTTTTGGCTCAAAAGGATCATTTGATTTTAGTGTTTCAAAAGATCTTTTGGAAAATATATTTGGTAAAAATGTAAATGAGGATTTGGTTTTTAAAGTAGAAAATGAAATTTCTCATACAGTGCTTGCTTTTATAGATGGCTTTGAAATAGACTCAAAAATTTCTATCCAAAGCGATATGATTAAAAATATTATCGCAACATTTATGGGATCAAATGTTATTGCAACAACTAAAACAAAAGTTAGCCTAACTGGTGATAAAGATATGGATATTAAATTTAGCAATATTGAATTTAATGATAAGCAAAAAACTGCCGTTAATACAAAAGATATAAAAATTGGTATGACGCTTGATTCAAAAGATAGTATAAACAGCTTAAAAGTTGAAGCAGATAAGATTTTTTTGAAAGATTTTAGTGAATACAATAAAGTTGATCTAAATATCGAAGGGTTTTATATTGACTCAAGTTATAAAGAGCCGGTTAAGTTTTCAAAAATTTTAGAGAGCCAGCTTGTACCTTATCTAGCAAAAGTTAAATTTAAAAGGGTGTCTTTCGCATCTAATGATGTAAGTAATATCTTGATAGATGACTTTAAGTATGACTCAAAATTTGAAATCTCAAATGATCTTGGAAGATCAGACGATGTTATAAAAATAGGTATAGTAGCAGTTGATAAAGTAAAATATACAGATTTTGTCTTTGATAGCAAAATCGCAAATATCAATGTACCTGTGTTAAATAATGTATTGAACAAGCTTAATAATTTAAATAATGAAGAAAATTATAATGTTTTAGCTGGATTAAATTTTGATGAGATAATAGATCAAATCTTAGAAAAGAATCCAAGCATAAAAATAGATACATTAAGCTTTAAAAAAGGAGATAAGACTTTAAAGCTAAATTTGGATGCAGCAGTAAATGGCTTTAAGAAGGGAACAAATCAGTCAGAAATTTTTGATAAATTGTCTCTTAGTGGAAAAATAAGTGTCGATGAAAGTCTGACGAATTTTTTTGATACACTAGTGCCAGAAGTAGCTTTTGTTGAGCCTACTTTGATATCTGCTGGATATTTTAAAGAAGAGGGCAAAAAAGTGCTAAGCGAATTTAAATATGATCCAAACAAAAAAGATATTATATTTAATGAAAAAGTTGGACTTCAAAATTTCTTTATGGGTTTTTAAAAAATTAGCCTGATTTTTATCTGCATTTAAGCATCACTTCTATATACTTCACTTTCTGTTTTGCAAAACGCAGGGCAGAAAGTTCTTTTAACTTACAATTGTTAAACTATTAGTCAATCTTTGAAATCTAAACAAGTGATCGATTGAGCCAGTCTATT
>NZ_PIRF01000010.1:0-1454 GCF_003049705.1 Campylobacter concisus
ACCCAAAGCTTGCCCGCTTGGTGGCAAGATCGAAACTCTCTTAACCACCCACTTCCTAAAAGCACAAGAAGCTTTAGAGGATAGTTTAAGAAGTATTACTTTACAAGATCTATTAGATGAACTTATTAATCTATAAAATTTAAAAAGTTGACAAACTAAGTTATAGAATTTAAAAAGTAGGCAAATATATAAAAACCAATCTATTTTTTATTAGGAACGCTATGCGCTCCTAACTATTTTTATATACTTTATGTAAGAATTTTTATAAATTTCTAGCTTTTGCTACTCTTTGCTCTTCTCTTTTTTAGCTTTACTCTTTTTCTCTGCTTTATCTTTTAGGCTTTCTTTCTTATCTTTTATATCTTTTATACTATCATCTTTAGCACTATCTTTTTTCTCTTTTAATTCATCACTCTTTTTACTTGCTTTTTCTTTTATCTCATCTTTTTTAGATTTTATTTTAGATTTTGTGTCATCTATCTTTGTAGTGCCTGATACTGATATATCTGATTTTAAATTTTCAAATGTCTTATCACCTATACCATTTACATTTTTTATATCTTCTATTGAGTTAAATTTATTCGCTTTTCTATACTCTATTATTGCATCTGCCTTTGAAGATCCTATACCATCTAAACTCATTAGCTCTTCTTTTGTGGCGGTGTTTAAATTTATGGCTGCTAGTAATGTAGAAGCTGCTGCCAATAGTGAGATTATAATCTTTTTCATTTTTGTCCTTTTTGGGTAAATTTGGGTTTGGAGTCTATCATATTTGGTGTTTTTAGTCAACACTCGTATAAAAGCATAAACTAAAAAATATTTATAAATGTAAAGATAAAAAGTCTAATTATTTAAGAATATAAATATTAAAAGATGATTGTTTAGATAAAGAATATTAAAAATTAACAAAGCCCGCAACGACCTACTTTTCCAACATCCCAGTAAGGGAGAGTATCATCAGCCAGGACGAGCTTAGCTTCTTGGTTCGAGATGGAGCAAGGCGTTTCCTCGTCTGTATAGTCACGGGCAGTGTTAAATAAAAGATATATCAGATAAATCTCTTATTTAACACTACTTGATAAAGTTAAAAGTCATAAACAAAGTTTTATAAAAACATATCTTATTAAGTTTTTATCCTTAACAAGGAAGTGATGCTTATTAAAAGATAAGCAGACGAGCTATTAGTACTGGTCAGCTAAAGGACTTTCATCCATTACACACCCAGCCTATCAAACACATAGTCTATATGAGCTCTTAAAAGAAGATTCATCTTGGAGTTGGCTTCCTGCTTAGATGCTTTCAGCAGTTATCACATCCCAACATAGCTACCGAGCGGTGCTCTTGGCAGAACAACTCGTACACCAGTGGTTGGTTCGACCCGGTCCTCTCGTACTAGGGTCAACTCTCCTCAATCTTCTTACGCCCACGGCAGATAGGGACCGAACTGTCTCACG
>NZ_PIRF01000010.1:1493-6347 GCF_003049705.1 Campylobacter concisus
ACAGCCATACCCTTGGGACCTGCTCCAGCCCCAGGATGCGATGAGCCGACATCGAGGTGCCAAACCTCCCCGTCGATGTGAGCTCTTGGGGGAGATCAGCCTGTTATCCCCGGGGTACCTTTTATCCTTTGAGCGATGGCCCTTCCACACAGAACCACCGGATCACTAAGACCGACTTTCGTCCCTGCTTGACGTGTATGTCTCGCAGTTAAGCTGGCTTTTGCCTTTATACTCTGCGAACGATTTCCAACCGTTCTGAGCCAACCTTTGTAAGCCTCCGTTACATTTTGGGAGGCGACCGCCCCAGTCAAACTACCCACCAGACATTGTCCTACTTGAGGATAACTCAAGCTAGTTAGCTATCAGAATAAAAAAGAGTGGTATCTCAACAATGGCTCACCATAAACTGGCGTCTATGGATCAAAGCCTCCCACCTATCCTGCACATTTTTATCCCAATAGCAGTGTCAAGCTGTAGTAAAGGTCCACGGGGTCTTTCCGTCTTGCCGCGGGTAGGAGGAATTTTCACCTCCACTACAATTTCACTGGATCCCTCTTCGAGACAGCTCCCATCTCGTTACGCCATTCATGCAGGTCGATATTTAATCGACAAGGAATTTCGCTACCTTAGGACCGTTATAGTTACGGCCGCCGTTTACTCGGGCTTCGATCAAACGCTTCGCAGAGCTAACGTCATCAATTAACCTTCGAGCACCGGGCAGGCGTCACACCCTATACATCCTCTTACGAGTTAGCAGAGTGCTGTGTTTTTGGTAAACAGTCGGGAGGGACTCTTTGTTGTAACCTTCAATGCTTACGGAGTAAATCCTTCACAAAGTTAGGCACACCTTATACCGAAGATACGGTGCTATTTTGCAGAGTTCCTTGAAGAGAGTTCTTCCACGCGCCTTAGAATACTCATCCCACCCACCTGTGTCGGTTTACGGTACGGGCAACTATAACTAAACTTAGAAACTTTTCTTGGCTCGACAGTATCGGCAATTCGCTATCCATTCCGAAGAACTTCAAACGCCTGTGGGGTCTCGGCTTAAAAAGATCCGGATTTGCCTGGATCTTAACCTACACCTTTCGACTAGCACTACCATTCGCTAGCTTGCTTAACTCTAAGCGTCCTTCCATCGCACATTATAGTTGGCATTGGAATATTAACCAATTTTCCATCGCATACCCCTTTCGGACTTTGCTTAGGACCCGGCTAACCCTACGATGACGAGCATCGCGTAGGAAACCTTGGGTTTACGGCGTTGGGGATTCTCACCCCAATTATCGCTACTCATGCCTGCATGCTCACTTGTATTCGCTCCAGCACTCCTTACCGGTATACCTTCAACGCAAATACAACGCTCTCCTACCACTTAGTAAAACTAAGTCTAAAGCTTCGGTACTCATTTTAGCCCCGTTATATTTTCCGCGCAGAATCACTAGACCAGTGAGCTATTACGCTTTCTTTAAAGGATGGCTGCTTCTAAGCCAACCTCCTGGTTGTTTAAGTAACTCCACATCGTTTTCCACTTAAATGAGATTTAGGGACCTTAGCTGTTAGTCTGGGTTGTTCCCCTCTCGACGACGGATTTTATCACTCGCCGCCTGACTGCCATGATTACACACTAGGTATTCGGAGTTTGATAGGGTTTGGTACATTGGTGTATGCCCTAGCCCATTCAGTGCTCTACCCCCTAGTATTACTACATGACGCTATACCTAAATATATTTCGGAGAGAACCAGCTATCACGATGTTTGATTGGCCTTTCACCCCTATCCACAAGTCATCCCATAGCTTTTCAACGCTAGCGGGTTCGGTCCTCCACCGGCTCTTACACCGGTTTCAACCTGCTCATGGATAGATCACATCGTTTCGGGTCTGCAACGTCTGACTAAACGCCCTATTAAGACTCGCTTTCGCTACGGCTCCGGGTTTCCTTAACCTTGCCAGACATCACAACTCGCAGGCTCATTATGCAAAAGGCAGTCCATCACCCTGATAAATCATAGGGCTCTGAATGATTGTAAGCAAATGGTTTCAGGTTCTATTTCACTCTGATCACCTCAGTTCTTTTCACCTTTCCCTCACGGTACTTGTGCACTATCGGTCTAGTAGTAGTATTTAGGGTTGGATAGTGGTCTACCCAGCTTCAGACAGAATATCACGTGTTCCGCCCTACTCAGGATACTGCTAAGTAAAACAAAGCTTTCATATACGGGAGTATCACCCTCTATGCTTAATCTTTCCAGATTATTCTATTAGCTAAGTTTAGTCTATATTGCAGTCCTACAACCCCACTAGTAAACTAGTGGTTTGCCCTCTTACGCGTTCGCTCGCCGCTACTAGCGTAATCTCTTTTGATTTCTTTTCCTGAGGGTACTAAGATGTTTCAATTCCCCTCGTTCGCTCCATATTAGGTAGTTAAGCTCGCACTTAACTGGGTTGCCCCATTCAGAAATTCCCGGATCAAAGCCCCTTGACGGCTCCCCGAGACTTATCGCAGCCTGGCACGTCTTTCATCGCCTCTACTAGCCAAGGCATCCACCACTTGCTCTTTGTAGCTTACCTTTTCTATATTAGATTATTCTAATTCGCATCACTTCCTTGTTAAAGATAACTTTATGTTACTGTATTTAAATTCTAGCTCTCAAGACGGAAAGCATTGACTACTATTTAGATAAGTTTTAAATCCTAAATAGATTGTGATGTCAAACTTTTGCATTAAATGCAAAGAGAATAGAAATTTAAATCTTTAACAAGTCCTGTAAAATTGTTTTTAAAACTTGCTTGTGACTATTAACAATATTAATTAAAAGAACATTTAGACAAAAGTCTAATTAGAAAGTTTAAATTTTTTAAGCTCTCTAATTAGACTTAATATAGTTAAACTATTTTATGGTGGAGAATAGCGGGATCGAACCGCTGACCTCCTGCGTGCAAAGCAGGCGCTCTCCCAGCTGAGCTAATTCCCCAATTAAATTCTCTGGTGGGCCTAACAAGACTTGAACTTGTGACCTCACCCTTATCAGGGGTGCACTCTAACCAGCTGAGCTATAGGCCCCTATAGGTCTATCAATCTTTCAAAACTAAACAAGGATGATTGAGAATATCTTTCTTATAGATATCTTGTGAGAGAATATCTATATGTACTCTAGAAAGGAGGTGATCCAACCGCAGGTTCTCCTACGGTTACCTTGTTACGACTTCACCCCAGTCGCTGATTCCACTGTGGACGGTAACTAATTTAGTATTCCGGCTTCGAGTGAAATCAACTCCCATGGTGTGACGGGCGGTGAGTACAAGACCCGGGAACGTATTCACCGTAGCATGGCTGATCTACGATTACTAGCGATTCCGGCTTCATGGAGTCGAGTTGCAGACTCCAATCCGAACTGGGACATATTTTATAGATTTGCTCCATCTCGCGATATTGCTTCTCATTGTATATGCCATTGTAGCACGTGTGTCGCCCCGGACATAAGGGCCATGATGACTTGACGTCGTCCACACCTTCCTCCTCCTTACGAAGGCAGTCTCATTAGAGTGCTCAGCCGAACTGTTAGCAACTAATGACGTGGGTTGCGCTCGTTGCGGGACTTAACCCAACATCTCACGACACGAGCTGACGACAGCCGTGCAGCACCTGTCTTAACATTTCTGCAAGCAGACACTCTTCTATCTCTAGATGATTTGTTAGATATCAAGTCCGGGTAAGGTTCTTCGCGTATCTTCGAATTAAACCACATGCTCCACCGCTTGTGCGGGTCCCCGTCTATTCCTTTGAGTTTTAATCTTGCGACCGTACTCCCCAGGCGGTATACTTAATCCGTTAGGTGCATTACTGCCAAGACTAGCTTAGCAACAACTAGTATACATCGTTTAGGGCGTGGACTACCAGGGTATCTAATCCTGTTTGCTCCCCACGCTTTCACGCATTAGCGTCAGTTGAGTTCCAGCAGATCGCCTTCGCAATGGGTATTCCTGGTGATCTCTACGGATTTTACCCCTACACCACCAATTCCATCTGCCTCTCCCTCACTCTAGATTACCAGTTTCCCAAGCAGTTCTATGGTTAAGCCATAGGATTTCACAAGAGACTTGATAATCCGCCTACGCGTCCTTTACGCCCAGTGATTCCGAGTAACGCTTGCACCCTCCGTATTACCGCGGCTGCTGGCACGGAGTTAGCCGGTGCTTATTCGTTAGGTACCGTCATTATTCTTCCCTAACAAAAGGAGTTTACGCTCCGAAAAGTGTCATCCTCCACGCGGCGTTGCTGCTTCAGGGTTTCCCCCATTGAGCAATATTCCCTACTGCTGCCTCCCGTAGGAGTCTGGACCGTGTCTCAGTTCCAGTGTGACTGATCATCCTCTCAGACCAGTTATGCGTCATAGCCTTGGTGAGCCATTACCTCACCAACTAGCTGATACAATATAGCCTCATCCTACACCGAAAAACTTTCCCTATCTAACTTATGTAAGACAGGAGTATAGAGTATTAGCAGCCGTTTCCAACTGTTGTCCTCTAGTGTAGGGCAGATTAGCTATACATTACTCACCCGTGCGCCACTAACTCATAAGAGCAAGCTCTTACTTGTCCGTTCGACTTGCATGTATTAGGCACGCCGCCAGCGTTCACTCTGAGCCAGGATCAAACTCTCCATATTAATTACCTAGCAAAATTTATTTGATAGGATTTTATTATGAAGTTTTTAATCAAAAAAACTTTTAGTTTTATTTATTAGTTTGTCTAATCTATTATAAATTATAAAATAATAGACTGGCTCAATCGATCACTTGTTTAGATTTCAAAGATTGACTAATAGTTTAACAATTGTAAGTTAAAAGAAC
>NZ_PIRF01000011.1 GCF_003049705.1 Campylobacter concisus
CATGTTCTCCTTATTGTTTATATTATTTGAAATTTTGAATGAATTATATAAATTTTAGAAGAGCTTGTCTATTGTACTGGGGTACGATGTGAGTATTTACTGAATTAATAATTTTAAATTTGCTGATTAAATTTGAGTTTTAAGGTGATTAAATTAGAAATTTATAGAAATGAAAAAATATCCCAAAGGAATTTTCCTTTGGGATTAGTTAGTTAGATTTAAAATACGTGTACTTCGTCTTTAACTTCTAGAGTTACAGTATGTACACCCTCTGTATTAGTGTAGACTTTATAACCAGTAATGTTGGCACTAGTATCTTCAACCCAACCCTTACTTGTAAGACCAAGATTATCGCCTCTATCGCCGTCTATTCTTAGTTTGTTGTTATTATCGGTCATATCTAAAACATCTTTGGCCGATAGAGTTACATTATGATCGCCTTGGGTTAAATCTAGTTTTTCAAAATTTTTAACTCTGCTAAAATCTATACTGCCGTCGGCAATTTTTAGCGTATCGATGCCGGCTCCGCCGTCGATAGTAGAGCTGCCGTCTATGCTTGCGTTTTTACCGATAGAGACGGTGTCATCACCTTCGCCTGTATTTATTTTTGCTTTGGTTAAATTCGCTCCAGAATTTATATTTATCTCGTCATTGCCTTTGCCCATATCAACATTAGAGTTTATGATAGAGCCATCTACATTTAGAGTATCTTCTCCTCCGTGAGTTTGTATTTCGGCGTTTTTGACAGTAGCACCGGCTTTAACGTTTATGGTATCTTCTGAACTATAATAATCCCTATGATCTGATCTTATATAAGTTTTATGCTGGCCATAGAAAAGACTCGGATCTTGGTCGCCAAATACCGCGCCAGACTCTATATTTACTTCATTTTTACCCTTGTCTAGTCCGATCTCTGCTTCGCTAAACGTACCGCCTCTTACATTCACCGTATCATTACCGTCGCCGGTATAAATTCTTGTGCCGGTTAAATTTGCTCCGGCATTTATATTTACTTCGTCGTTACCGCCATCCATATTCACTTGAGAATCTTTAAGCGTAGCATTATCTATTGTTAAAGTATCAATGCCCTCGCCCATATCTGCTTTGACTGTTACTTTAGCTCCTCCGTGCATCTTTATCTCATCGTCTCCGCCGTGAGTTTGAAGATGATTGGTATTAGTATAAGTAAAGTCGCCCGCTATATCTATAACGTCTTTGTTTTGGCTACCCATAAGGCTCTTTACTCTAGCTTCGCCACTTTGATGGAAATTCATATATTGCTTGCCTAGAGATTGAGAAGCTTGTATCGTTACATCTTTTAGTACGGCGTTTCCGGTTATGTTTAGAGTAGCTTTATCTGTTGATTTACCGCCTTCAAACTGCAATGTAGTACCATCCAACTCGGCATTATCTTTGATTTCTATCTTATCATTCTCTCCAGCTCCGGTGTTAAAATTACCACCTTTAGCCTTAACGTTGCCGCCTATAGTTATAGTATCGCTACCTTGTTCCCCTTGAAGATACGTGTTATTTAAGATTGCATTGCCGCTTACTGTTATAGTATCGTCACCGCTTCCACTCTTGTTATATCCGCCGGTTAAATTTGCGTTTCCGGTTATTGTTATCTTGTCATTACCATTACCAGACGTAATATTAGTGTACTTAAGTTTCGCATCCTCGATTTTTACAGTATCTTTAGCTCCGCCAACCGCATTAGCATTAGCATCGCCAGTATCTATCTTTACGTTATCTAGAACGGTATTTGTACCTGAAATAGTTATCTCATCATTTCCCGGTCCATTTATAGGATCAAGCGTAGCTCCGCCGTCGCCTAGTATAGAGCCGCCGGTAAATTTAGTTCCATCGTTAATGAAAATTTTATCGTTTCCAGCTCCGCCAGATACTCCGCCTATACCTCTAGGACCGTTAAATTCCGCTCCGTTAATATATATCTCATCATCTCCGTCATCAGCCCAAACGGTAGCTTTATTGAATTGAATGCCACTTTCTAAATATACTTTATCGTTGCCTCGTCCAGTTGTAATGACTGAATTATCTTGGAATATAGTTCGGTCTTTTACAGTAACAATATCATCTCCGTTTTTCGTATATACATTAGAGTATTTACCTGGACTACTTTCCATAAATGTAGCGTTTGAAATAGTTATTACGTCATTATCGTCAGCTGCTGTATCGCTTCCTGTACTTAGCGTAGAGCCTTTAAATGTTATACGATCAGTAGAATTTAATTTACTGTCATTGATCTTTATCTTATCTTCACCTGCACCCATATCTACATTTACATTAGTGAGTGTTATACCGCTTTTTATATTTACAGTATCTGAGCCATCTTCGGTTGCAATATTTGATTGAGCCGTTGCGGTAATATTTGTATTTATGTTAACAGTATCGTTATCAGCTCCAGTATTTACAGTGCTGCCATTAAAAGATGTTGCATCGATATTAACCACATCTTCACCACCCTCGGTTACTATAATTGTGTTATTTACAGAAGATCCGTTAGGCAGTTCTACTCTATCTGCACTACTTCCGCTTGACATCCAGTCCACTGTGGCATTATTTAGAAATTTAACATCATCAGTTCCTACACCACTTTTTACCAAATTTATGTGAGTATCGTCTATGATTATATCATTGGTAGTATCCGATCCAAACACTTTTAAATTTGGATTAGGATTTACTATCTTTGCTACTGAGCCATCATCTGGATAGTTTGAAGCTTTTGCTGTGCTAGTTACCGCTAGGTCTTTAGCATCATCTTGACCAATAGCTAGTTTACCATCATTGCTTACATACCAACCGTCTTTATGTTGGAATGCACTAGGAGT
>NZ_PIRF01000012.1 GCF_003049705.1 Campylobacter concisus
CATGTTCTCCTTATTGTTTATATTATTTGAAATTTTGAATGAATTATATAAATTTTAGAAGAGCTTGTCTATTGTACTGGGGTACGATGTGAGATTTTTATAATATATAAAAAATAGGCGAAATAGCTTTAAAACAGGTTGTTTAATATAATTTCGTAGATTTATAACAAATAGAAAAGATAAAAAATTTTATAAGATTTTAGTTATACAAAAAGATTAACCCAAAGACTTTTTCCTTGGAATTAAATCAACTTTATATAATTTAAAGTACTAGCGTATCATCTTTAACTTCTAAAATCATGTTATGACTGCGTTCTGTGCATTTTTATTTACTAATCTTATGGCTTTTTTCTTTTTAATCTAATAGTAAAAACACATTCCAGTTATACTAACTATCTATTATAAATACTATAAATTTATAATCAAAAATTTAAAAACATCAATAATTTTTTAATTTACATATTTTTAGTGAATGTCTTTTAAAAAAGATTAATTAATATTCTTGCTTATTTCTATGGCTCGCCAAAGGGTAAAAATCAAAAACTACAAATAAAATTATTTAAATAAAAAACCCAAGAAATTCTTGGGTTTTAAATAAGATATTATAAATCCAGTGTAATGTTATTTTCTATTTTAATACTTACCGTTTCGCCATTTACGGTCGTAGAATACGTTCCGTCATTATTATTTTGCCATGAGGATGTATCTGTCTTATGAACGGTATCGTCGCTACCGCCTTTTACGGTAAGAGTATCACCGGTAGTTTTATTGGCGTCTAGCACGTCTTGTGCGGTGATGTTTAGTTTTGCACCGTTTACGCCCGTCATATCGATGGATTTTACGTTGTTATCAGTTATGGCAGATAACTGGGATAGATCCACGGTTTTATCGCCTTCCATATCGGTTATATTTACGTCCCCGTTTGTATGAGTTAGAGATACTTTGTTTTCAAAATTTAAGTTATTAAATCCAGAAGAAGCTCCGTTTTTCAAAACTAAAGTATCATTGCCCTCATCCCCGTTTAAGGCTATATTACCGGAATTATTTATACTAGCTCCGTTATCTATACTTATAGTATCATTGCCCTCATTGCCTCGCACTGAAGAGTTCGTCAAAGTAGCTCCAGAATTTATATTTATAGTATCGTTGCCTTCGTAGCCATAAACGTGACCTCCGTTTAGATGAGCACCGTTATTTATATTGATATTATCATTACCTTCGCCTGCACTTATATGCGTACCGCTTTCGAAATTAGACCCTGAATTTATATTTATAATATCATTACCGCTTCCAGTTCCTATTCCAGTTCCTTGTGTTATACTTGTCGTCTTAAAAATAGTATCGGTCGTATTTACCGTATCGTCACCCTCTTTAGTCCAGATATTAGTATCATTTACGACAACGTTATGTAAATTTACGGTATCGTTTCCAGTTCCGGTATCTACTTTAACGTTTTTATTATAGTCGTTGTTTATTTTGTTTAGATCTGTATTTCTTATTGTAACGATATCATCGCCATCTCCACTAATAATTTTACCACCGACAAAACCTTCTTTATTAGCTCCTCCGTCGATTTCTATAATATCGTTACCAGCATTACCTTCAATATCACCCTTAACGACGGCACCGTCCAAAACTTTAATCGTATCGTCACCGTCGTCGCCGTGAATATATTCTTTTACCGTAGTACCCTTTCCGGTTACAGTTATACTATCATTACCCCATCTTCCGACTATACCGTCTACGTTTGCGCCCTTTTCTACTAGGATAGTATCATCGCCACCTCTACCGTTTATAGCGCTAACATATGTTTGGTCGCCAGATACAGTTATTTTATCACCTCCTTCGTCGCCCCTTACTTCTCCTGTTACTTTTGCGCCATTTTTTACAGTGATGATATCAGCACCGTCTCCGCCAAATATATGTTGCGCACTGGTTCCCGCACCGCTTAAAGTTATAGTATCGGCATCGGCACCGCTATCTACTATATCTAAAGCCGGATTTACCTGCTTTTCGTATATATCGTTCATAGTTTTGGTGTCGCCTCTTATCTGCCCTACGACTTTGGCGCCGTCCTCTAAAGTTATAGTATCTTTTCCAGCGTCTCCAAGTATATTGTTTATCGAAGAACTTCCTTTGGCAGTTATAACGTCGTCTCCTGCGCCGCCGCGGATATTTCCTCTTACCGTAGCGTTTTCGACGTTTATGGTATCCATACCGTCGTTGCCGCCTATGTTTTTAACTTCGGAATTATTACTTACTTTTATAATATCGTCTTCAGAGCCACCCAAGATATCTGAAGTTACCTTAGAATTATCTACCGAAATTTTGTCTTCACCCGAACCGCCGGAAATACCAATTGTCTCAGCACCGTCTTTTAGATCAACGTTATCGTTTCCAACTCCACCATATACAGATTCTATTTTTGCGCCGTCTACGGTTATTTTATCTGCATTATCCGATCCAAACACTTTTAAATTTGGATTAGGATTTACTATCTTTGCTACTGAGCCATCATCTGGATAGTTTGAA
>NZ_PIRF01000013.1 GCF_003049705.1 Campylobacter concisus
TGTATTTTTATTTCTATCTACTTCATCATAAATTTCAGCATATTCAGGTTTAGTTAGTTTGCCATTGCTATCTACTCTACCTATAGCATCTTCAGGGATATCTATCATAGTGCATTTTAGATTACTTCTTTTTACTAGATAGATATATCTATCTCTCTTATCTTTTAAGCTTTCATAGTAAGCTTTTTCTGATTTAGTCCAAGGTGATAGTTTAGTTGAACTTGGTTTATAGCTAATATCTAGCCATGGTTTAAATGATAGATAGTCTGTTTGACCTAAAGAGTTTGGTTTAGGGTTATAGTATAGTGGTTTATAGTTTTTATATGGAGATGAGTCTAGGATGGAGCGGGAGTCAAGGACTAGTTTGGCTGCAAGATCTGGGGCTAACTGCATATTAGGATTTTTTTCAGCAACTATCAAATTCGTATTTTTATCAAATGGTATTTCCATTCCATTTGGAGCTATAACCATATATGTATTATTGTTATCCATTAAATTTCCTTTATTCATTCTTTTATCTATTGCTATTAGTGATGTGGCTATTACTAAGATAGCTAAAGCTGTAAATATAATCTTCTTCATCTTTTATCCTATATACAAGCCATCTTCCATGACTATGGTGGTGGCTAAACGACCGATTAGGCGAGGAGGGATAGTTTTTTCCTCTAAATTTTCATTTTCTTTCCAACTTTCCCTACACCCCACATACATACCCTTTACATTATTATTGCCTATTACATCTAGTGCTTTTAGTAGTCTTCTTGATTTATTATCTACTTCTGATCCATTAGTGTTTAAATTTCCATTTTTAAAGTCTTCTAGTATCTCCATAGCTTCGTTGTATTTGTCTATTGGCAAGGCTTGTTTTGAGGTGCTTTTACTTGTCTTATACATATCATAAATTTCCTCTCTTTGTTTTATATCTATTGAGTTTGATGGGCTTATATCTAGTTCTCTTTTAACCCCTTGTAGCATAAGCTCTTTTGGTGAATATGCTAGCTTCTTGTTTCTTTTGTTTAGGTTGTTAAAGAACTCTTCATCAGTTTTATTATCTGTTCTTAGCTCATCTAGGCATAGATAAGATATCATAGTATCTAGACTTATATCTTTTGATAGATTAGAGACTAGTTTGTTTGTAGTGGTATTTATATCATAGTAGAAGAAGTTATGATAGTCTAGTCCTCCACTAGATAGTCTTCCTCCTATGATAGTTCTTTTTAGATCTATATTTATAAAAGATGAGTATATCTCTATAGGATAGTAGGTATATTCACTTGTTTTATTTGAATAAGGTTCATAAGATATATTCTTAACAGCATAAGTTTCATCAAATTTATTTGTGAAATACTTATGAAGTATTAGTTCATAAGATCTTTTTTGGTGTTCGTA